>NZ_CP084550.1:1911419-2229989 GCF_021800405.1 Arthrobacter sp. FW306-07-I | reverse complement strand
AACCTGATGGCACCGAGGGTGCTGGGACTGATGGATGTGGTGCCGTCTGCCAGGAGTACGCCGTTACCCGTTGCCCCTGCCCGCAGTTCCTTGGCAAGGGAACGCAGGAAGCCATCCACCCCCTGCCGTGCCGCAGCGGTTTCGGGTGAGGTCGCCTCCGCTGCGGGACGCGACAACGTGATGATCCGGCCACCTGGCCGCAGGTCCCGGAGCGAGCCGGCCGCGGCCAGTACGGGCTTTTCCAGCTCTGCCGGGTGCTCCACCTCGTCGAGGACCAGGATGATGGCGCCGAGTTTTTCGGCCGGGACAGCGTGCCGCCTGACGTCAAGGTCCCAGGACAGCAGTTCCGCGGCCAGTTTGTCTGCCCCTGCAGTATCCCCCACGACGACGACGGGTCCCGTCACCAGCGGCTGGCCCGGCTCGTAGCGGCGCAGGACAGCGGGCTGCGGAAGGCCGAGCTTCTTTGCCAGGTTGCGGCCCAGGCCGCTGTTGACCAGTTGCGTGTATTTGTCTGCCATGCCGCCCCCTACAGAGATTCCAGGATCGCGACGACGCCCTGGCCGCCGGCTGCGCAAACGGACACCAGGCCGCGGGCAGGACGGCCGGTGGAAGCCGCCTTGGCGTGCAGCATCTTGGCCAGGGTGGCGACGATGCGGCCGCCGGTTGCGGCGAACGGGTGGCCCGCCGCCAGCGAAGACCCGTTGACGTTGAGGCGCGATCGGTCAATGCTGCCGAACGCACCTTCCAGGCCCAGGCGGGTGCGGCCGAACTCCTCGTCCTCCCATGCAGCCAGTGTGCTGAGGACAGTGGCGGCAAAGGCTTCGTGAATCTCGAAGTAGTCAAAGTCAGCAAGCGTCAGGTTTTGCCGGGCCAGGAGCCGTGGCACAGCGAACACGGGCGCCATCAGCAACCCGTCCTTGCCGTGCACAAAATCCACCGCAGCAGCCTCGGCGTCAACCACGGCGGCCAGCTTGGGCAGGTCCCGGGCGTCTGCCCATTCGTCGGAAGCCAGCAACACCGTGGAGGCCCCGTCCGTCAGCGGCGTGGAGTTGCCTGCGGTCATGGTGGCATCTGCACCGAGGTTGCGGCCAAAGACCGGCTTCAGGGAAGCGAGCTTTTCCTTTGAGGTATCGGCGCGGAGGTTCGCGTCGCGCGTCAGCCCGCGGTACGGGGTCAGCAGGTCATCAAAGAAGCCTGAATCGTAGGCGGCGGCCAGGTTGTGGTGGCTGTTCAAGGCCAGCTCGTCCTGGGCTTCGCGGGAGATTTTCCACTGTGCGGTGGTGAGGGCCTGGTGCTCGCCCATGGTCAGGCCGGTACGCGGCTCTCCCGTACCGGGGGCCAGCGGCGCCAAGTCCTTGGGTCGCAGCCGGCTCAGGATCTGCAGCCGCTGGGGAAGTGTCTTGGCGCGGTGCAGGTCCAGGATTACCTCGCGAAGACCTTCGCTGACAACCACCGGTGCGTCGGATGCCGAATCAACGCCGCCGGCGATGGCCGAGTCGATTTGACCCAGCTTGATCTTGTTCGACAGCCCCACAACCGTTTCAAGGCCTGTGGCACATGCCTGCTGGAGGTCGTAGACGGGAGTTTCGGCCGAGAGTGCCGTGCCGAGTACGGCTTCCCTGGTGAGGTTGAAATCTTTGGAATGCTTGAGCACCGCGCCCGCTGCCACCTGGCCGATCCGCTCGTCCTGAAGTCCGAAGCGTGCGATCAGGCCGTCCAGGGCAGCGGTCAGCATGTCCTGGTTGGAAGACTTTGCATAGGCGCCGCCGGCGCGGGCGAACGGAATCCTGTTTCCGCCGACGACCACCGCCCTGCGGGTTGGCGGGACGGCGGCTGAGGCTGATCCATCAGGCGCGGGGGTGGACTGTCCGTCTATGGACATGGAAGGCTCCTCGGGTCACATGCGGTTACCGATACCCAGCGTACCTGATACGCTGGGTATCGTGAACTTTCAGGACACAAACATCTCTCCTTCCATCGGGCTTCAACAACCCGCAAGCCCGGACGGGCGTTCCTCGCGCTGGCAAAGCCACCGCGAGGAACGCCGCACAGAGCTGATCAAGCAGGCCCGCCGGGCAGTGCATGCACTGGGCAGCGACGCCTCGATGGAGGACATCGCAACTGCCGCCGGGACCTCCAAATCGGTCTTCTACCGCTACTTTGGGGACAAAGCCGGGCTGCAGCAGGCTGTGGGAGAAGTGGTCCTCAGCCAGATGCAGCACCGCATCCAGGAAGCTGCGCAAAGTGCCGTCACACCCCGGGAAGGGCTGCTGGCGATGGTATCGGCCTACCTGCAAATGGCGGACACCAGCCCCAACGTCTACGCGTTTGTCACAAGCTATGCGCCGGCTGACCAGCCCGGCCCTGCCCATCCTGCAGCCGCAGGCGGCCCGCTGGGACACTTCTTCGACGCCATCGCGGACATGATCGCCAAACCGATGCGCTCGCACCTGGGCGACGTCGGAGAAGCCGTCATCGGCTACTGGCCCAAGGCGGCCATCGGCCTGGTGCGGAATGCCGGCGAACAGTGGCTCAGCACCCCCGAGTCCCCTGCCAAGCCAACCCAAGAGAGCATGGCGCGCCAGATCACGGCGTGGCTGTGCGTTGGCATAGCCCCTGAGCTCACCCCTGCTTCACCAACCACCAAGTTATCCGCCAAAGAAGGACTGTGACATGACTGATGTAGTGGAACGCCAAGCCGGCAAGGGCCTCCGCCCCGCGGCAACGCCTGCCGCCACTCCGGACAAAAGTTCCGAACCCGCCGTCGACGTCGAGGCATTGGGCAGGCAGCTCCTGGGAAAGTGGGCCGATGTCCGCCGCCAGGCGCGGGACCTGGCAGCCAGGCCGGAACTGCACAAAGTGGAGGGCCTGACCCACACGGACCACCGTGAACGCGTCTTCGGCCAGCTCAAATACCTCGTGGACAATGAGGCCGTGCACCGCGCCTTCCCATCTGACCTGGGCGGCTCGGACGACCACGGCGGAAACATCGCAGGTTTTGAGGAACTGGTGGTGGCCGACCCCTCGCTCCAGATCAAGGCCGGCGTCCAGTGGGGACTCTTCGGTTCCGCGGTGATGCACTTGGGCACGGCTGAACACCACGCGAAGTGGCTGCCGGGAATCATGAGCCTCGAGATCCCCGGCTGCTTCGCCATGACCGAGACCGGCCACGGCTCAGATGTGGCCAGCATCGCCACCACCGCCACCTACGATCCCGACACCGAAGAATTCGTCATCCATACCCCCTTCCGGGCGGCCTGGAAGGACTACATCGGCAACGCCGCCACTGACGGGCTGGGCGCCGTGGTCTTCGCCCAGCTGGTCACCCGCGGCGTGAACCATGGAGTCCACGCCTTCTACGTGGACCTGCGGGACCCCCGGACCAAGGAGTTCCTGCCCGGCATTGGCGGCGAGGACGACGGCATCAAGGGTGGCCTCAACGGCATCGACAACGGCCGCCTGCACTTCACCAACGTCCGCATCCCCAGGACCAACCTCCTGAACCGGTATGGCAACGTTGACGTGGACGGAAACTACACCTCGCCCATCGCCAGCCCCGGCCGGCGCTTCTTCACCATGCTGGGCACCCTGGTCCAGGGTCGGGTATCACTGGACGGTGCCGCCGTCGCCGCCTCCAAGGTGGCTTTGAAGGCGGCCATCCAGTACGCCACCGAGCGCCGCCAGTTCAATGCCTCCTCCCACACCGAGGAGGAAGTCCTCCTTGACTACCAGCGCCACCAGCGGCGGTTGTTCACCCGGCTGGCCACCACCTACGCGGCCGCCTTCGCCCACGAACAGCTGCTGGAGAAGTTCGACGACGTCTTCTCCGGTGCCCACGATACCGACGCGGACCGCCAGGATCTGGAAACCCTGGCTGCAGCGCTGAAGCCGCTGAGCACCTGGCACGCCCTGGACACCCTGCAGGAATGCCGGGAGGCCTGCGGCGGCGCCGGGTTCCTGATCGAAAACCGCTTCGCCTCGCTGCGTGCGGACCTGGACGTGTACGCCACGTTCGAGGGCGACAACACCGTTTTGCTTCAGCTGGTGGCCAAGCGCCTGCTGGCTGATTACGCCAAGGAATTCCGCAACGTCGACTTCGGCGTCCTGGCCCGCTACGTGGTGAACCAGGCAGCCGGCGTCGCAGTCCACCGTACCGGCCTGCGCCAGGTGGCCCAGTTCATGGCGGACACCGGATCGGTCCAGAAGGCCGCGATCGCGTTGCGGGACGAGGAAAGCCAGCGTGCGCTCCTCACGGACCGGGTGCAGACCATGGTGGCTGAGGCAGGAGCTGCCCTTAAAGGCAGCAAGCGCCTGCCGCAGGACAAGGGCGCCGCCCTGTTCAACCGGCACCAGAACGAACTCATCGACGCCGCCCAGGCACACGCCGAACTGCTGCAGTGGGAGGCCTTCACGGAGGCCCTCCATCAGGTGTCGGACCCGGGAACCAGGAAAGTGCTGACCTGGCTGCGTGACCTATTCGGCCTGTCGCTGATCGAAAAGAACCTGTCCTGGTACCTGATGAACGGCCGCCTTTCCATGCAGCGGGCCCGCACGGTGGGCGGCTACATCAACCGGCTGCTGGAGAAGATCCGTCCGCACGCGCTGGACCTCGTGGATGCCTTTGGATACGGCGAGGACCACGTCCGTGCAGCCATTGCCACCGGTGCCGAAAAGACGCGCCAGGACCAAGCCCGGGCACATTTCCGGAACCAGCGTGCCAGCGGCCAATCCCCGGTGGATGAGAAGGTGCTTATCGCCCGGACCGCTGCCGGAGCCCGGAAGGGCTGACCTGCCGGGAGCGCCCAAGGCACTCCATGCGATGCCGGGAAATTACGACGGCGCCGCTCCCCTATCAAGGGGAGCGGCGCCGTCGTTATTTGTACTTGGACGATCAGCCGGCGGCCGGCAGTACAGAGCGGTACACCTCAAGGGTGGTCTCGGTGATGGACTCCCAGGAGAAGTGCTTTTCGGCGCGTTCCCGGCCGGCGCGTCCCATGGCGCGGGCGCGGTCGGGATCGGACACCACTTCTGTGAGGGCCGCAGCAAACTCCTTGACGAACTTCTCCGGATCCAGGGGCGTGCCCGTGCCGTCCGTCACCTGCTCCAGGTCGACCAGCAGTCCGGTGCGGCCATGCTCCACGACCTCGGGGATGCCGCCGGTGGCACTGGCCACCACCGCCGCCCCACAGGCCATGGCTTCAAGGTTGACGATGCCCAGCGGCTCGTAGATGGAGGGGCAGGCGAACGCGGTGGCGTGGCTGAGCACCTGGATGAGCTCGTGGCGCGGCAGCATCCGTTCGATCAGTACCACGCCCGTGCGCTGCTTCTGCAGGTCCTCGATCAGGGCCGCGGTCTCTGCTGCGAGTTCCGGGGTGTCGGCCGCGCCGAGGCACAGGACCAGCTGGACGTCGGCCGGTAGCTTCGCCGCCGCCCTCAGGAGGTAGGGGACGCCCTTCTGGCGTGTGTTTCTTCCCACAAAGACGACGCTCGGCTTGGCCGGGTCGATGCCAAGGGCGCGGACGGCGTCGTCGTTTTCGTCACGCTGCCACAGCTCCACGTCGATGCCGTTATGCACCACCCGGACCTTCGCCGGGTCCACGTTGGGGTAACTGCGCAGGATGTCCTGGCGCATGCCTTCGGACACCGCGATGATCGCGGCCGCAGCTTCATACGCTGTCTTCTCCACCCAGGAGGAGAGGGCATAGCCGCCACCGAGCTGCTCAGCCTTCCAGGGCCGCAGCGGCTCGAGGCTGTGAGCGCTGAGGACGTGCGGGATTCCGTGTAGCAGAGACGCCAGATGGCCTGCCATGTTGGCGTACCAGGTGTGCGAATGGACCAGGTCCGCGCCTTGGACGTCCGGCACAATGCGCAGGTCCACACCCAGGGTCTGGACCGCCGCGTTCGCCCCGCCGAGGTCTTCCGGGACCTGGTAGGACGTTACCGTCGCGCCATGATAGTCGGCGTCACGGGGAGCGCCAAAAGCACGAACCTGCAGGTCAACGTGCTTACTAAGCACCCTGCTCAATTCGGCTACATGCACCCCGGCGCCACCGTAGATCTCCGGCGGGAACTCTTTAGTCACAATGTCTATTCGCACAAGACCCAAGGTAGTCGTTCACGGATAACTGTTCTAGTGTGAAGGAGTCCGGGCATACCGGACTGTCTTGGGGAGTTACGAAGGCGTACAGGAGCGACCATCATGCCGTTAACCAAAAAAGTCCTGGCCATTGTCCTCGCAGGCGGCGAGGGAAACAGGCTTATGCCACTGACGGCAGACCGGGCCAAGCCCGCCGTGCCCTTCGCCGGCAGCTACCGCCTCATCGACTTCGCGCTGTCCAACCTGGTGAATTCCCGCTACCTGCAGATCGTGGTGCTGACCCAGTACAAGTCGCACAGCTTGGACCGGCACATTTCAGAGACCTGGCGGATGTCCACCCAGCTCGGCAACTACATCGCTTCTGTCCCGGCGCAGCAGCGCGTGGGCAAGAGCTGGTTCCTGGGCAGTGCCAACGCCATCTACCAGTCCCTGAACCTCATCCATGACGCCAACCCCGACATCGTGGTGGTGGTCGGCGCGGACCACGTGTACCGGATGGACTTCGCCCAGATGGTTGCCCAGCACGTCAACAGCGGTGCCAAGGCCACCGTGGCCGCAGTACGGCAGCCGCTGCACATGGCCAACCAGTTTGGCGTCATCGAAACGGACCAGAACGACCCCCAGAAGATCGCGGCGTTCGTGGAAAAGCCCGCCAGCACCCCCGGTCTTGCCGCGGACCCCTCCCAGTTCCTCGCCTCCATGGGCAACTACGTTTTTGATGCCGACGCCCTGGTGGCCGCGCTGCACGTGGACGCCGAGCGCCTTGACACCAAGCACGACATGGGCGGGGACATCATCCCCTACTTCGTCAACCGCGGCGAGGCAGGTGTCTACGACTTCACGCTCAACGACATCCCCGGCTCCACCGAACGCGACCGCACCTACTGGCGCGACGTAGGCACCATCGACTCCTTCTATGACGCCCACATCGACCTCATCTCCCCGCTGCCGGTCTTCAACCTCTACAACTCCGAGTGGCCCATCTACACCCGCCAGAGCATTTCGCCGCCGGCCAAGTTCGTCCGCGGCAAGAACAACACCGTGGGCACGGCGCTGGACTCCATCGTCGCCAACGGCGTGGTGATTTCCGGCGGCGTGGTGGAAGGATCGGTGCTGTCCAACGACGTCTACGTGGCCACCAGCGGCCGCGTCATCGACTCGGTGCTGATGGACAAGGTGCAGGTGGGCGAAGGGGCCGTCATCAACCGCGCCATCCTGGACAAGAACGTCAAGGTCCCCGCGGGAGCCGCCATTGGACTCGACCCGGACCTTGACCGGGCCCGCGGCTTCAAGGTCACCGAATCCGGCATTACCGTCCTGTCCAAGGGCCAGGAGGTCCCGGAGCCGGGCGAGGAAGAACGGAAGCTCGCGGCGAAGCATGTCGGCGTCCTGCCCAGTGCGATCAGGGCCGCCGCGGAGCAGTACCCCGACATGCGCGAGGCCGCGGACAAGGTTGCCGGCACGCATGCTGCCGCAGCCGCGGAGGCCGCGCCGGCCGGCAGGGTTTCCTGACGCCCGAGTCGCCGCCGCTTTACCCGCAGTAAGCCAGCAGGCCGGGGCACCACCGATGGTGCCCCGGCCTGCGGCGTACGCTGTAAAATTTTCCCAATGAGCTCCCCCGATCTGACCCCTGAGGACATCCAGGCCTGCCTCAAGGTCCTGAACACCATCCACGCGTACGACGAGGAGCACCCGGACTACCTTGCAGTCCGCCGTGCGACGGGAAAGATGTTCAAGGCGGTCAAGCGCCACCGCAGGGTCACCAAGCGCGATTCGATCGCCGAGGCTGACCGCGCCGTTATCGCCCAGACCGCCACGGCCGCGCCGGACCGGATCGATGACGAGACCCGTGGCAATAAGCTGGCACCGTCCACCACCGGCAAGGTTGCAGGCCACCTCATCAGGTCCCGCCCCTGCTACATCTGCAAGCAGCACTACACCCAGGTGGACGCGTTCTACCACCAGCTGTGCCCCGAATGCGCCGCCTTCAGCCACAGCAAGCGCGACGCCCGGACTGACCTCACCGGGCGCCGGGCCCTGCTCACCGGCGGCCGCGCCAAGATCGGGATGTACATCGCCCTGCGCCTGCTGCGCGATGGAGCGCACACCACCATCACCACCCGGTTCCCCAAGGACGCGGCCCGGCGCTTCGCCGCCATGGAGGACAGCGGCGAGTGGCTGCACCGGCTCCGGATCGTGGGCATTGACCTGCGCGATCCTGCCCAGGTCATGGCCCTCACCGACTCGCTCAATGAAGCCGGCTCGCTGGACATCATCATCAACAACGCCGCCCAGACGGTGCGCCGTTCCGGCAATGCCTACAAGCCCCTGGTCGATGCCGAGGACGAACCCCTCCCCGCGGCACTGGAGCACGCCAACGGCGGCCCGGAGCTGCTGACCTTCGGCCACGCCCATGACAAGCACCCGCTGGCGATCGCCGGCAGCGTCACGGAACATCCCGTCCTGGCCGGCGATGCCGTCACCTCCCTCGCGCTGTCCACCGGGTCCGCCTCGCTGGAACGGATCGCCTCGGGCACGGCCATCGACGCCGGCGGGCTGGTTCCCGACCTGGCCACCATCAACAGCTGGACCCAAGTAGTGGACGAGGTGGATCCGCTCGAAATGCTCGAGGTGCAGCTCTGCAACGTCACCGCGCCGTTCCTGTTGGTCAGCCGCCTCCGCGACGCCATGAGGCGCTCCACTGCCCGGCGGAAGTACATCGTGAACGTCTCCGCCATGGAGGGCCAGTTCTCCCGCGCATATAAGGGGCCCGGGCACCCCCACACGAACATGGCCAAGGCCGCCCTGAACATGATGACGCGCACCAGTGCGCAGGAAATGCTGGACACGGATGGAATCCTGATGACGGCCGTGGACACGGGCTGGATCACCGACGAACGTCCGCACTTCACCAAGGTCCGGCTGATGGAGGAAGGCTTCCACGCTCCCCTGGACCTGGTGGACGGCGCGGCCCGGGTCTACGATCCCATCGTCATGGGCGAAAAGGGCGAGGACCAGTACGGCGTTTTCCTGAAGGATTACAAGCCCAGCCCCTGGTGATGCGCGGTATGCTCACGGCATGAGCAACGAGTCATCCAGCCAAGTGCAGAACCTCGAACACCACGAATGCTGGGCCATGCTGCGGACGGTGTCCGTGGGCAGGCTGGCAGTGCTGGCGGACGGCCGTCCGGATATCTTCCCGGTGAACTACACCGTGGACGGCGGCACGCTGGTTTTCCGGACCGCCCAGGGAACCAAACTGTCCGCAGCCACCGGAGGCGAGGCCGCCGTTGCCGTCGAGGCGGACGGGGTGGACCCGGACACGGGATTGGCCTGGAGCGTAGTGGTCAAGGGCACCGCCGCCCTGGTTAAAAGCACCGAAGAAGTGCTGGAGACGTCCCGCCTGTACCTTTTCCCGTGGCAAGCGGGGCGGAAAGACGCCTTTGTCCGCATCACGCCGGATTCGGTGACGGGGCGCCGCTTCAAGGTCACGGATCCGATGACCTGGTGGACGCAGATCAACGGCTCTGCCAAGGCGTCGCAGGAATAGGCCCAAAGCCGGTCAACAACAAATTACGACGGCGGGTTCCCCGGCCAGGAAGGCCGGGGAACCCGCCGTGTCAGGCCAGTTGGGTGATTTCCACGCTTACTTTGAGGGCGGACCCGCCGCCCCCGGACAGAATGCCCTTCAGCGGGGGCACGTCCCGGTAATCGCGGCCCCTGGCCACGGTGACGTGGAAGTCGCCGGCGGGCTTGTGGTTGGTGGGGTCCCAGCTGCGCCAGTCCCCGTCCCACCATTCAAGCCAGGCGTGCGACTGCCCGGCAACGGTCTCCCCGATGCCGGCGCTGGAGCGCGGGTGCAGGTAGCCGGAGACGTAGCGCGCGGGAATGCCGCAGCTGCGCAGGGCGCCGATGGCCAGGTGAGCCAGGTCCTGGCACACGCCCTTGCGCTGCCCCCAGGCCTCTTCGGCGTTGGTGGTGACGGCGGTGGAACCGGACATGTAGGTCATCTCCCCGCGCATCCAGGCGAAGACGGCCATGGCCGCCTCATGCGGGTTCTTCCCGGCCACGACATCCGGGATGATGCCCAGCACTTCGTCGCCCGGGCCGCTCAAGCGTGACTGCGGCAGCCAGTCACTGAAGGCATCAAGGGTTTCCGGGGACTTCAGGTCCTCCCAGCCCACGATGTCGGCTTCCGCCGGGATCTTCTCCGCCCGGTGCACCTCGACGGTGATGTTGGAAACCACCTCGAGGCTCTCGTGGGGCATCTGCATGTCGAAGGCCGTGACCCTGGTCCCCCAGTAGTCCCGGTACGTGCTCACCGCCGCCTGCGACGGAGCCACCTTCACCACGGATTCCAGGACCACCTGCTGCGAATCGGTCAGCGGGGTCATCCGGGCCTCGTTGTAGGACAGGGTCACCCGCTTGTTGTACTTGTAGGCCGTCCTGTGGACGATGCTCAACCGGGTCATGACACTTCTCCCACCCAGGCAAGTTCATCCGCCTGATTGAAGTACTTACGGGAAATGGCGTCCGAGGCCTGGGACACTGCCTTCTGCACCCGTTCCATGTGTTCGGGCAGCTCGGACATGAGATCGTCCGTGCGGTGGAATTCCAGGAAGGTCCGGGCCTGCCCCACGATGCGGCGGGCGTCGTTGATGAAGCCCACGCGCTGCGCGGACGGGTCCAGCTTGGCCAGGCACTCGTCGGCGTCCCGCAGCGCATAGACGATGGACCGCGGAAAGAGCCGGTCCAGGAGAAGGAATTCGGCGGCATGCTGGTCGCCGAAGGCCGCGCGGCGCGTACGGAGGAAGGATTCGTAGGCGCCGGCGCAGCGGAGCATGTTGACCCAGGACATGCCCGCGGAGAGCACGTCGCGGGTGGAGAGCATGCGTGCCGTCATGTCCGCGCGTTCCAGGGAACGGCCCAGGACCAGGAAGAGCCAGCTTTCGTCATGGCTCACCGTGGTGTCGGCAAGGCCGCTGACCATGGCGGTACGCTCCAGGGTCCAGTTGCAGAACCGGTAGGTGCCCACCACGTCCTTGCGGTGCTGGCTCAGCCCGTAGTAGGTGGTGTTCAGGCTCTCCCACAGTGCAGAGGACACGGTCTCCCGGGCCCGGCGCGCGTTTTCGCGGGCAGCACCCAGGGACCCCGCGATGGAGGTGGCACTGGTCTTGTCATAGGCCAGGGCGTGGAGCAGTTCCGGCAGGCCGAAGTCCTCGCTCTGCGGCCTGGCGCCCATGACGGCCAGGAGTTCCTGCGCCACGCTCTTGCGTTCCTCCATGGGGAGGTGGTTCAGGCGTTCCAGGTGGACGTCGAGGATGCGGGCGGTTCCGTCCGCCCGCTCCACGTAACGGCCGATCCAAAACAGGGACTCGGCAATACGGCTAAGCATTCGCGGCTACCTCCTGCGCGCCCGGAACTAAGTTGGAAAAGAAATGCCCGACGGCGGCCAGGTGTCCAGGTGCCCGGCTCACTGCTGCTGCTCCGACTGGCGGTCGCGCCAGTTGCTCTCGACCGGCCAGACGGAGACCCGTTCGCGGACCGTGACGGACTGCCGGGGAACGGTTTCCACTGGCATCTGGGGTGAGTCGGCCAGGACCCACGTGTCCTTTGACCCGCCGCCCTGGCTGGAATTGACGATCAGGGAGCCCTCCTTCAAAGCCACGCGGGTCAGGCCGCCGGGGAGCACCCAGACGTTGTCGCCGTCGTTCACCGCGAAGGGGCGAAGGTCCACGTGCCGGGGGCCGAACTTGTCGCCGCCCAGGGTGGGAACCGTGGAAAGCTGCAACACCGGCTGGGCAATCCAGCCGCGGGGGTCGGCAATGATCCGCTGGCGGAGTGCGTCCAGTTCGTCCCGGGACGCGTCGGGGCCGATGACCAGGCCCTTTCCGCCGGAACCGTCCACGGGCTTGACCACCAGTTCCGCGAGGTTGTCCAGGGTGTACTCCCGGGCTTCCTTCTCCTCGAGGCGGTAGGTGTCCACGTTGGCGATGATGGGCTCCTCGCTGAGGTAGTAGCGGATCAGGTCAGGCACGTAACTGTAAACCAGTTTGTCGTCGGCAACGCCATTGCCCACCGCGTTGGCGATGGTGACGCCGCCGGCGCGGGCGGCGTTGACCAGGCCGGGGCAGCCGAGCATGGAGTCGGAGCGGAACTGCAACGGGTCCAGGAAGTCGTCGTCGATCCGCTTGTAGATCACGTCCACCCGCTGCTCGCCGGCCGTAGTCCGCATGTACACGCGGTTTCCGCGGCAGATCAGGTCGCGGCCCTCCACAAGTTCCACGCCCATGAGGCCGGCCAGGAGGGTGTGCTCAAAGTAGGCGCTGTTGAAGACGCCGGGGGTGAGGACGACGACGGTGGGATCGTCAACGCCGGCCGGCGCGGTTTTGCGCAGGGCCGAGAGCAGCCGGCGGGGGTATTCCTCCACCGGGCGGATCAGCTGCTGCCCGAAGGCTTCGGGCAGGCCCTTGGCCATGGCGCGCCGGTTCTCCAGCACGTAGCTGACGCCGGAGGGCACCCGGACGTTGTCTTCAAGGACCCGGAAGGTACCCGCGGCGTCGCGGACGACGTCGATGCCGGAGATATGCACCCGGACGCCGCCCGCGGGCTCGAAACCGTGGACCTGCCGGTGGAAGTGTGCGCTGGTGGTCACCAGCTGACGCGGGATCACGCCATCGGACACCACGGTCATCTTGTCGTAGACGTCGTTCAGGAAGGCTTCCAGGGCGCGTACCCGCTGGGCGACGCCCCGTTCCAGGACATCCCACTCGGCAGCCGGGATGACCCGCGGGACGATATCGAGGGGAAAGGGCCGTTCCTCACCCGCGTAGTCGAACGTGACACCGCGGTCCAGGAAGGTGCGGGCCATGGAGTCGGCGCGTGCGCTGACGTCCGCCAGGGAGAGCTTCCGGAGAGCCTCCGCCACCTGCCCGTACGAGTCCCTGGCCTGCTGTCCCGGGGCGAACATCTCGTCGTAGGCTCCGGTGCGGCCTGCGGCCTCGGAGTAATCCTGGAATAGGTCTGACATGTCCAATAGCCAACCATCTTTTTGTTTCGAATTCATTTACAGCCACCCATTGTGGCGTGTTGGCGCCGGTAGCCCGGTTCGTACTTTACTGGCCTCTTCGGGCACAGTAGGTGAGTGCCAGTCAGCAGAAGCCTTCCCGAGCCGGGCCGTGGCCGTTTCCGGCCCCTCCTCGCACGGCTTGTCCCGGGCCTGCTGACCGCGGCAGCCGCCGTCGCTGCCGCCTTCCTGGTGCACGGCCTGCTGCCTGCGCTCCCCGCGATGACCCTGGCCGTGGTGCTGGGGGTGCTCGCCGCCAACCTTCCCGGCGCCGCCGGATGGACCGAAGGGCGCGCACGGCCCGGGCTGGACTTCGCGGGCAAGCACCTGATGCGCGCCGGAATCGTCCTCCTGGGCTTGAAGGTCAGCGTCATGGACGTCCTGGGCCTGGGGTGGCTGGCGCTGCTTCTGATCGTGGCGGTGGTGGCCGCCAGCTTCGGCGGGACGTACGCCATCTCGCGCCTCTTCCGCCTGCCGCCGGTTACCTCGCTCCTGGTGGCCACCGGCTTCTCCATCTGTGGGGCCTCTGCGATTGGGGCCATGGCGGCCGTCCGCCGGATCCGGCACGCCGATACCGTCCTGCCCGTGGCCCTGGTGACCCTCTGCGGAACGCTCGCCATCGGTGTCCTTCCCCTCGTCGCCCATCCCATGGGCCTGACGGCGGCCGTGTTCGGCGCCTGGACCGGTGCTTCCGTGCATGATGTGGGCCAGGTGGTGGCCACCGCCCAAACCGCTGGGACCGCTGCCCTGGCGATCGCCGTCGTCGTCAAACTCACCCGGGTGCTGCTGCTGGCGCCTGTTGCCGCCATGGCGGGCGCGCACCATCGAAGGGGCGCGCGGTCAATCGGCGCCGCAGACGGCAGCACGGCGAAGATGCCGCCGGTGGTGCCGCTGTTCGTAGTGGGTTTCGTCGCCATGGTGGCGCTCCGCTCCACGGGCTGGCTTCCCGCAGCGTGGCTTGAGGCCGGAGCCACCCTGCAGGACCTCCTGCTGGGCGGGGCGCTGTTCGGGCTGGGCTCGGCGGTGCGGATCCGCAGCCTCCTCCACACGGGTGGCCAGGCGCTCCTGGCAGCACTGGCCTCCTGGTTCCTGATTGCCGCGCTGGGCCTTGGGGCCGCGTTCCTTATCGCAGGCTGAGCGAGCCCTTGGCCCGGCCACCTGAGCCAACCCAACAGGGCCGTGGTTAGATAGCCGGGTGTCGAATGAGAATCTGCAGCGCCGCGAAGCCGCCGAACGTTCAGCCCTGATCAGCACCACCAGCTACGACATCTCCCTGGATGTGCGGCAGGCAGCTGATCCGGCAGTCGCCGGTTACACCAGCCGCAGCGTCATCACCTTCACGGCCGAGCCCGGCTCCAGCACATTCCTGGACTTCATCGGCAGCAGCGTTCACAGTGTGCTCCTCAACGGCAAGGGACTGCCGGTGGAGGACGTGGTGGACGGCGCACGGATCCGGCTGGACAACCTGCGGGCCGAAAACCAGGTCTCGGTCACCGGAACCGCGCTGTACAGCCGCTCCGGCGAGGGCATGCACCGGTTCGTGGACCCCGCCGACGGCCAGTGCTACCTGTACACCCAGTATGAGCCGGCCGACGCGCGGCGGGTGTTCGCCAACTTTGAACAGCCGGACCTGAAGGCTGCCTACACGTTCCATGTCATGGCCCCAGCAGACTGGCACGTAGCCTCCAACGGTGCGGAGGTGAAGCGCACCCTGCTCACCAGCGACCCGGCCACCGCCTGCTGGGACTTCGCCACCACCTTGCCGATGTCCACCTACATCACCACCGTCCTGGCCGGCCCCTACTTCAAGGCAGAGGAAAGCTGGCAGGCAACGCTCGACGACGGCACCCGCCTCGATGTCCCGCTGGCCCTTTACTGCCGCGCCTCCATGGCCGAATCCTTCGACACGGACCACCTCTTCGAGCTCACCAGGAAGGGGCTGGACTTCTTCAACCGGCTCTTCGACTACCCGTACCCCTGGGGCAAATACGACCAGGCCTTCGTTCCCGAGTACAACCTCGGTGCCATGGAGAACCCTGGCCTGGTCACCTTCACCGAGAGCTACGTCTTCACGTCCCGGGCCACCGACGCCCAGTACCAGGGGCGGGCCAACACCCTGCTGCACGAGATGGCCCACATGTGGTTCGGGGACCTGGTGACCATGCAGTGGTGGGACGATCTGTGGCTCAAGGAATCGTTCGCCGACTACATGGGAACGCTCGGCGTCGACCGGGCCACGGACTGGGACACCGCGTGGGTCAACTTCGCCAACAAGCGCAAGGCCTGGGCCTACGTCCAGGACCAGCTGCCCACCACCCACCCCATCGTGGCGGACATCCCGGACCTCGAGGCGGCCAAGCAGAACTTCGACGGCATCACCTACGCCAAGGGCGCCTCCGTCCTCAAGCAGCTGGTGGCCTATGTAGGTTTTGACGCCTTCATCGCCGGCTCGCGCGAGTACTTCCGGAAGCACGCCTACGGGAACACCTCGCTGGCCGACCTGCTGGCGGCCCTGGATGCTGCCTCAGGCCGTGAGCTGTCCGGCTGGGCCCGGCAGTGGCTGCAGACCTCAGGCATTTCCACGCTGTCTTTGGACTTCGCCGCGGAGGGTGCGCCGGAAGGCGCAGCAGCGGACGACGACGGCGTGCCGGGCAGGGTGGCAATCGTCCAGGAAGCGACGGACCCGGTCACGGGACACGAGGAGCTGCGGCCGCACCGCCTCCGGGTGGGTTCCTACGACTTCGACGCCGAGGGCGCCCTGGTGCGGACCGGCAGCATCGAAACCGACGTGGCCGGCGCCCGCACGGAACTCCCCCAGCTCGCGGGCCAACCGCGGCCTGCGCTCCTCCTGGTCAATGACGACGACCTGACCTACGCCAAGGTGCGGCTGGATCCTGCCTCCGAGGCAGCGGTTCGTTCCTCGCTGGACCGGATTGCCGATCCCATGGCCCGCGCCCTTTGCTGGACGTCGCTGTGGAACTCCGCCCGGGACGGCGAAAGCCCCGCATCGCTGTACGTGGATGCCGTAGCTGCCTTCGCCCCTGCCGAAACGGGCATCGGCGTCCTGCTGAACGTCCTCGACAACGCGACAACCGCCGTCGAACGCTACACCCCCGCTGACGGCCGGGCCAGCGTGCGCTCCGCCTTCCTGGCCGCGGCCGCTGCCGAACTGGACCGTGCCACGCCCGGCTCGGACCAGCAGCTCGCCTGGGCCCGCACCCTGGCCACCCTGAGCCGGCATGACGGGAGCCTGCTCCCCCGCCTCCGGGGCCTGCTGGACGGCAGTGCGCCCGTGGAGGGCCTGGCTGTGGATGCCGAGCTCCGCTGGCACCTGTGGCATGCGCTCGCTGCCAACGGACAGGCCGGCGCAGCAGAACTGGATGCCGAACTGGCCCGGGACACCACCGCTTCGGGCCGGGCAGGGCACGCGACCGCGATGGCATCCCGGCCGGACCCTGCCGTGAAGGCCGCGGCCTGGCACGCATCCGTCGAAGGGACCGAGCTCTCCAACCAGCTCCTGACGGCAACCATCAGTGGCTTCACCACGGCTCCGCCGGCGCTGCTGGAACCCTATGTGGAGCCGTACTTCGATTGCCTTCGGACCGTATGGGATGAACGCAGCATTGAGATTGCCAGCCGGATTGTTCGCGGTCTCTACCCCGCGGCGCAGGATCTGGCGGCGGGCACCCAACCCGAGGAGCATCCGGTGGTACGGCGGACCGATGAGTGGCTGGCTGCCACCCCGGAGGCGCCGCATGCCCTGCGCCGGATCATCATCGAGCAGCGCAGCCACCTGCTGCGCGCACTCACCGCACAGGCCGCCGTCGTTCCCCACCACTCATCGATTGCTCCCTAAGCGTCGTTATGCAGGCGCCAAAACGACAACGGGCCCACGCCGGCGAGGGCCCCGGCCTGAGCTTGCGAAGGATGGGAGCCGGTGGGGAGCAACCGGTGAGGCTACGGGACGCGGTGGAGCCACTCCTCGGTCCCGAACTTGGTGGCCACCCGTTCCTCGGCGGCGGCCAGTTCGTGTCCCGCCAGCTGTGACGGCGTTGCCCCGTAGCGCTCGCTGAACACCTCGATCATCGCCTCGATGATCGCCATCCGGGCCAGGCCGGTCTGGCGGCGCAGCGGGTCCACGCGCTTCTTGGCGCTGCGGGTGCCTTTGTCGGAGAGTTTCTCCTTGCCGATCCGGAGGACCTCCACCATCTTGTCGGCGTCGATGTCGTAGCTCATGGTGACGTGGTGCAGCATGCCGCCGTTTGCCAGCCGTTTCTGTGCGGCGCCGCCGATCTTGCCCTGGTCCGTGGCGATGTCATTCAACGGGATGTAGAACGCGTTGATGCCAAGCTTCTTCAGTGCGGCCATGACCCAGGCGTCCAGGAAGGGGTAGGAGTCCGCGAAGCTCAGCCCGTCCACGAGGGTCTGGGGCAGGTAGAGCGAGTAGGTGATGCAGTTGCCGGCCTCCATGAACATGGCGCCGCCACCGCTGATCCGCCGGACCACGTTGATGCCGTGTTTGGCAACGCCCTCGGGGTCCACCTCGTTCTGCACGGACTGGAAGCTGCCGATGACCACCGACGGCTCCTGCCAGTCCCAGAACCGCAGGGTGGGGGTACGCTCCCCCGCGCCAACGGCTTCCGTGAGCACCTCGTCCAGGGCGACGTTGATTTCGGTGGGAAGCACGGTGGGCGCGATGATGTTCCAGTCGTGGTCTCCCCACGAGGTGGCCTTGGCCAGCGCCCGGCGGACGGTGACGGCCACCGCATCGGCAGAGAAGCCGAACAGGACCGCTCCAGTTGGCAGCGCTGCGCTGACGGCCGCGGCGAGGTCTTTAGCGGGAGTGGTCTCGGGGAGCCCGGTCAGCGCGCGGTTGATGTCTGCCAGTGCCTCGTCCGGTTCCAGGAAGAAGTCGCCGCTGACGGAGACGTCCGCAAGGGCGCCGTCCACCACGGTCAGGTCCACCACCACCAGCTTGCCGCCGGGCACCTTATATTCACCGTGCAGGCGCTGGTTGCTGGCGGCTTCAGGGGCGGGGAAAGGTGACTGGGTCATGCTTCCAATCCTGCCCCAGAAGACAGGTGTGCGGTTAACGCAGAAGCCCGCACCGTTTCCGGTGCGGGCTTCCTGATACAAGCCAGGGCGAAGGAATTACTTCTTGCCGCCGAAGCCCTTGAAGCGAGCGTTGAAGCGCTCGACGCGGCCTGCAGAGTCCATGATGCGCTGCTTGCCCGTGTAGAACGGGTGGGACTCGGAAGAGATTTCGACGTCGATGACCGGGTAGGTGTTCCCGTCTTCCCACTCAATGGTCTTGGAGGAAGACACAGTGGAGCGGGTCAGGAACTTGGTGCCGGAGGCCAGGTCGTTGAAGACAACAGCTTCGTACTTCGGGTGGGTATCAGACTTCACAATGGGACCTTTGTTCGCGCAGCTGGATTTTGCCAGCTGCCAGGTATGAATGGGATGGCTGGGTTCTGTTGCATCAGCCGTAGCTGAAAAAGCAGGACAACCAGCTATCCATCATAGCCGATGCCCGTGGGGCTGACGAACCAATGCGCCATACGTTAGGCCCGCGCGCGAAGCTCCCAAAAGGCCACGGCGGAAGCGGCGGCTACGTTGAGGGAATCCACGCCGTTGCGCATGGGGATCTTTACGGCGAGGTCGACGGCGGCGAGGGTCTCCGGGCTCATGCCGGCACCCTCGGTGCCGAGCACCAGGGCGAGCTTGTCCAGGTTCCGG
This sequence comes from Arthrobacter sp. FW306-07-I, assembly GCF_021800405.1. Taxonomy (NCBI): domain Bacteria; kingdom Bacillati; phylum Actinomycetota; class Actinomycetes; order Micrococcales; family Micrococcaceae; genus Arthrobacter; species Arthrobacter sp. FW306-07-I. Next base: position 2,211,087 of record NZ_CP084550.1, on the reverse strand, counting down.
GAGGCGACGGCGTCGACGTCCTCCGCGTCGGGCGTCAGTTCCAGTGCCGCGACGGTGAAGCCGTGGTTCTTCAGCACCTGGAGGTCGCCGGGCCAGTTGTGCAGGCGCGCCCAGGGAACCTGGAACACGGTGCCCATGCTCACCCTGACACTGCGGCGGTACAGCGGATCACCGCACCGCGGGGAAACCAGGACGGCGTCGATATCGAGCGCCGCTGCGGAGCGGAAGATGGCCCCCACATTGGTGTGGTCCACGATGTCCTCCAGCACGGCCACGCGGCGGGCCCCGGCCAGGAGCCCCGGCAGCGGCACCGGGGCAGGGCGCTGCATCGCCGCCATGGCCCCGCGGTGCAGGTGGAAGCCGGTGATTTCCTCCAGCAGGGCTGCCGAGCCGATAAAAACCGGTACGTCCGGGTACGCCTTGAAGACGTCGTCGAGGTCCGCCACCCACTTCTCGGCGAGGAAGAACGACCGTGGCTGGTGCCCGGCGGCCAGCGCCCGGCGCAGCACCCGCGACGACTCGGCGATGTACATGCCCTCGGCCGGTTCGCGGAGCTTGCGCAGGTGCACGTCGGTGAGCGTGGTGTAGTCGCTGACCCGGGGGTCGTCGGCGGATTCGAGGTAGTGGAAAGTCACCGGGTGATTATTGCAGCAGGTTGGCGATCATGACGGCGAGGGCCACGAGGCCCAGGCTGAAGATCACGGCACGCAGGACGCGGGGCGACAGCTTGCGGCCCACCTTCGCGCCCATGAGGCCGCCGATGGTGGAACTCACAGCGATCAGCAGCACCACCAGCCAGTTGACACGGTCGAAGGCGAACAGCAGGTAGGAGATGGCGGCGACCATATTCACGCCGAGGACCAGGAAGTTCTTCATGGCATTTGCGTTCTGGATGGTGCCGGTGAGGAACACGCCAAGGATGCCCACCAGCAGGATCCCCTGCGCTGCCACGAAGTAGCCGCCGTAGACTCCGGCCAGGTAGACCAGGACCAGCAGGAGGATCCCGTGGCGTTTGTCTTTGGCGGCCTGCGCCGGATCGGCCTCGCGCTTGCGCACCCAGTCCTGCAGCCGCGGCTGGAACACGACCATCAACATGGCCAGGACCAGCAGGACCGGGGCCACATAGTGGAAGACCTTTTCGGGCAGGTGAAGCAGGAGATAGGCGCCGGTGATGCCGCCAAGCACCGACGCCGGCAGCAGGCGCATGACCTGCCGCGCACGGCCCGCCAGCTCACGGCGGTACCCGAAGGCCCCGGCGCCCGTGCCGAAGACCAGGCCCATCGCGTTGCTCATGGAGGCGGTTACCGGGGCAACGCCCAAGGCGATGAGCACTGGGAAGGTGACCAGGGTCCCGGAGCCCACCACGGCGTTGATGGTGCCGGCCCACAGCCCGGCGATGAACACAATGATGCTGCTGAAGAATTCCAAGGTAGTTGCGCAGGCCTCTTCTAGCGGCGTGCTGTGGCGGTGTAACGTCCCGCGTTCTCGGTCACCGCAAGCGGCAGCCCGAAGGTGGTGCTGAGGTGTTCTTCGGTCAGGACCTCGGTAATGGGACCGGCAGCTACAACTCCGCCGTCACGCAGCAGCATGGCGTGGGTGAACCCCGGCGGGACTTCCTCCAGGTGGTGCGTGACCAGGACCATGGCAGGAGCCGCTTCATCGCGGGCAAGCTCGGCGAGCTTGTGCACCAGCTCTTCGCGGCCGCCCAGGTCCAGTCCGGCGCCCGGCTCATCCAGCAGGAGCAGTTCGGGGTCCGTCATCAGGGCCCGGGCAATCTGGACGCGCTTGCGCTCGCCCTCTGACAGGGTGGCGAACGTCCTGTTGAGCAGCGGCCCCATGCCCCAGTCGTTCAGCAGCCGGAAGGCGCGCCGTTCGTCGTCGCGCTCGTAGCCTTCGCGCCAGCGGCCGGTGACGCCATAGGCAGCGGTAACCACAACGTTCAAGACGTTCTCGTGTTCGGGGATCTGGGTGGCAAGGGCTGCGGAGGAGAGACCGATGCGGGGCCGGAGCTCGAACACGTCAACGCGGCCCAGGATTTCGTCGAGGATGCCGGCCGTTCCGCTGCTGGGGTGGAGCCGGGCCGCCGCGATCTGGAGAAGGGTGGTCTTGCCGGCGCCGTTGGGGCCGAGAATGACCCACCGCTCGCCCTCGTTAACCTGCCAGTCAACCTTGTCCAGCAGGGTCTTTTTGCCTCGGACAACGCTGACGGAGTCCAGTTCCAGAACATCACTCATAGGAGTAGACACTAGGACAAAAAAGAAGATGACTGATAACCGGTGTGAAGGCTGCCTAACGGCCCTGCATCGGCTGCCCGCAATGAATTCAAGGCACCCGTTGACCGCTGGCTAAGATTGCTGGCATGACTTCGAACGTGACTGCGGTCAGCTATGGCCTGAATGTGACCCCTGCCGGGCTGGAGCAGCTGCGTTCCGTCCTTGATTCGCACGGCGCCGAGGTGCTGGCCGAAACGGAGTCAGGAGACAACCGTTATCGGGTCCACATCCTTGAACTGGCCCTTCCCGACGCCACCGCTGCGGGGCTCGCCGCACTGCGCCGCGGCGTGGCGGAATCCGCAACGGACGGCTTTGACACTGCCATCGTGCCCGCCGCCCTTCGCACTGCGGCCCGCAAGCTGCTGATCATGGATGTGGACTCCACCCTGATCCAACAGGAGGTCATCGAACTCCTGGCCGCCTACGCGGGGAAGCGGGAGGAGGTCGCAGCCGTAACGGAGGCTGCGATGCGTGGTGAGCTGGACTTCGCCCAAAGCCTGCACGCCAGAGTGGCCGTACTCGCGGGGCTGCCGGCCGACGTCGTCCATTCCGTCCGCCAGGAAGTGAAGCTCAGCGAAGGCGCCGAGCAGTTGGTGGCCGCGTTCAAGGCCGCAGGCCACACCGTGGCGGTGGTGTCCGGCGGATTCAACCAGATCCTGGAGCCGATCGCCGCCGACCTGGGCCTGGACTACTGGCAGGCCAACGAACTGGAGATTGTCGACGGCGCGCTGACCGGCAGGGTGCTGGGCGCCGTGGTGGATAGGGCTGCGAAGGAAAAGTACCTGCGGGAGTGGGCTGCCGCCGAGGGTATCGCGCTTGAACACACCATCGCCGTGGGTGATGGCGCCAACGACCTGGACATGCTGGGCGCCGCCGGGATCGGGGTGGCTTTCAACGCCAAGCCTGCCGTCCGCGCCGTGGCCGACGCAGCACTGAACATGCCGTACCTGGACGCGGTCCGCCACGTCGCCGGCGTCTGACTCCCCCGCTTTAACCGCGAAATGGCAGTTCGCGGCAGTGCTCGACATGAGCATTGCCGCGAACTGCCATCTCGCGAAGGGGCCAGAGTTTAGCTGGAAGCCTCGGCGCTCTTGCCGAAGTAATCCGCTCCGCCGGCGTATTCGGTGTGGCCGGACTCGACGTCGGCCGTTGCCATCCCTGCCACAACCTGCGCAAACTCTTCGACGGAGTACAGCTTGCCGGCCTCCGCGCGGCGGGCCTCGATGGCGCCTGGCGTGGAACGGTCCAGGAGCGTGGCGGTGACGGTGCCTTCGATCATGTCGCCGGACACCACCACCAGGGAGATGCCCTTCTCCGCGAGGTTGGGGATGAGTTCACGCAGGGCGTCCTCGCCGGCGCGCTTGCTGCGGGCCACCGGCTCGTAGGCCGGCATCGTGGGGACCGTGTTGATGAAGTGGGCCTGGTGGCTGGTCACGAAGACCACCCTGGAGCCTTCCTTCATCAGGGGCACTGCGGCGTTGAGCATGTTGATCTGCGCGTCGCGGTTCAGCTTGAGCGCGTAGTCCTCGCCCATGCCGGTTTCCATGCCGCCGGAGGCGTTCAGGACCAGGATGTCCAGCGATCCAAAGTTTTCCATGGCGGCGCTGGCGAGGGCCTGCACGCCTTCCTGGGTAGTGAGGTCGGCACCCACGGCGACGGCACGGCCGCCGGCGGCCTCGATCCCTTGCACTACCTTGTTGGCGCGGGGCGCCTTCTGGCGGTAGTTGACCACGACGGCGGCACCCTCCGAGGCGAGGATCTTGGCTACGTCAGCGCCAATGCCGCGCGATGATCCTGTGACGATCGCCGTTTTGTTGTTCAGCAGTCCCATACGAGCTTCCTTTGTTCGAAACATCTAAATCGTTGTGGCCTGCAGTCCATCATGCCAGCGGCCGAAGCCGATATCCCTTGTCCGACTTCGACAAAGAAGGACCCGGCGGCTAGTTTCCCGCAGCGTCAGGGGGCGGCAGGGTCAGCGGCTGAGACCGGCAGGGTCAGTGGCCCATGCCCAGGCCGCCGTCCACCGGGATCACGGCGCCGGAGATGTAGGCGGCTTCGTCGCTTGCGATCCAGCGGACCACGTTGGCCACCTCCGCGGCCTCGGCAAAGCGTCCGGCGGGGATGCTGGACAGGTAGTCCTTCTGGGTGGCTTCGGGGAGTTCTGCCGTCATGTCGGTGTTGATGAAGCCGGGCGCCACCACGTTGGCGGTGATGCCGCGGGAACCGAGCTCGCGGGTGAGGGACCGGGCGATGCCCACCAGGCCGGCCTTGGACGCGGAGTAGTTGATCTGGCCGGGTGCGCCGTAGAGGCCGGACACCGAGGAGATGAGGACAACGCGGCCCTTCCGCAGACGGATCATGCCCTTGGACGCGCGCTTGATGACCCGGAAGGCCCCGGTCAGGTTGGTGTCGATGACCGAGGTGAAGTCGTCCTCGCTCATGCGCAGGAGCAGGGTGTCCTTGGTGATGCCGGCGTTGGCCACCAGGACTTCCACGGGGCCATGCGCCGCTTCCACTTCCTTGAAGGCAGCATCCACCGAGGCTTCATCAGTAACGTCCGCCTTGACGCCGAGGATTCCCTCCGGAAGCTGCGTTTCGCTGCGGTACGTCACGGCCACCTTGTCACCGTTGGCGAGGAACGCCTGCGCGATGGCAAGGCCGATGCCGCGGTTGCCGCCGGTCACCAGGACACTGCGGGGGGCGGACGCTGTTTCAGTCATGGGGATGCTCCGAAATTCTGCGGCAGGCTGTGCCGCGCTAGCGGGGTGTGGTTTGGGCTGCCTCCGATCTTAGCGGCAGGCCTGCGGCGGGTTTGGGCAGCACTGCCGATGGTGCGAGAATTAAGGGAAGCCTTTGGAGCGTGATCATCCACCGTGACCCTTGAAAACCATGCGGGACGTTCCGCGCCCGAAGAACCGGGCCGGTTCTCCGGCGACGCCGAGGTCCACAGCATTACGGACGCCGCGGCCGCACATTCGGAAGATATGCGCCAGCGGATGATCAAGTACGCCCTGGCCATGGGGATCCGCATGGTCTGCCTGATCCTGATTTTCGTGGTGGACGGGTGGTTCAAGATCATTGCGGTGGCGGGAGCAGTTTTCCTGCCGTGGATTGCGGTGGTCATCGCCAACGGCAGCGACAAGGCGGAGACGCCCAGCGACTTGCTGCTGGACTCGGCCCCGTTGGCCGAGCTTGAAAGCCCGCCTCCCCCGGCCACCGACGAAAAACCGGAAAGCGCCGTGCTCCAGGGCGAGCTGGTGAAGGACGATGACCAGGAGCGCGGAGAGCAGGGGCAGGCCAAATGAGCATTTTCGATTTTGCAGCAGGATCCGACGTCGTTTCTGAGACCGCCCTGTGCTCGCGGAAGGCGTGCAGGGCGCAGGCGTCCTGGCAGCTTCTCTGGAACAACCCCAAAATCCACACACCCGAGCGGCGAAAGACCTGGCTGGCCTGCGCCGACCACCGGGCATGGCTGGAGGACTACCTGCAGACGCGCGGGCTCTGGAAGGAAACCCTCCCCCTCGCCGGCGACGGCGGATCGCTGGAGCAGGACATCTGAATGTACCGTTTCCTTTTTTCCAGCAAGTGGCTGGGCTATCTCCTGCTGGCCGCCATCTTTGCCACCGCATGTGTTTTCCTGGGCCGCTGGCAGATGGACCGCCGTGCGGAGACCCTGGCCGAAATCAACCGGGTGGTCAGCAATTACTCGGCAACTCCCATCCCTTTCGAGCAGGCACGGGACCAGTTCAACCACCTGGACCCGGCCAAGGAGTGGACCCAGGTCGAGCTCAAGGGAACCTATGACGCCGCCGGGGAACGGATCGTGCGCAACCGGCCTCTCAACGGTCAGCCCGGCTACGAGGTAGTGGTCCCCTTCCGCCTCACCACCGGTGAGACAGTCGTCATCGACCGGGGCTGGTTGCCCATCGGCAACAAGAATCCGGGCAGCCCCGATTCGGTGCCTGCCCCTCCCCAGGGTGAGGTGACCGCCGTCGTGCGCTTGAAGCATGGTGAGCCGGAGCTTCAGCGCGGGGCCCCCGAAGGGCAACTGGCGTCCATCGATCTCCCCACGTACGCCGCGCAGCTGGGCTACCCGCTGATGACGGGCGCGTACGGCCAGCTCGCCTCGGAAACACCGCCGGCAGCCGCGATGCCCGTTGCCTTCCCCAAGCCGTCGACGGATGAGGGGACGCACCTGTCCTACTCCCTGCAGTGGTTCGCTTTCGGCGTTCTCATGTTCGTCGGGTTCGGCTACGCGGCGCGGCAGCAGGCACGGAACGCGGCGATCGACGCCGAGGACGAGGAGCTGATTGACGATGGGGCCATGCATGCTGCGGTGGCCCCCCGCCGTCGGCCGGCTGCACCCCGAAAGCGCAAGAAGGCGACCGCCGAGGAAGAAGAAGACGCTCTCCTGGACGCGCAGGGCTACTGAGGCATGGAGTACGACGGCGGCCCGGTCTCCTTGGTGCGCTCCGCTCTGGTGGCGGCGGGGCTCGCCGACACCGTGCGCACCTTTCCGTCGGGAGTACCCACGGCAGCCGCAGCAGCTGAGGCCCTCGAATGTGACCTTGCAGCCATCACCAACAGCCTTGTCTTCGAACTCGGCGGGGAGCCGCTGCTGATCCTGGCCAGCGGCGCCGCGCGCGTGGACACAGCGCTGGTATCAACGCAGCTGGGCGCAGGGAAGATCCGCCGCGCCTCCCCCGCCTTCGTGCTGGAACATACGGGCCAGGAGGTAGGTGGCGTAGCCCCGGTGGGCCACCCCAAAGGGATCCGCACCCTGCTGGACGAGTCCCTGCGGCGCCACGAGCTGCTGTGGGCCGGAGCGGGAGACCACAACTCCATGTTCAGCATCACCTACCAACAGCTCCGGAGCCTTACCGCGGCGCTGGAGCTGCAGGTGCGCTAAGCCAGAGTGATGAGGTCCAGGTAGTCCTCGTTCCAGAGGTCCTCGACGCCGTCCGGAAGCATGACTACGCGTTCCGGGTTCAGGGCTTCGACCGCACCTTCGTCGTGGCTGACCAGGACAACGGCGCCGGTGTAATTGCGCAGGGCGCCCAGGATTTCGGCGCGGCTGGCGGGGTCGAGGTTGTTGGTGGGCTCGTCGAGGAGCAGCACGTTGGCGCTGGAGGCAACGATGGTGGCGAGAGCCAGGCGGGTCTTCTCGCCGCCGGAGAGCACACCCGCAGGCTTGTCCACGTCGTCACCGGAGAACAGGAACGAGCCAAGGATGCCGCGCACCTCGGCGTCCTTCATATCGGGCGCGGCGGAGCGCATGTTCTCCAGCACAGTCCGGTTGTGGTCCAGGGTTTCGTGTTCCTGGGCGTAGTAGCCAACCTTCAAGCCGTGGCCGGGGATGACTTCGCCGGTGTCGGGAATGTCCACGCCGGCGAGCATCCGCAGCAGAGTGGTCTTTCCGGCACCATTGAGGCCCAGGATGACCACTTTGGAACCGCGGTCGATGGCCAGGTCGACGTCGGTGAAGATCTCCAGCGAGCCGTAGGACTTGCTGAGCCCGTCCGCGGTGAGCGGGGTCTTGCCACAGGGTGCGGGGTCCGGGAACCGCAGCGCTGCCACCCGGTCCTGCTCGCGGACCGCTTCCAGCCCGCTGAGCAGGCGCTCGGCGCGCTTGGCCATGTTCTGCGCGGCAACGGCCTTGGTGGCCTTGGCCCGCATCTTGTTGGCCTGGTCCATGAGGACCTGCGCCTTCTTCTCAGCGTTGGCGCGTTCCCGCTTCCGGGCGCGCTCGTCGGTCTCCCGCTGAAGGAGGTAGCGCTTCCAGTCCATGTTGTAAAAGTCGATCTGGGCACGGTTGGCGTCCAGCAGGAACACCTTGTTGACGGTGGCTTCCAGCAGGTCCGTGTCGTGGCTGATGACGATCAGGCCGCCCTGGTGGTTCTTGAGGAAGTCACGCAGCCAGGCGATGGAATCGGCGTCAAGGTGGTTGGTGGGTTCGTCCAGGAGCATCGTCTCGGCGTCCGAGTAGAGGATGCGGGCCAGTTCGACACGGCGCCGCTGGCCGCCCGAGAGCGTCTTGAGCGGCTGGTTCAGCAGCCGGTCCGGGAGCGCAAGGTTGGAACAGATCGACGCAGCTTCGGCTTCCGCTGCGTAACCGCCGGCTGCGAGGAACTCGGATTCCAGCCGGTCATACCGGCCCATGGCCTTCCGCTGCACTTCGGCGTCCTCGCTGGCCATTTCGTCGTGGGCCTTCCGAAGCTTACCGACGACGACGTCCAGGCCACGGGCGGACAGGATGCGGTCCCGTGCCAACTGCTCCATGTCCGGGGTACGGGGATCCTGGGGCAGGTAGCCGATCTCCCCGCTGCGGGTGACCTTACCGGCGGCGGGAAGGCCTTCGCCTGCGAGGACGCGGGTCAGCGTAGTCTTGCCGGCACCGTTCCGGCCGACAAGGCCGATCTTGTCTCCCTTGTCGATGCGGAAGCTCACCTGGTCCATCAGGAGCCGGGCACCGGCGCGCAGTTCAAGATCCTGGACAGTAATCACAGCAGGTAAGGCCTTTCACAACAGGGAACGCCACGGTCCGCGCACGGAGTGCCAGGGGACGCTGGGGCAGAGTGGCCGGAGAACGGCACATCCCAGTCTACCGTCCGGCAGGCGGCGGTCCATCCATACTGCATACAGGGGAAGGATGCCGTCGGCTTAACTGCCGTTTCGGGCCCGGTCCGTCAAGGACAATGAGGACATGGAATTCGACCGGCTGCTGCAAATCCGCCGCATTTACGCGCAGCCTGCAGCCTTGGAGCTGCCGCGCGGGCGGGAGATCGTGGCACGGTGGCCGGGAGCCGACGTCGTTCCCGTGGAGAGCCATTGGAACATTCCCGACCTCCACGGCGACGAAACCAACGTGCCGCGGTGGTCCCGGATCAAAACCGAGGCGCTGGTCCTCGGGGTCAAGAAGTCCCTGACCGTGAAGCCGAACGGCAGGTCAGCGGACTTCATTGCCCCCTCCACGGCCAACGGATGTGCCATGGCGTGCGCCTACTGCTACGTTCCGCGGCACAAGGGCTACAGCAACCCGGTCACCGTTTTCGCCAATATCGACCAGATCGCCGGGACGCTGGAACGGCACGCCACGCGCCAGGGACTCAAGCTGGAGCCTAACCAGTGCGACCCCGAGCTCTGGGTCTATGACATTGGCGAAAACAGCGACTGCTCGGTGGACGCGCTGATCAGCGACAACGTGGAGGACCTTGTCACGCTGTTCCGGGAACTGCCCAATGCCAAGCTGTCCTTCGCCACAAAGTTCGTCAACCGGCACATGCTCGGCTGGAACCACGGGGGCCACACCAGGGTCCGCTTCTCGCTGATGCCGGCGGACCTGGCGAAGTCAGTCGATGTGCGGACGTCCCCGGTGGCCGAGCGGCTGGCCGCCATTAACGATTTCGTCGACGCCGGGTACGAGGTACATGTGAACTTCTCCCCCGTGATCATTACCGACACGTGGCTGGCCGACTGGGAGGAGCTGCTGCGCCAGTTGGACGCCGCCCTGACCCCTGCAGCCAAGGCGCAGCTGGCCGCCGAGGTCATTTTCCTGACCCACAATGAGCAACTGCACGAGGTCAACCTGGGCTGGCACCCGCAGGCCGAAAACGTCCTGTGGCGCCCTGACCTCCAGGAGGCCAAAGTCTCCTCGAATGGTTTCAGCAATGTCCGGTACCGGGCGCGCGCCAAGGCAGGCTACGTCCAGCAACTGACTGCGCTGATTGGCAGGATCGCACCGTACTGCCGGATCCGGTACGCGTTCTAAGCACCGCGCTTCCCGGCCCGCTGGCCCGGCCCGCGATGGAACGGAAGACTAATGGCCCGCGGGACCACCGCCGTCGGGCGTTTCTCCTGCCGCGCCGTGCCCGTGATCCTTCGCCTTGCCGAAGGGCAGCACTTTCAGCAGCGGGCCAATGACAGCCATGACCACCAGGCCCCAGGCGAGCCCGATCACCGCTGAGCACAGGGTGTCCACGAGCCAGGCCAGGAAGCCGCCAACAACGGCAACGCCCGCCACCGGGTGCTCGAGTGCGTGGATCAAGTCATAGGGCGCGTGCCAGCCAAGGTCGTGTGCCCCCTGCACCATAATGTGGCCGCCTACCCAGAGCATCGCGATCGTTCCCACGAAGGTAATCGCAGCCAGTACGGCCGGCATGCCCCTTACCAGGAGGTGGCCAAAGCGCTTGGCGCGCGCAGAATCCTTGGCGGCAAGATGGACTCCAATATCGTCCATCTTCACGATCAGCCCGACGGCGCCGTACACAAGCACTGTGATGGCAATCGCCACCAGGACCAGAATGAAAGCCCGGACCCAAATGGATTCCGTCGCCACCTCGTTCATGGAGATGACCATGATTTCGCAGGACAGGATGAAGTCGGTGGTGATAGCGCCCTTGACGACAGTGGCCTCCGCGTCATGCCCGCGTTCCACAGCCGGCGCTTCCTCGGCCTCATGGTGGCCGCCGCGCAGCTTGTGCCAGACCTTCTCCGCGCCCTCATAGCAGAGGTACGTGCCGCCCAGCATCAGGATGAACGGGATGATCCAAGGGATGAAGGCGCTGATCAGCAGGAGCGCCGGGAGAATGATCAGGAGTTTGTTCCGGATGGAGCCCCAGAAGATCTTCTTGATCATGGGCAGCTCGCGCGACGGGTCCGCCCCGGACACGTACTGCGGGGTGACGGCGGCGTCGTCAATTACGACGCCGGCGGCCTTGGTACCAGCCTTGGCGGCACCGGCTGCCACATCGTCTACCGAGGCTGCCGCGATGCGGGCCAGGGCGGCGACGTCGTCCAGCAGGGCGACGAGCCCGCCGCTCACAGGTGGCCTCCGCCTGGCTGGGGACCGGACGGTTTTGCGTGGGTGGGTGCGTGCGTGATGGGCATCTTCGGAGTATATGGCAGCAGGGCGTAGGCCCTCTCACCCGCACGGGGGCGAGGTGCTCAGTTTCCGGTGGACTTCTTGAGTTCCTGGGCGAACATCACAATGATGCCGCTGGGACCACGGACGTAAGTCAGCTTGTAAATGTCTCCGTAGGTTGCGACGCCCCGCAGCGGGTGGCATCCATGCTTCGCGGCGATCTCCAGCGCGGCGTCAATGTCGTCGACCGAGAAGGCAACGCGGTGCATTCCGATTTCGTTCGGCAGTGTGGGGTGTGTGTCGATGGCGGCAGGATGGATGTACTCGAAGAGCTCAAGCTGGCCTCTGCCGTCCGGGGTCTGGAGCACTGCGATTTTTGCGTGGTTGCCGTCAAGGCCCACGGCGGTGTCGGCCCACTCCCCGCTGACGGTGTCACGGACCAGGACCGTAAGCCCGAGGTCAGTGAAGAACGCGATGGCCTCTTCCAGGTCACGAACCGCGATTCCGACGTTCTCAAGTTTGATGGGCATGTGCCACAGGCTACCAACTCACGAAGTCCTGGTCAGTGGACCGAGTACCTGACAAACCGGCCGAAATAATGCGTCTCCGTAAGAACCATTAGCTGATTCAGATCATTCTTCGTCCTGATGATCGCCTGCGTTACGGTGCAGGAAAAGATCACCTACGGCTTCGAGAACGCCTTGAACTACAGCAGCGTGACTTCCACGAGCACGGACATGCGAACAGAATACGACGTCGCGCACGGAAGCTGCGCGGAGTCCAGTCCGTACCCGACCGGCATATGAGCAGGCCGTGGGCTCGTGAATTGGACGCTCGCAGGGCCGCGGCTTGCTTGCCGACTATTCTTTGTTCAACGAGAAAAACTTCCTTGGGGGATGTACGCAAAGCCCACTGTTCCCTCGGTCTTCAGTCTGACGGTTACTTTACCGAGGCTCGCGAGGTCTCCACCGAAAACAGCCTCAAGGCATAAGCCCATTCTTTGCCGGACAACCACTTGCTGCCTGCAGCCGGAGGGCAATGAGTTCTGCCCGCCCTCGCGGTCGGTCCAAGACCTGGAACGGGAAGAACTGCAGCAGCACTAAAGGTCCTCGACTCAGTACTTGTAGAAGCCCTCCCCCGAGGCGACCCCCAGCTTGCCCTGGTCGATGTAGTGCTCCTTCAGGTACTGGGCGAACGCCTGGGAACCGGCATCCGGCGAGGCCGAGGCGATGTTGTACGCCGTGGTCAGGCCGACGACGTCGTAGATCTGGAACGGTCCGCTCGGGGCCCCCGTGGCGATGCGCCAGGTCTTGTCAATGGTGCACGGGTCGGCGACGCCCTGAAGCAGCAGTCCGGCGGCCGCGTTCAGCAGCGGAACCAGCAGCGAGTTCAGGACGTAGCCGGCCTTCTCCTTCTTGATCTCGATCGGTTCCAGTCCGCTGTTCCGGGCAAAGTCGACGACAGCCGCGTACACCGCCGGGTCCGTCTCCGCGGTGCCCATGACCTCGGCGATGTTCTGCGCCCAGATGTTGTTGGCGTAATGGAGCGCGAGGAAGCGGTCCGGGCGTCCGGTGAAGTCTTTCAGGTCACTGGGCAGCAGGGTGGATGAGTTGGTCGCGAAGATGGCCTTGGCCGGCGCCAGTTCCGCGAGCTTGCGGTAGACGTCGCGTTTGAGTTCCAGCAGTTCGGGAACGGCTTCGATCACAAGGTCCGCGTCGACGACGGCGTCCCCCAGGTCTGCGGTGAGGCGGAGGTTTGCCAGGGCTGCTTCGGTCTTGCCCTCGGAGGCGCCGGCAATCTGTGCCCGGTAGATGCCGGCGAGGCGGGCGAAACGGTCCCGCGCCTTGGCAAGTGCGTCCTCATCGACGTCGTAGGCGGTGACTGCGAAACCGTGGAATGCGGCCTGGAAGGCGATCTGGGAGCCGAGCACCCCTGTGCCGAGCACGGTGAGCGTCTTGATGGAGGGCATTATGGTTTCCTTTCGGCGCCGGCCTTAGCGGCCGCCGGGGTTGTCGGACCCGTAGATACTGCGGATCCAGATGGTTGACAGGATGTCCAGGGCGGCGGTCTCCGCGATGGCAGGACTCTCCCGGTTGAGGGCAGCAGTAATGACCCGTTCGTTCATCAGGTTCAGGCTCACCGCGAGGTCGTGCGCGTCGGTGCCCGCCGGCGCGGCCCCGCGGGCCTGCTCGGCACGGATAACGTCGCTTGAGAAGTCGACCCAGGACTGCATCGACCTGGACCACAGCCCGCGCACCTCGTCGTTTCGGGTGCGCGCCCCGATGGCGGCGGTCGACACACCGCGGTGAGAGACAAACACCTCAACGAACATTCCGATGGAACGGGTCCACGCACCCGCGGGGTCGCTCTCGAAATCGCGCGGCAGGTGCCCCACCCGGTGCTCGACCTCGTTGATAACCCGGTCCAGCAGGGCCAGCAGCACGGCATCTTTCGAGGGGAAGTAGAAGTAAAAAGTGGGGCGCGAAATGCCGGCACCCCGGGCCAGATCCTCGATGGAGACCTCGTCAAAGGCACGGTTTGCCAGGAGGGCCTCGGCGGTGACCAGGATTGCGTCCTGGCGCTCATCGCCCGAAACCCTCGCGCTGCGTCTTCCTCTTTGAGCCATGCGCCCATCCTAGCCCCGGTTCTCAACACGGTGTTGACTATCTCAACATTAAGTCGATAGCTTGGCGGCATGAGCGAGCACGTAGATGTGTTGATTGTCGGCGCCGGGCTGAGCGGTGTGGGTTTCGCCAGCCGGCTGAAGCGCGAGGTACCCGGAAAAACCTTCACCGTAGTGGAGTCGAGGAACGCCGTCGGGGGTACCTGGGACCTGTTCCGGTACCCCGGGATCCGGTCCGACAGCGACATGTACACGCTCGGCTACTCCTTCCGGCCCTGGGCCGGCGCCAAGGCGATCGCGGACGGCGAGTCCATCCGCGAGTACATCGAGGCAACGGTCGCCGACGAGGGCCTGGCGCCGCGGATCCGGCTGAACACCAGGGTCATTTCCGCCTCATGGTCAAGCGAAACCGCACTGTGGACCGTGACGGCGGTCCACACGTCCGGGGGCGAGTTCCGGTCCGGCGACACCGCCTCCTCCCCCGAGCCACTCACCTTCACCTGCTCGTTCCTGTCCGTCTGTTCCGGCTACTACCGCTATGACGAGGGCTTCACCCCGGCCATCGACGGGGCCGACACCTTTGCCGGAACGATCGTCCACCCGCAGCACTGGCCGGCCGACCTCGACTATGAGGGAAAGCAGGTGGTGGTCATCGGCAGCGGCGCCACGGCCGTGACGCTGGTGCCGTCCATGGCAAAGTCGGCCGCCAAGGTAACGATGCTGCAGCGCTCCCCCACCTACATCGCCCCCGTGCCCGCGCGGGACCACCTGGCCGACCGCCTCCGAGGCAAGCTGCCCGCGCAACTGGCGTACGACGTCGTACGTTCCAAGAACATTCTTTTCTCCATGTTCACCTACCAGCTCAGCCGACGGCGGCCCGAGACGATGAAGGCGATCCTGCGCAAGTCGGCAGTAGCCAAACTGCCGGCGGGCTTCCCGGTGGACACGCACCTGGCCCCGTCGTACCAGCCGTGGGACCAGCGGGTCTGCGCGATCCCCAACGGGGACCTGTACCGGGCCATCAGTGCCGGCACTGCCGAGATCGTGACCGACACGATTTCCCGGATCACCCCGGACGGGATTGACCTGGCCTCCGGCACATCGCTGCCCGCCGACGTCATTGTCACGGCCACGGGACTGAACCTGCTGGTGATCGGCGGCATGAAGCTCTCCGTCGACGGCGAGCCTGTGGACGTTGGCAGGACTCTAACCTACAAGGGCATGATGCTGGAGGGGGTCCCGAATTTCGCCCTCACCATCGGCTACACCAACGCGTCCTGGACCCTGAAGGCGGACCTGGTCGCCGGGTACATCTGCAGGCTGATCAAGCATCTGGACCGCCGGAACCTTCAGTGGGTGGTACCCGCGGCACCCGCCGACGTCGCCAACGGCTCGCTGTCCTCGCTGATCGACCTGAAGGCCGGCTACATTTTCCGCGGCGCCGACCAGTTGCCCCGGCAGGGCGCAGGCTCGCCGTGGCGGCTGCACCAGAACTACTTCCGCGATTTCGCCCTGCTCCGGGCCGGCCGGCTGACCGACCACGTCCGGTTCGGCCGGCGGGGGCAGCCGGCGCGGGAAACTGTCCGGCAACCCGCCGCCCCGGCCCGGGATCCCCTCGCATTGCCGGGGACGCGCCATGTCACCGTCGCGGGGACACGCCTGCGCTACCGGAACACCGGCAGCGGGGATCCGGTGCTGCTGCTGCACGGCATCGGCCAGAGCCTCGAGGACTGGAACGAACAGCACGATCGGCTCTCGGACCGCCACACGGTCTACAGCGTCGACCTTCCCGGCTTCGCGTACTCCGAACGGCTCCCCGGCACTACGACGCTCGCGAAGCTGGCCGGGATCCTGCCGGCCTTCCTGGACGCCGTCGGGGTTTCCGGGCCGCTGCCCGTGATGGGCAACTCGCTCGGCGGTGCCGTCGCCATGAAGCTGGCCGCCGACCATCCGGACCGCGTCTCCGCGCTCGTGCTGGCCAACAGCGCCGGATTCGGCCAGGAAGTGGCACTGGTCCTTCGCCTCCTTGCGGTCCGCCCGCTCGCGGCCCTGCTCCTGCGGCCCGACGAGAAAGCATCACGCCGGACGGTACAGTCGCTCTTCTACGACAAGACGCTGGTCACGGACGACCGCATCGGCCACGCGCTCGCCCTGTCGCAGCGGGAGGCGCACCGCCGGACGCTGGTCGACGTCGCCCGCGACCTGGGAACGATTTCCGGTGTCCGGGCTGAGTGGCGCACCGCTCTGATCGGCGCGCTCGCCAGGTCAGACGTTCCGGCGCTGGTGGTGTGGGGCGACCACGACCACATCCTGCCGTTCAGCCACCTTGAAGCGGCCGCCGCGGCGCTGCCCCGCGCCGAGTCGCACGTCTTCGCCAAGACCGGGCACATGCCGCAGATCGAACGGCCTGACGAGTTCGCGGCCGTAGTCGAGGACTTCCTCACGAGGGTCTCCGCCGGCCGTCAGGCGGCTAGCATCTAAGGGCGCTTCTCGTCGTCGGCCTCTCGGCATGCGGGCGCTGCGGTAGCCGGTCTCACCGTCGGCCTCTATGCATGCCGGCTGCAGCGGGGGCACCTGCCGTCGCCCGCCGGGCCGGGTCGTGGCGGTCAAACTCTTGGCCGCCTTCTATTGGCCTGTCTCAGCGCTATACATACATAGCTGTAGCCCGGGCAGCAGCAGGTCCGGCGGCACCTGGGTCAAGCCGTAGAGCAGCAGGCCCATTGAGACAACCACGACGCACACGCCGCGAACGTCCATGGACGGCGGGCACGAGTGCCTATTGCATCCCCCATGTCATGGAAGGCACTCCAGCGGTGTCGATGGTCTGCGCCGGGAACCGAGAGATTGCAACACTTGGACAGCAAGTGTCAGGCGCCGCAAGCCGATCGGCTTACGGAGACGGGTTATAGCTGGAGCACGCCGGCCGGGCTGCTAAACGCTCATCGAGGAAACTGCGTACATGGGGCCATTCCTCGCGTAGAACAGAGTAAACGGCCGTGTCTCGCCAACTGCCATCCGCACGCCGTTGGACATGTCTGAGCACGCCTTCTTTTTGGGCGCCGATCCGCTCTATCGCCGCCCGCGACCGAACGTTTAGTACGTCGGCCTGCAATCTGATCCGCTCAAATCCATGGGTGAAGGCCGTGCCCAGCAGGAGCCGCTTGGCGTCAGCGTTCACCCCGCTTCCCCAGACGTCCGGGGAATACGCCGTCCAGCCGATATGCGCAGACTCATTTTTCAAGTCGAAATCGCCGAGCGTGGTGGTGCCAATCACCCGGTCATCCAATGAAAGCAGACACACGGCGTACACGTTGCCTTGTTGCCAGGGCAGCCATTGCCTCAAAAACTCCGACCACTGCCCGAAGTTCTCGCGATATGCCCCCATACCTCCTCCCCAGCCACCAGCGAATATCTCGGGTTTTCCGATGGCTGTGAATAGGGCCGGGAGGTCATTCTCGATCAGCTCGCGAAGAACGACGACGGCGCCTTCAAGGCGAGCCTGGGGATCGGGACGGGAAGCAGCCATGCTTCTCATCATTCCAGGTAAGGATCCCTAATAGGACGACTTCAAGTCAGGCGAGCTGTCTCCCTGCGGCTCACAAGAAGTGAAAGACTCCACTCATGGCTAATGCTCGGGGTCGTGCGATGTCCAGGGAACATGCAGCCCGGAAATACATCTTGGTTTTGCAGTGGCCAGCAACATCTGATGTCGACTTTGATGCGCTTATCTCAATGGAGGACTTGCTTCAGTCTGGTCTCCTTGATGCATACGGCGTCGTAGACGGGCACGACTTTGGCGCTGGCGAAATGAATATCTTCATTGAAACGGATCGACCGCTAGAAGCCTTTCAGCACGCGAGGACGACACTGGGGACTGACTGGCGATGGGCCAGCGTACGCGCGGCATATAGGCCGGTAGGTGAAGAACGTTATGTGGTCCTTTGGCCGAAGGCGCTTGAGGTGTTCTCAGTCTCATGAGGCCGGCGGCCGAAGTTGCCTATTGCAACGGTGCCGCATTCAGTGACCGATCCTTCACCGCTACCAGCCAGGATTGGAAAGCAGATTTGTCATTAGAGAGGTTCGTCGACTGTGTTTTCGCGGCGACGTATCTCCTTGTTGACTAAAACCGCTTGCAGAAGAAAGCCGAGACTAACGGTGACCAACAAGGTCGTCCTCAACGGGTTTACCCATATCATCGCTAGAACGAGCCACGCGATCCCCAGTACAAGGCCGCTGGTCCTCATGGATCGCAGATAAGACAGGGACCGCTTCGGGAAGCGCATGGCGGTTCGAAAGTAGCGCCGTAGGGCCTGAAGCATTGCAGTATCCTCCCTGCGCTGGGTCCTCACATCCTACTTGTCCGCGCAAACCAATGGCCCTGCGCTGATCACTTTTTCGGCCTAGTGGCTATGGCGATCTCTCGGTGCCACGTCATCATCGCCCCCGATTTCTGGAAGGTCAGAGCAGTCATTTCCGGATCCTTCACCGCACGCCGCCTATCGTGCTTAGTGGTTCCAGGTTCCCGGTAGCTTCCCGTCGTTGCGAGCTGAAGCGCGCTCTATGTTGTTGAGCCCGACCTGGATAGCAAAGGACGGCTTGACGTGTCTGTAGAGCTCGATAGCTGTTCCGCGGACCTTCCAAAGGGCCGACGCGTTGCCCGATGGTTGAACCGCGTCGTCCAACGGTTCTCCATATTTTCGGCGAATCAGGGAGTGTATAGAGCCGAACAAATCAGAAGTTCGCGCGTCTGATCTGTCCTGCTCATCCTGAAAAAAGAGGCTGATCCCAACCAGTTCGCCTTCATGTGTCATCCAGGAGCCTATTGGAGTTGTCGATGCGGAATCAGCGACGACCCCTCCGACGACTGCCGGTGGTGCTCCCTCCTGCGGAGCTCCGGGAAGTTGTCGTAGTCCAAGCTTCTGAAAGTAGCTATCTTGCTCAAGTGCAGCAGTGGGCCAGCCGGACGACTCCACCAAGGTGATCAGAGCCAGTACTTGCTCTGGAGTCCCACCGCCGGCAGCGTCCTCCTCTTCCATGCCCACACCATACGTTGATTTGAGCGCGAGGCGCGGAAAACGAGAATGCAATTTGGTGGAGGACTCCATGCCTGCCCCAGATCGGGCGCCCATCCATCACTGGGTACCAGCAGAGCGGTCTTCACTGTGTTGGGGGTAGGAGTCGCTTACCCTTCTAAAAACCCTTCACGGAGGCATTTCCGGGTGCGATGCTGAAGGCTCGAGCATCACTTAGTGCGGTTGCAAATATTGGGGGACAAGAACATGCAACGGAACAAATCGAGGAATGCACGGCGGTCAGATGCCAACGGGATCTCTTTCCCGGTGTCCGGTTTGGTTGGAGCTGCTGTTGTCACGCTGCTCTGTGGCTGCTCAGCGTCTGATCCGCAGAAGGCATCAAATGCGGCTACGCCGGCCCAGACGGTAGCCAGTCAAGCTGCTGCACCACCTGGCCCCATTGCCAGCGTGAATAATGGCGGCCGGGACAAGACTGCCGACTTCAAGACAGCAAAAAAGAACGCACCATGGTTGGGAAAAATCAAATCTGTAACCGAAACCGAACCGGGCAAAATTCGCATCGAAACCAGCCTTGTGGACCCGCGCGGCGCCGATGGTAGCGAGGAGGCCAAGAGCGCGATCACCATCTGCGAATCAGTAGTCTCTCTTTTCGGCCCGAGCTACATCTCGGTTCTCGAGAATGACGGCACCACTTTCGTCCTGTTCGGACACCCCACAGTACCTAGCGGGGCTTGCGCTGAAGTCTGACAAGCATGAGGCCGACCAGGCAACTGCCTGGTTCTGAACTAGGTTAGTTGGCACAAAACGCCACCCGTTGGACGATCCTCATCCGGGGCTAAGAGGGCAGGTTGTCCAAAACGGACCGCCTGAGATTAGGGACTGAACGTAGCTTTTCGTTCGGGGAGTGGTGATTTGTTGGCTGCTGCTCGGACTGCGTTCAGAAGGTCCGTCAGTTTTCGGTCCATCACATGCTCTCCCCACACGAGCTTCTTGTTGAAGAACCAGCCCAAGCGATCGTAAGCGGTGGCAGACACCCGGGTGTAGTCCCTGGCGGAGATCAACCGAACGTCAACGCCGACTGGTAAATGGCTGGATCCCAAAGGTGTCCCTAGGAGACGAAATAGAAAATCCGATCCGGCCCGGGCCTGTATTCCAGCCTCGGTTCGACTGGTGTGCAGCTTCGCTTGAGCTAGTGATGTCAGAATCTGCGCAGACACCGCGTGCGCGTCGCCTTCCACGTTGAATTCATCGTCCATCGAGTAATTTTTCACGGCGTCCCCAATTCATTTGCCTCGAACCTTGGCTTCAGTATGGGTGCCAGGACTTTTGACCGCATCCCCCTTTTGTCTCGCGCCTCGGCCCGCAAAAATCGCGGCGTATGCCGATCCCCATGCGGGCGCAGCAGCGTCCCCTGCTCCACATATGTGCGGGCGGGACGCAGATCTAGAGATGGCTGGCGAAACGAGACGACGTTGACGTCGAGTCCAGCCTTGTTTTCCTAACCGCCACCTGTTGGCACTGTTTCCTTACCTGTGAGGTAAGGCCATGTGATGATGAGCTCAACCGTAAGGGACCCAACTAGTGTTCCTAGCGCCGGCACGGGTCCGAATGTTAACCAGAGGATCAGCGCGGGAACAAGGAGTGCCAGTGCCATTATCCAAAGCCCGCGTCGGCGTTTGGGTTTTTCGTCGCGAATCCACTGAGAGACGAGCATCGTTAGTAAGAAGAACGATAGAGAGAAAACACCCGGCCAAAAGTCCTTATCGCCCGAGCCGCCAAATAGGGCCATAATGCCAGCGCCCGCCAGTGATCCTGTGATCCAGCCAGAAATCATTGCCGGAATTCTCTTCATTTTGAAACGCACGTCGTCACCGCTGCCCTTCAAACAGCCCATTGGCCAAGCCAAACTGCCACCAAATCAATGTAGGCATTCGACGGCTCGTCCTGCCAGCGTAGCAAGGGATTACTCGACTACAGCAGGGCAGAATGGAAGGATGTAACCTGCCCTTGGGGCGAGACACCTGCACCGAACCCGTGAGCGCGTCTCGGACGGAGACCGCCGCATACGCCGTTCGTTCGCGACTGACAGGGACGATCGGGCCCCAAGGGATTCGCGTGAGTTGCCGGTACGCCGACGGCCTACCGGACAGGTGCGGGGTGAAGGATCCATAACCGTGCTCTGAAGTGCACGGCCGACCACCGGCTTACGGGCGCTCGATTCACCTTGTGAGTGCGGGTGGGTTTCTCAGAATCACAGTGGCATCGAACCTATCCGTCGTTAAGAGGAATCCCGAGATACTCTGCGGAACGTATGTGTCCTCTGACGTCTAGGTTCCAGGTGGGCCGTATAAATCTGTCCGACCTGAGGCGCAGGTACTGAACCTCTGTTACTTCCCCAGGTTTCCATGATTCCCTGAAAATTCCGTTGGGCTCATAACCCAAAGATTTTGAAACACCTAGAGAAGAAGCGTTCCAGACTGCTGCCTCGGAAACAGCGGTGTCCGCCTTCAACCAATCGAAGGCATAGATGATTACGGCTGTTCGCATTTCCTTGCCAAGGCCATTGCCATGAACATCCTGGCGGAGCCAGGAGCCCGTTGACACTGTCTTGAGAGTGCCAAACCCTTCGGCACTCAAGTCCTGACAGCCGACAAAATCGCTGCCTCTCCAGACTCCGAAGTGGAGTGACCACTTCTCGGGTGTCGATTCAGCACGTGCACGCCAAATTCGCCGTGCAGTGTTTGCGGGAAGATCTTCAGGGCGTGCCTCGGTCCATGGATGCGAAAAAGGCATCTGCCCTTGGGGATGTATGCCAGCCTCCGCGGCTTCCACGGCCGCCGGCAAGTCCCCATCTTGAAGCGGTCGGAGAACCAACCGTGGAGTGGAGAGGACTAATCCGAAGGGTGGCCACAAGGTGGCTAGGGTGGTCACCCCTAATCCTAACTAGACCTGGTCCCGTTGTAGCGAGGCTCGAAACCCGTAATCCTCCTGAAGTGCGAGGCCCGGTAAGGGATGCCTCAAATGGTCGTCGCGACACACATGGTGGAACCCCGGGGCTCTTCGGGGTTGGCAAGGTTGAAGTCTCTAATGCCCATCTGGTCTGTGGGCTTCTGCACGTTTGCGACTTCTCAAACGCATGAATTCATATGTCACCCAAACGGTGTATGCAACGGGAACGTCGGCTCCCTCGACGATAAAAGCCATACGGCGTACAGGATCCAAAGCGCGAAGGCTAACGCTGTGTTGATAGCAAGCGACTTTCGGCTGACGGGGAGGGAAGGAAGATCTATCCCTTCATCCCGAAGTTGTCGGTCTTCCGCTACGGCTGCACGAATCAGGGGCACGAAGACTGCAGCTAGAACTCCGGCGACCAGCAACGAACGCCACGGTTCGGAGAGCCCGATTGCGCTAAGTAGGCCCCCGACAACTGCGCCCAGAATGAGGAACCACAGAAGACCCCAAGCAACAAGCCGCCTACGTTTTGGCGGCATTCCTTCAAGCGAGTCCGGCGGCCAGGACTGCCACTCGTATTTCTTGGCTTCTCCCGCTGCACCGCCCGTCATGAGCACACAGTACGCTCAGAGAATCCGTTCTCAAATAGGGTCAGAAGGGTGCGTTGATCGACCGGCATACGGGCAGTCACCGTTGCTTTCTTGGACGCCTCGCTGGACGCGGGGATAAAATTTGTGAAGCGAATGTCCAGGGAAGGGCGTCCCGGATGCGACGGCGGTCAGAATCAACGCGCACCATGTTTGGGTTCATGGTCTTTACAGCGGTGTCCGTACTCCTTTTGCTCCTGGCAATGGGCCACACAGGGATTGAGCTATTCGTGATGCTCGCTCTGATCCTCGCGCTTGTTGGCATTCAAGGTGTAATCGATAAGTTTCTCGTCGATAAGTACCGGGAGTAGCGCCGTAGCCCGAGGAAGATCCAGGACCGCGCGTGAAGCCTTACCGACGCCGTAGACGGACTGCATTTTCCTCCAGGGAGGTATACACAACGGAGGCAGCCCTATCACTTGGGCTTGCCACTCTGCCGCCACACCCTCACCACCTGAAAGGCAAGCAGCAGAGACGCTAGTCCTCCTATGAGTAACAGTGTCTTGGGGAGAACAGCGCCATGCGACGTCGCGGCAACCACGAATAGAACGAGTGCCGCTACCGCAAATATCGCGGCGAGGGCGGGAATAAGCCACCTCGGCGTCCCAGGCGGGATAAGAGGTCTGTTGCCCTGGCCCGGCGCTTCTCTCACCACTGTCATTCCCCTTTATGTACGGGGATTCACTCCGAATGCCAGTCACCAAAAGCCGGCCTAAGGAATGGTGTTCCGACGCTAAACGTCTCTGCGAGGACACGCAACGACCTTGCGCAAACCTTTACGATGCTGCCAGTGCGCTCTTGTGTCGATGGAGGATCCATTACCGTGCAGCCCATCGGCTTCTAGGAACAGATATTGAGAAAACCTGTGGCACCCGGACGAGCAAGGAAAGTGATGACGTGGCCATTGTCATCTCGAAATACAGCTTTTGAGCCGGACACGGTCACAGTGCCAGCCTGATAAGGGTTTCCCCAACCCGGAGGGGGATTGCCTTGGCCGTCGTCCAGTGGTGTTTCGGCGAGGAAGAATGTGTCGTCGACGCGCAATTCCTTAATTCCGCAATGGGTGTAAAGCATGGTTGGGATGCCGGAAGCGGCGGTGGGGGCCGGCGGCTCCGAGGAGGCTTCGGTAATGGGAGTGGCAGGAACTGCGCACGCAACCAGGACGGCCAATAGCGTAACGGCCAATAGCGAGAGTCTGATTTTTCCGGCCATTCGACCGCACCCCAATTCACGATCAGGCTCAAAGAGTATGCCGTGAGAGAGAGCGCCACAATACTAGGGCTAGTCACGTTTTCCTCACGGCGCGTCCGGTGTTGGATGGATCTATGGATTTAGCTGAACATATCATTAGGGAAATTGACCGCTCCTGGGCGGATGAGGTGAACATTCTCGGCTACTGGGAGGACGGGCCGGCTACAGTCTGCGTTGTGTACTGCCGGACTATCGACCCCGCGGTGGTGCTGGGACGTCGGCTCGTATTTAATTCAACGGCGGCGGATGGCACCATTGAGGGCTTCGCCCGTGATGTGGCCATAAATATGGCGGAGCCAATTGGTCGTGCCACCAGCCGTCCTGATCAACACGGGGTTGTTTGGGTGGGCGTTTCCAAGGACCGCCGGATCCCTGAGCCTCCGAGCGAGGTCCTGCAAATCCTGAGGAACAATGAGCCCGGCTAACATCCGATTTCCAATCTCTCCGATTTCGAGAGGCTAATATCTGGATCGGAGCGGTGTCCTCGTTCACTCCACCCAGCCCGTAAAGCCGGTCGCTGCACGGAGCGGGCTTTCCATTAAGCCGATCCTTTATCGTGCGGTTTAGTCACATGGGCGGTCCTAAGGCATCTATGAACGCCGTACGCTGGGCGGGTGGAAATTCGAGCGGTCCTCTTTGACCTGGACAACACTCTGTTCGACCATCCTGCATCAGTCAGAACTGGGGTGCGCCTTTTCCTAGAACACGTTGGGGTGGGGTGTTCGCAAGAGCTAACAAGTGCGTGGTTTCGGATCGAGCAGGCTAACTACGACCGTTACCTTGCGAAGGAGCTGTCCTTCGAGGAACAGCGCCGTGAGCGACTCCGAGAATTTCTCCCCTTGGCTGGTTCTGATGTCCCCCCAACGAACTGGGAACTGGACGAACTCTTCGCCAAGTACGTCCAGAGTTATGAGGAAGCCTGGACGGCATTTCCAGACGCAGTTTCCACCCTTAGGAGCATCCGCGCCATAGGTTTGCCTGTTGGTGTCGTAACCAACGGGAATCACAAGCAACAGACCGCGAAGATCAGCCGGACAGGACTCGAAGGACTTCTGGACGGGATCTTTAGCTCTGAACTGATGAACCATGCCAAACCGGAACCAGAGGCCTTCACCTTGCCCTGTCAAAGCTTGAATGTACTGCCTTCCGGGACACTGTACGTCGGGGACAACTACCGCGTAGACGTTGAGGGGGCCAGGAACGCTGGGCTCCAAGCCCTCCATCTTGATCGCGACGGCTTCAAGCGCAAGGGAACAATTCAAAGCCTCGCGGAACTACCGTCGCTACTCGCAGGAACCATGCGGTCTGATCAATCCGCGTTGCTTGCGCTGCCCGGCCGCCCGCCCGTGACCGATCGTCTATCGGCATGCTTGAAAGAGCACTAATTCCGATCGCCCATCATCGGCTCTCACACCGCGAATCGCTGTGAACTGACCAACGGACTGGAAACCCAGTGCCTGGTGCATTCGAATGGACGCCACGTTGTGTTCGTTCGCGAAGTAGTAAACGGTCGAGGACCGGGTCCATGTCCACTCCATGCGTGCGCGGGTGAGTGCAGACCCGATCCCTCGCCGGCGGGAATTCGGAGGGACGACGACACCCCCTAAGTAATGGCCGGCAGGGGCTTTGCCATCCGGTTCGCCATGGAAGTGAGTCTTGGCGACGCCGACAACTTCATCTTGGATTGTCGCGACCAGCACGATCCGCTCGGTTAGCGGGGTAATCATTTCCGAAGTCCAGCGTGCACGGTCGCTGGCATCGCAGATCGCGCCCACATTTCCCAGGTCACCCAAGGTCGCCTCTCGAATCTGCATGTATCGAGCTTAGTGAGAGGGTTTGCCAGGGCCGCTACGGGATCCCTCACCGGGCGCCTGCGGCGTTGAGCGTCGAGGCTACCTGGGACATGCTCACTATTGGCCGTCCCTCAAACGGGTTTGGACGAAATTCCCAGGCCATCGCCGATGTACCTGTTACGAAAACGAGCTGGGGCTTGTACGGTCAGTTCATGGATGGCCCGGAAAGACCAAAGCGCTTGGCGCCAAGGATGACGCGTGGAGGCTTCCGCGGCCTGTTTGTCTGCTGGGCTTTCCTGGCCATGACACAGGTGATCTTTCTGGTTCTCAGAGGTACTGAGGGGAGAGGCTGGGACGCGGGCAACTATCTGTCGCTCGCCACTATG
This sequence comes from Arthrobacter sp. FW306-07-I, assembly GCF_021800405.1. Taxonomy (NCBI): domain Bacteria; kingdom Bacillati; phylum Actinomycetota; class Actinomycetes; order Micrococcales; family Micrococcaceae; genus Arthrobacter; species Arthrobacter sp. FW306-07-I. Next base: position 2,185,269 of record NZ_CP084550.1, on the reverse strand, counting down.
CTCGCAGCCGTGGCGGGTCTTGCCTATCTGCTCTACGTTCGCCGCCACGACAAGCACTTCTGGGATGAGGAGGAAGCTCGCAGGGCCGAGTGGGACCGCCGTGGACGGCAACTATAGCGGACGCCTCAATGCTGTTTCTCGGCGTACGTCATACACAGCCTCCGTAGGGTAGGCGCCCGCGGCCTTCAAGCCAATGACCGGGCCACTTACTTCAATGACACCTCTGTAAGTCTTCAAGAAGACAACAGTTCGGCCATGGCTGTGATTGTTAACCTCGTTTGGCGGTTAAATCGCAGCTTGAAATGGCAGTCGTCGGCCCCGTTTGAGGAACCCCTACCGGGCCGAAAACTGGCTCCCCTAGACTTCGGACCCAAAGCGGCGAAGAATGGGCAGCTCCTAGGGAAGGCAACCCGGAATGGGAGATTCTTTCGCTTTCGCTGGCTTGGAACCTACAAATCGATGATCCTGGGCTCACGACAGTCACTCGACGGGGAGCCCGGCCCAATTATGCGGAGTTCAATACACACGTGCGATGTATGGGCAGCAGCTAGAGGTTGAGCACATCACCCTGTTCCATATCACGCTTCCCGCTGCGGAACCCATAGAATCTCGCTGCAGTAAGAATACCGCCGGACCACAAGAGGACCGATACGAGCATCGCCATGAGAATGGGTGCGCCCTCGTCCGCCAAAATAGCTAGCACCGTCCAAACCATTCCGCCGACGGACCCTGCGAACAGCACCCCGGACCAAAAAGCCAGACGCTGCCGATGACTACTCTCAATTCCCTTCCGGTCCGAGTCCGGCCGTTCTTCCCTGAAGATCTGCATGACGAACATGGCAGCGAATGCCGGGTAATACGCGAACGATAGTTGCGGCTCAAAGATTGCGGCCGCAATCCCAAAGAGGGCACAGATACCAACAAAGAAGTACCGCCAGCGTGCAGTGTGTCGCACCCACTTCACGCCGAAGTCTTGTCCCCTAAGCAGCACCGCTGCCATCGCAAAAACTGACGACGCCATCACCAATCCGATGACGGTCCAAGTAGCTGCATCACCGCCGGACTTCGGCAAAGCCATTAGCCTGACCACACTGAAGAGTGCCATGAGCCCCATTACGACTGCGCACATGGATCGGAAGCGCGTCTCCCAGCCTTCTCTCTTCATGCGACATGGTGACCTCGAACCACTCGAACTGTCAATGATTCCCGAGGTCCCAACCCGAAGGCTTCCGCTATCTTGTGGATGGCAGCGGTATTGGCGTTGTTCTATCACCGGTAGATGCCGGGTGTCCGTTTGGGGAACGGCGGATTCAGGCGGTCATTGCAACAGGAGTCCTTCGATCAGTTCGATCGGTTTTCTGAACTCTAGTCTTTTGCGTGGCCGGTCGTTGAGTTCCTGCGCGACCCAGTCGAGGTCTTCGGCGCTGTGGATGCTCAGGTCGGTGCCTTTGGGGAAGTACTGGCGCAGCAGGCCATTCGTGTTTTCGTTGATGCCGCGCTGCCAAGGTGAGTGCGGGTCGCAGAAGTAGATGTCGATGCCGGCGTCTATTTTCACGCTCTTCCAGTCCTGCATTTCGATGCCCTGGTCCCAGGTGAGGGAATGCCTCAGCGCCTCAGGGAGCGTCTTGATCTTGGCTGCCAGGGCCTCACGCATTTGTTCTGCTTTGTATCCATCCGGCAGATGAACGAGCATCGTGTAGTTAGTGGTTCTCTCCACGAGAGTCCCGATCGCGGACTGGTTGCCTTTACCGATGATGAGGTCGCCCTCCCAATGCCCTGGCACCGCACGGTCCTGAACCTCGGGGGGACGTTCGGAGATATTGATCATCCCGGGGATCCGGTTCTTCCGCTGGCCGGCCTTCCTGCAGGGTTGCCTAAGTGCACGTCCGGTGCGCAAACACGCGGCCAGATCACGTTTCAGTGCTCCGCGGGACTGAACATAGAGTGACTGGTAAATGGTCTCAGGTGACACCCGCATCTCCGGCTCATCGGGAAACTCAACCTGCAGGCGTCCTGCGATCTGCTCCGGCGAGTACTTCTTTTCCAGGTCCTCTCCCACCTTCGCACGCAGCACCGTGTTCGTGTGCAGTTTCGCCGGTTTCGGCCGCGAAGCCCGCTCATACGCCAGAGCGTGCGCCGACGTCGCCCGGTAGGGCAACCCGGCCACCGAATTGCGCCGAAGCTCCCTGGACACCGTCGAGGCAGACCGGTCGATCAGGACCCCGATCCGGCGCAGCGAGTGTCCCTGGGCGCGCAGCACTGCAATCTCTTCACGCTGGGCGAAGGTCAGGCACCTGCCCTTCAGATCCCGGCCGCGGCGAGGCCTGACACCCCCGGCCTCGGCCAGGACCCGGCGCCCGGTCCGCCTGCTCGAATTGATCGGCACAACGGCGTCAGTGATGAAATCACCGGCCTGCATCCCGGCCCAAAACAGCTGCAGAAGATCCGGTCTTACGTAAATTGAATACCTCGCCATGACAACACCCATCCGCTAAGTGTTGCAATCACCGCAAGAACCCAAGGAACCGCTTGCGGGCATATTGCGCGTCGGAGCTCAGGAGCCGTGAGGCTGAGTCTCAGTTGACCCCGTGCCGCCGTGCGCTTACGGGATTGTGAAAGGAAGGATGACCATAGCCAGGACGGCTATCACCCCACCAGCAAGCATGACGGCGGTGACGATCCTGAGCGGGAGGCTCTTGATCTCATTGCCGTCCTTGTCGAATAACCGCAGTCCTCTACCAGGCGGATAAGACACTGGTCCGCGGCGCTTGGCCAATAAATAGTAGACAACTCCCGCCGCAACGACGCCGAGTATCGGAATAACTCTGAGGAACCATATAGCCAGTTCGCGTGACATTCGCTCTAGCTCCTTGAACCGGTAAGGAGATCGGTGCTTCCCGTACTCACATGGGACGCTCCTACTGGATCGCTGTCAAGGGACATTCTCTGGACCGCAACCCGAACATTCAGAGGGCCTTTCCATGGGCGAAGAAAGGCTCGTGAGCCCAACCCTGCTGCCAAACGATCAGGCCAGGGACGTACAAAACCAGTAATCATCCCAAGTCTCAAGCGCCACATCACCCGTCAATCTACCGATAACTTCAATGGTTCATTCCGCGTTGGCCGCAACCGTGGGAGGGGGCTTTGTAAGTGAAGCAGCGGTGAACCCACTTGTCAGGAATGAATAGCTCTGCGAGATTGAGCCATGACTAAGGGAATTGCCTCTAGCACCGCGTTCTGGAGGAGGCTTGGGACTCAATGCAACAACAAGACCTGAATCCTGCACCTCGAGGGTGGCTTGAAAAAGCCAACGATTCCAGTATTGGGATGTTTCTCTTCATCCCACTCTTTTTGGGCGTGTTTTTTTCTTTGAAGGATGCGATTGGAGACTGGGCGGCAGCTGCTATCGCCGTCCTGGCCAGTCTTGCCCTGCAGACAGTACTCGCGCTGCTCATAGCCCCAGCAACCAGGAAGCGCGTAGCGCTAGATGCGGAACAAGGGATATTCGAATGTGCCCACCGAGAGAGGGCCTCCTCCCTTAAACGGAGATGGGCCATGGGATATGCCAAAGCAGAACCAGGCCGAATCCTATTCCAAGCACGCACAGGGATGACCGGTCCTGTGTTTGGTCCAGTAGAGATCTACTCAGAACCCCGAGCCGTAAGCGAGCCGTTGAAAGCACCATGGACCGTATTTCCAAGAGGAAGGCTCATCGAGCTGAGCACCGATAAGGGGAACATAGAGCTGGCTGCCTCTCCATCAAGTCTGAACCTGCTCTTCCAGAGCAGCCTGAATGATGGCTAGCCCCCGTCCCTGCCACCTGACTAAACACATCGGAAAATTTCTCTTCCCTCGCCCCGCTCATTGTGTCCCCGTAAGCCGGTCTAACCGGGCAGTATCTTGCGTTTGGGAACTTACACTCAGATGACTTTCTTCACGTCAGGAGTTGGGATGCGGTATCAAGATCCGCCGTGGTGGCAAATAGGGATTGGGCGTTCAAATCTTAGGAGGCTGAATCAGTGAAAATCTGGAACACGGAAACGCCCACATTCACCCTCGTTCTCGTCACAGGGGTGATGATTGCAAGTTTTTTTGCCACCTTTGATCGATTTCCCCAGATGCTCCTGCCATATTTCCTCGCTGTCGTTTTACTTCTGTCAATCGTCAACAATGCGAGGATCAGGAAGCGGCGACGGACTCGCACGGACGGGTGACCTGATCTGAGGTGTCTCGATGCTCATTCCCGGTGTCGTCCGTACTACACACTCATCGAAATCGTTCAGTGAAGCGATCCGAACGGCCGCTGTTAGAAGGCTAGCGGCTTCATGGGTGGGCTCTGGACTTGCATCCATGCGTTCATGGTGCCGTGGCCCACCGGTCGTTGGACCCCGCCATGAAATTGTCAATTCCGCTTCACTGGACTTCGTCAACCCTGCCTTCGCGGTAAGCATCCTTTTGGGGCTCGGCTGGCTACGCTGAAATGCACGTGAAAGCAGACGACCACCGACGCCTCATCAGGCGTCTTGTCAGCAACGCCGGGCCTTGTCCTGGACGGCGAACTGCGGATCGTCGGGCGGTCCCCCTCCGCTTACGTTCGCGTTTCACCATTCCTTAGCGACGACTGGAACATGAGGATTTCACGCTCGTGTTTGCCACTGTCGGCCCATATGGCTCCTCCATCGACCAATTGGAAAATTATGTGAATGACGTTCCTGCTTTCATCGGAAGTAATAGTGCAATGCGCGCTTTTGGTGAACATGTCAGCCTTCCGTATTGCGGTAATCGCTGGCCCGTTCATGTGGGCATCCTTGTAGTTTGGCGACGCTTTCATGTACTCAAGGCACTGCATCAGTGCTGAGGTAGGAAGCATTCCATGCAGGGGGATATAGCCCTCGGTGCTGGTGAGTGTCTTCTGAATGGCCATATCTGCCTTTCGAACCTCCAGCACTGTTCTTATCCGCGTCATGAGCCCGATCAACGTCAGCACGGCAATGACCGAACCCAATATGGGCATTAAGCTGAGACCGACCGAGTTATAGGTCCATATTGCAAACAATATGGCCATGACCTCGAGGATCAAATATCCAATGAGTCCAGGAAGAATCCCCTGAGACTTCGGTAGTTGAGTTCTCATGAAAATGGTTGAAAAAAGGCAGGCTTGCGCCCGCGCTGTGCAGTAGTCATTCCCCATCGAACTTTCTACGAATTTAGATCTAAGGCGATCCGATATCGCGAAAGCCCGATCCCCCAACGAGTGATGGCATGACGCTAAGCCGCCCACGGTCTCCGATCAACGATCTTGAGCAAATCCTGCGAAAAAACTCGGGCTTCATGATTGTCAGCCCGAAACTCACCTGCTCCTGCACACCGGCAAAGAACGCAGCTTCGCGAACGGCCTGCACTGAGTAAGTCAACGTAATTCAGGACCACTAGGACGGCCTGATCGCACACCCGCCCGCACAAACCGTCCCGTTAGCCGGTCCGCCACGCGCCGCAGTCCGGACTCTTTTAGGGGCGTCCAAAATTCGCAGCGCGCCGAGGTTCCGGGATTCCCGTAAACCCCGCCCCTCGTACTGCCCGGTAATGGAGTCCTAAACGCTACAATTGACGGCATGCTTATCGGGTACGCCCGAGTCTCCACCAACGCCCAGGATCTGACCGCACAGCGCGACGCTCTTGCAGCGGCTGGGGTGGATCCTGAAGTTATCTATGTCGATCAGGGATTCACCGGAACCCAACGCGACCGGCCCGGCCTCGGCAAGGCCCTGGCCGCCTGCCGCAGGGGAGATACCCTTGTGGTCACCAAACTTGATCGCCTCGCCCGCTCGCTGTCCGACGCCCGGGACATCGCGGACGAGCTCACCCGTAAGGGGCTCTTCGCGGTTCGTGGGGAACGGGTCCCTGGAATGAGAGTCATGCCGCCGTCCGGACGGCACTTCTCAAGAGAATAACCGATTTGTAGTTGGCGGGATTGCGATAGCCACGCGCGGTGCGCTTGATGTTTTTTATGGCTGTGTTGTTGGCCTCGCCCTTGCCGGTCGTCGCGCCGGTAATGATGAGCACCTCGATCTCTTTCCACCACCGGCAGACGGTGCGGTAGAGCCTGTTGGTCTCCGGCCTGGCTGCTGCGTTCACGAGCTCTTCAAGCTTTGTTTTCGCTCCCGCGGCGTCTTCCAGGGAGCCGGTGCGCAGCAGGTGTCGGAGTTGTTCTTTGACCTTCCAGACTGCCTGGAGGGTGCCGGTCGGATCATCGGCGGCGAAGACTTCCTCGAGCCGGAGGGCTGCCCTGCAGCTGAGGTTGTCGCCGCCGCGCAGCAGGAGCATTCGGTGGGCCCAGGCCTTGTCGATTGCTCTGCCGCGGCGGCCCTTGACCTGCTGGGAGAGGTTCTGTCGGGTCTCGGTCATTGCCTGGTTGGCCAGGGAGATCAGGTGGAAGTGGTCGACTGCGACAGCGGTGCGGGGCAGCCACATCCGCAACGCCTTCCGGAACGCGGCGGAGGGGTCGATCGCTACGACCTGCACGGCCAAACGCCATTCCAACGGTCGGGCGAAGAGCCAGTCCCCGACGCCCTTGTGGTCACGCCCGTCGACCACGCCCAGGACCTGCCCGGTGTCCAGGTCCACGATGGTGGTCATCCATGGCTCGAGGCGTGTCCAGGTCTTCGTTCCCGGGTCCTGGAAGTAGCGCACGGACCGGAATCGGTGCTCATCAATGCCGAGCATCCGTGGGCTGAGCTGATCCACGTCGGGCAGTTTCAGCAGGTACGCCTCGGTGACGGCGGCGCGGACCATCCACCAGGACACGGCGAAGCAGAGGGCTGTCTCCGATACGGCCCTGCCGGAGGTGATGACGGCGTCCACGAGCTGGTCCCTGAGCCGGCTCGTGGAGCGGGCTCGGCGCGGGACCTGCGGGGTGGATTCGAAGAACGAGAGCCGGTCGCAGGCCGGTTCCTCGCAGTACCAGCGGTACTTGGACCAGAGGACCTCCACCGGGCCGGCGACAGGAATATCCCTCAGCCGTTGGAAGCGGCGCTCCTTCCGGCGGGAGGCGATGACACCGCAGCTCGGGCAGCCAGGCAGTTCATCAGTCTCGACGATGACCTGCCGCCGGCCGGCGGTGATGGTGGTGGAAATGACGCGGTAGTCGGGCAGGTTGAAGAGGATGGTGGCAGCATCGGCTGCGACCCCGGTAGGCTCGTTCACGGCTCGTGGTCCTGTTCCAGGTTGAATGCTTAGACACACTCATCCCAGCAGGGCCACGGGCCCTCTTGTCTTCAACGACACGAACTCAATTCCCCATCAACCGTGAAGAGCCCCGTAAGGGGGTTGCCCTCGACCTTGGTGGGAGCGTCTATAACCCCAATGATCCGGTGGGGAAGCTGATGTTCAATATCCTGGGCATGATTGCCGAGTTCGAATCCGACCTGATCCGCGCCAGGACTCGTGAAGGAATGGCAGTGGCAAAAGCCAAGGGCCGGCTGCGAGGGAAACCTCCGAAGCTTTCAAAAGCCCAGGAAGCACACGTCGTTAGTCTCTACCAAGGCGGGGCGCACACAACCGCTGAGATTGCCGAGCTATTCGGCGTTGCCCGCTCGACGATTTACCGGGCCGTCCAAAGAGCATTGCCAACGCCGCCCAAGTGATGGTTGGCCGCTGCGAGAGGTGTAAGGCATTCCAGCCACTTCGCATGGAAGTTGTGCCCACCCCAAAAGCAGCAACCCTCCCGGTTAGTGGAACCCCTACAAAATGAACCCTGCTCCGCGGCGGTAGCGTCGGCTGTACATTAGATTCCGCTTGTACAACCCCGACAGGAACCCCATGAGCACCGTCGCCACCACCAAGAACACAGGCCAAGCCCGCCGCCGCTGGAACGGCACAGACCTCGGGCTGATCGCCGTCTTCGCCGCCCTGGTCGCCGCCGCCGCCCTGGTGCCCGGGCTCGCCCTGAACGGCTTCGGTGTCCCCATCACCTTCCAGACCCTGGCGGTGATGCTCACCGGACTGGTGCTTGGCCCCGCCCGGGCGTTCGCCGCCGTCGGCCTTTACACGCTCCTTGGCCTGGCTGGCCTGCCCATCTTCAGCCAGGGCCGCAGCGGCCTGGCCATCCTCGCCGGGCCCTCGGCCGGGTACATCATCGCCTTCCCCGTCGCCGCCTTCGTCGTGGGATGGCTGGCCACCCTGGTGATCCGGCGCACCACCAAGGCCCGCGCCCTGTGGTTCTTCCTCTCCGCCACGGCCACGAGCATCGTCTTCGTGCACACGTTGGGCGTCATCGGCATCGCGATGAACTCCAAGGCAACCCTGGAACAGGCCTTCATGAGCGACCTCGTTTTCTACCCGGGAGACATCATCAAGAATGTCCTGGCAGCCGCCATCGCGGTCGCCCTTCACCGGGCCTTCCCGGATGTCCTGGTGCGCCGCGTCCGTCGCCGTGCCCTGCCCGCTGAGAGCGCCTAGGCCGCCATGCCCGCCGTGACCTTCGCCCAGGCATCCGTCGCCGTCGAAAGGGAGGACTCCCCACACCCCAAGGTGCTCCTTCACCCGCTGGACCTCCGCCTGGAGGAAGCACGGATCGGAATCATCGGTGCCAACGGTTCCGGGAAATCCACCCTGCTGCGCCTGGTCAACGGCCTCATCCAGCCCACCACAGGGGCGGTAACGGTCGACGGCGACGACACAGTCCGTGCCGTCCGGAAAGTCCGGCGCAACGTGGGGTTCGTCTTCACCGATCCGCTGTCCCAGCTGGTGATGCCCACAGGCCGCGAGGACGTGGAACTGTCCCTGCGCCGATCCGTCCGGAACGCGGCCGAGCGGGGCAGCCAGGCCGAAGCCGCACTGCAAAGACTGGGCCTGCTGCACCTGGCGGACCAGAGCATCTACGAACTGTCCGGCGGCGAACGGCAGCTCATGGCGCTCGCCGCCGTGCTGGCCGTCGACCCTAAAGTGCTGGTCCTGGATGAGCCCTCCACCCTCCTGGACCTGCGCAACCGCGAGCTGCTCCGCAGGACGCTGGCAGGTCTGGACCAGCAGATTATCCTGTCCACCCACGACCTCGAACTGGCCTTGGACATGGACCGGGTCCTGGTCATCGAGGACGGTCGGGTGGCATTCGACGGCGCCCCAGCCGACGCCGTGGCCGCCTACCGTTCGTGGTGCGTGGCGGGACTCAATGCAGGGCGGGATGTTCCGTGAGGGGCCACGGCTTCCTCCTTGCCAACTATGTGCCCGGCGATTCGCTTCTGCACCGGGCACCGCTGGCACTGAAGTTCCTCCTGGTCGTAGCCTGCGGCCTTGTGTCCTTCATCATTGTGGACTGGCGCATCTCCGCAGCCGTATTGGCTGCGCTGTGCGTTCTCTTTTTGGCGTCCGGAGCCGGAGTGAAAAGGCTCTGGCGAGCAATCCGGCCGCTTGCCCCCGTGCTGTTGGTGATTGGTCTCTTCCAGTGGTGGCAACTCGGCGGACCCACGGCGGGGCGGATCGTGTTGAACATCCTGCTCTGCGTGGTGGCCGCGTCCCTGCTCACCGCCACCACGCCCATTCAGCGGCTCCTCGACGGCGTGGTCCGGGCTGCCCGTCCCTTCACCAGGTTCGGCGCGGATCCGGAGCGCTTTGCCCTGACCATTGGCATCATGCTCCGCAGCATCCCGTTCATCGCCGGCACCTTCGCCGACGTCCGTGACTCCGCCAAGGCCCGCGGCCTGGAGCGCAATCCGCGGGCCCTGGTCCTGCCCGTCTTCATCACCTCGGTGGCATACGCACGCCAAACGGGTGAAGCACTCGCCGCCCGAGGCCTGGGCGAAGCCGAGGACTAAAGCCGGCCTAGAGGCGCCGGTACTCCAGCAGTGCGGCCGTCCCCATTCCGCCCGCCATGCTGATCATCGCCAGTCCCAGGGCTCCCGGTGTTCCTGCCCTCCGCGCCTGGGCGAGCAGCCGGGTCACCAGCACCGCCCCCGAGCCACCATAGGCGTGCCCCAGCGCCAGCGCCCCGCCATCGAGGTTGGCCCGGTCGGCGTCGATTCCCAGCTGGTCCAGGCACGCGAGGGTCTGGGACGCGAAGGCCTCATTGAACTCCACCAGGTCCACGTGTTCTGCGGTCACACCGGCCTCCGCGAGCAGCCCACCGGCCGCCTGCGCAGCACCGATCCCCAGCACCCGGGGCTCGACGCCGGCGGTTGCGGTTCCGCGCACCAACAGCGCGTCGCGTGCCCCCAGTTGGCGGGCATGCTCCAGGGACGTCATAACGACGGCGGAGGCGCCGTCAGCGTCGAAGCAGGAGTTCCCGGCGGTGACAGTTCCTCCGGGCACGAAGGCGGGCGGGAACCGTCGCATGACGGCCGGGGTGAGGCCGCGGCGTGGCCCGCCGTCACATGAGACCGTGCCCGTGTCTGTGGCCAGCGGGACGATTTCGCCGGCAAAGCGGCCGTCCTGGATTGCCGCAAGGGCTTTACGGTGGCTTGCCAGCGCGAAGGCGTCCTGCCGCTCCCTGCCGACGCCGTATTCCTGCGCCACCGTTTCCGCCGCGACGCCCATGTCCGGATCGCCAAAGCTTTCCGGCACAAACTGGGCGCGGAGGTAAAAGTCCGCGCCGCCGTCGTCCGTCCTGTGGGCCCGAAGGGGTGCGGTGCTGGAGCTCTCCACTCCCCCGGCCAGGTAAAGCGGGTTGCCGCCTGCTGCAACCAGCCGGCCGGCGAGAACAATGGCGTCCAGCCCGGAACCGCACTGCCGGTCGACGGTGATCCCGGGGACACTGACCGGGAGTCCGGCCTCGAGCAGGGCCAGCCGGGCCACGTTGCCGCCGCCGCCTACTGCGTTGCCGATGACGACATCGGAGACGGTGGCGGGGTCCACGGCGAGCTCGGCAACCAGCGCCCGGAGCACCGGCGCCAGCAGTTCGTGGGCGCGCAGGCTCCGCAGCGCACCGTTGACGGGGCACACCGGCGTCCGGCGGGCTGCGATGATGACCGGCTGGCGCTCCGGCGGCAGCAGGTCAGCCGGCAAGGGGCCGCGCCCTGGGGTCCCGGGAGTTGATCCGCTCCAGCAACAGGCTCCGGCTGACCTTGCCCCGGTCCGTCGTGGGCAGCTCGGGCAGGAGGTAGTACTGAAGGGGACGCTTGTGCCGGGACAGGAGGTCCTCCAGCCCGGCCCGCAGCTGGGTGGCGGTGATCCCGCCGTGGGACGGAACCACGCCCGCCACCACCCGCTGGCCGCGCAGGTCATCCGGCATCCCGGCGGCGAGGGCTGCGGCCACACCGGGAACCGCGGCCAGTGCCAGTTCCACCTCGTGGGGGTACACGTTCCGCCCGGCGGTGAGGATCATGTCGGCGCGCCGGCCCAGGATGTGCAGTTCCCCGTCCTCGAGATAGCCTTGGTCCCCCACTGTGTACCAGCTGCCGAAGGACCGCAGGGCCTGGCCGTCGTCGCCCCACAGGTAGCCGTTGCTCACCATGCCGCTGCGGACGCAGATGTTGCCGTATCCGCCGTCCGGGACCTGGGTCCCGTCGTCCGCCAGGACCCGGACCTCGACGCCGGGGAAGGGCCGTCCGATTCCGGTTCCGCCGGGGGCTGCAGCCTGGCCGGGTGCCAGTTTGAGACCGGATACGAAGCTCAGCTCGGAGGCGCCGTAGTACTCGTAGATGGTGGCATTCGGGGCCCAGCGCCGGGCGGCCTCCAGCGTGCGGGCGTCCAGCTTCGAACCGGCGCAAATGATGCTGCGGATCCCCGAAGCGTCCACGCATCCCGTCAGGCCGCGCTCGCTGAGCATCCTCAGCATGGTGGGCACCAGGACAAGCCGGGTGACGCGGTCGTGCGTGATGGCACCGTGGACGTCGCCGACGTCGAACGTCTCCAGCGTCTGGAACTCGGAACCGGCGTAGAGGCACTCGGCCAGCGCGTAGAGATTGAGGCTGGCCGCCAGCGGCCCCGGGGCAAGGGTGACGTCATCCTGGCGAAGGCCGAAGAACTCAATCGAGGCATCGAAAGACTGCTGCCAGGACTGCCGGGAGCGGGTAAAGGCCTTGGGCACGGTGGTTGTCCCGGATGTGAGGCCGACCAAGAACGTGGACTCCGGCGGACCATCAGCAAGACCGTCGTCCGGGGATACCGGCGCCGCAACGCTGTGCGCCTCAACGTGCCGGACAATGTCCTCCTGGAGCGGTGCCGGCCATTCCGGATCCAGGACGGCGCACTGCCGCCTGCCGGCCACAGCTGCAGCAAACTTCACTGCAAATTCCACGGAATTGGCTTCGCAAAGCGTGGTCACTGACTTAGTCTCCGCCACCAAACCGGCGACAGCATCGCGCAGCGCTGCCCATTCAAGCCGCCGCCCGCCGACCACGACGGCGGTGTCGTGCGGGCGGTGCTCAGCCCAGCGTTGGATCATGTTCAGGAACGGCACGGACCAACTTTACCGGCCGCCGGGGATTGAGCCGCGGGGCCGCGGGTATTGTGACGATATGAGTTTCAATGACAATGCGCAGCTTGATCCCAGCCAGGTCCAGGACCGAAGGGGCATGGGTACCGGTGTGAAGGTCGGCGGCGGAATCGGCGGCGGCCTGGTCCTGCTGGTTGCGCTCCTGCTGGGCATCAACCCCAACATGCTCGGCGGCCTGACCGACGGCGGCACCGCCGGCCAGTCCCAGGGCACGGCTCCGGCCTGCAAAACCGGAGCGGACGCGGATGCGCGGCTTGACTGCCGGATCACCGGCACGGTGAACAGCCTCAACGCGTTCTGGCCGGGCTACCTCCAGCAGTACAAGGTGCAGTACCCGCGGCCGGAGGCAGTGATCTTCAACGGCAGCACCAACACCGGCTGCGGGCCCGCCACTTCCGACGTGGGTCCCTTCTACTGCCCGACGGACACCACCGCCTACTTCGATCCCGGATTCTTCCAGGAACTCGTGGACCGGTTCGGTTCCTCCGGCGGCCCCCTCGCCCAGGAGTATGTGGTGGCGCACGAATTCGGCCACCACGTCCAGAACCTGCTGGGTGACCTGAAACGCGCGCAGCAGGATCCGCAGGGACCGGAGTCCGGGTCCGTCCGAACCGAGCTGCAGGCCGATTGCTACGCCGGACTCTGGGCCAAGTACGCTTCCACCACCAAGGACCCCGCCACCGGCCAGCCCTACCTGGAGCCCCTCACCCCGCAGGATGTAAATGATGCCTTGTCGGCAGCCGCATCCGTGGGCGATGACCGGATCCAGAAGGCAGCCACCGGCCGTGTCTCCCCCGAAGGCTGGACCCACGGCTCCAGCGAGGAACGCCAGCGCTGGTTCTCCCGGGGCTACCAGTCCGGCGACATCAAGCAGTGCGACACGTTTTCCGCCGCCACCCTCTAACCCCAGGTTCACCCCATCGATTGCTCCGTACTTGTCGTTTAGATCGCTGAAAACGACAGATACGCAGCAATCGATAGGCCAACGACGACGGCGGGCCACCTTTCCTGCGAAAGGTGACCCGCCGTCGTCGTACTTATTTAGATGTTGAAGCCAAGGGCCCGCATCTGGTCCTTGCCGTCGTCAGTGATCCGCTCCGGACCCCACGGCGGCATCCATACCCAGTTCAGGCGCCAGTCGTCCACGACGCCGTCCAGTGCCTGGCCCACCTGCTCCTCGAGCACATCCGTGAGCGGGCAGGCGGCGGTGGTGAGCGTCATGTCGATCAGGAGCGCACCGTCGTCGTCGGAGTACTTCAGGCCGTACAGCAGGCCCAGGTCCACAACGTTGACGCCAAGCTCAGGGTCGATGACGTCCTTGAGCGCCTCTTCGACGTCCTCCAGGGCCGTGCGGCCCGGCGTGATTTCGGTCATGGCAATGAGTCCTTACTAGGCCTGTACTGCGGCCTCAGCCGCGATGGTGGCTGCGCCGGCGCCCTTGGCGTAGCGGTCGTAGCCTTCTTCTTCGAGGCGGTCGGCCAGTTCGGGGCCGCCTTCCTCGACAACCTGTCCGTCCACGAACACGTGCACGAATTCAGGCTTGATGTAGCGCAGGATGCGGGTGTAGTGGGTGATGAGCAGCGTGCCCATGTTGCCCTCGGCGTGCGCGCGGTTGACGCCTTCGGAGACGATCTTCAGCGCATCCACGTCCAGGCCGGAGTCGGTCTCGTCCAGGACGGCGAACTTGGGCTTGAAGAGTTCCAGCTGGAGGATCTCGACGCGCTTCTTTTCGCCACCGGAGAAGCCTTCGTTGACGTTGCGCTGGGCGAAGTCGGCGTCGATGCGCAGCTTTTCCATGGCGTCCTTCACGTCCTTGGTCCAGGTACGCAGCTTGGGCGCTTCGCCATCGATGGCGGTCTTGGCGGTGCGGAGGAAGTTGGTCATGGTGACGCCGGGAACCTCCACCGGGTACTGCATGGCCAGGAAGACACCGGCGCGGGCGCGCTCGTCAACGCTCATGGCCAGCACGTCTTCGCCGTCCAGGGTGATGCTGCCGCTGGTCACGGTGTAGCGGGGGTGGCCCGCGATGGTGGAGGCCAGGGTGGACTTGCCGGAGCCGTTGGGGCCCATGATGGCGTGGGTTTCGCCAGTCCTGATGGTCAGGCTGACGCCCTTCAGGATCTCCTTGGTGCCCTGTTCCGTCTCAATGCTGACGTGCAGGTCCTTGATCTCAAGAGTTGACATGCTCTTCTTTCTTTTTCGCTCGTAAGTCTGGTGCTGCGGGCGCTCAGTAGTTGTTTACTGCTGCGCCGTTCAAAACGTTGGTGACGTCCACGTAGACGTCGTCTCCGTCGAGTTCGACGGCGAACACCGGGACAGGATCGTAGGCGGGGAGCTGCAGCGGCTGGCCGCTGCGCAGGTCGAACTGGGAGCCGTGGCCCCAGCACTCGATGGCGCAGCCTTCCACGTCGCCCTCGGACAGGGAGATGTCCGCGTGCGAGCAGGTGTCGCCGATGGCGTGGATCTCGCCCATCGAGTCCCGCACCACAGCAACGGGGTAGCCGTCGATCAGGATCCGCAGTGCCTGCTTGACCTGGATGTCATTGGCGCTGCAGACTAGTTCGCCCTTGGGTGTGCCGCTCATCCGTTCCTGCCCGTTCCTAGTTCTCGGTTGCCGCGAGTTCGCGCTCAACAGCCTCGGTCAGGCGCTCTTCGAGGGCCGGGACCTTGATCTGCTGGATGACCTCGTTGAGGAAGCCGCGAACCACCAGGCGGCGGGCAACATCCTCGGGGATGCCGCGGGCCATCAGGTAGAACAGGTGCTCGTCGTCGAACCGGCCGGTGGCGCTGGCATGGCCGGCACCCTCGATCAGGCCGGTCTCGATCTCCAGGTTGGGCACGGAGTCCGCGCGGCAGCCGTCGGTGAGGACCAGGTTCTGGTTCTTCTCGTAGGAGTCGGTGCCTTCAGCCTGCTTCTGGATCAGCACGTCGCCCACCCAGACCGTGTGTGCGCCCTTGCCCTGCAGCGCGCCCTTGTACAGGACGTTGGACTTGCAGTTGGCCAGGTTGTGGTCCACGAAGGAGCGGTGCTCCAGGTGCTGTCCCGCGTCGGCGAAGTAGAGGCCCAGAAGCTCGGCCTCGGCGCCTTCACCGGCGAACCGGACGTTGGAGTTCAGGCGGACGATCTTGCCGCCGAGCGTTACGGCGATGTGCTTGTACACGGCGTCCTTGGCAACCTCGGCGTCGTGCTGGGCCAGGTGCTTGGCGTCGTCTTCCCACAGCTGCACGGAAACCACCGTCAGCTGGGCGCCCTCGCGGACCAGGACCTCGACGTTGCCGTTGTGGTCGGCGATGCCGCCGTGCTCCAGGATCACTACGCCGCGGCTGTTGGCCCCGGCCTCGATCACCACGTGGGAGTTGCTGCGGCGGCCCGCGCCGTTGCCGGTCAGGACGACGCGCACGGGAGCGTCCAGCTCGGCGTTGGCCGGGATGGAGATCAGCTGGGCGCCACCGGCGTTGGCGGAAGCGACGACGGCGGCACGGTCGGCGGGGACCAGGGTGGCACCACGGGGGGCCTCGCCTGCGCCGAGGATCCGCTGCACGACGGCGGCGGGCGCTTCGACGGAAACGTCCAGGACGCCGTCTTCCGACGGGGCGTCGGACAGCAGGTTGGCCAGTTCACGCACCGGGGTGAAGCGCCATTCCTCTTCCCGGCCGTTGGGCAGGGCGAAGTCGGCCACGTCGTGGCTGGTGAGCCGCTCGGCGCGGGAGGCCATGACCTGCGTGCCGTGGCTGTGGTGGCGGTCAACCTTGGAGGCGACCAGGTGTTCGCCTTCCTCGGTGAAACCGGAGATCGACGGTGCGCCGATGCGCGCCTTTTCGGTAGTTGCTTCGGCAGTCATTAACCGACGGATCCTTCCATCTGGAGTTCGATGAGGCGGTTGAGCTCAAGGGCGTATTCCATGGGCAGCTCGCGGGCGATCGGCTCGATGAAGCCGCGCACGATCATGGCCATGGCCTCGTCCTCGGGCATGCCGCGGGACATGAGGTAGAAGAGCTGCTCCTCGCTGACGCGGGAAACGGTGGCCTCGTGTCCCAACTGGACATCGTCCTCGCGGATGTCGATGTACGGGTAGGTGTCGGAGCGGGAGATGGTGTCCACCAGGAGGGCGTCGCAGCGCACGGTGTTGGCCGAGTGCTTGGCCCCTTCGCGGACCTGGACCAGGCCGCGGTAGGCGGCACGGCCGCCGCCCCGGGCAACGGACTTGGAGATGATGGAGCTCTTGGTGTTCGGCGCGATGTGCACCATCTTGGAGCCGGTGTCCTGGTGCTGGCCCTCGCCGGCGAATGCGATGGACAGGGTCTCGCCCTTGGCGTGCTCGCCCACCAGGTAGACGGCCGGGTACTTCATGGTGACCTTGGAGCCGATGTTGCCGTCCACCCATTCCATGGTGGCGCCGGCTTCGCAGACAGCGCGCTTGGTCACCAGGTTGTACACGTTGTTGGACCAGTTCTGGATGGTGGTGTAGCGGACGCGGGCGCCCTTCTTCACGATGATCTCCACGACGGCGGAGTGCAGCGAGTCCGAGGTGTAGATCGGCGCGGTGCAGCCTTCGATGTAGTGGACGTAGGAGTCCTCGTCGGCGATGATCAGCGTGCGCTCGAACTGGCCCATGTTTTCCGTGTTGATGCGGAAGTAGGCCTGCAGCGGGATGTCCACGTGGACGCCCTTGGGCACGTACACGAAGGAGCCGCCGGACCACACTGCGGTGTTCAGCGACGCGAACTTGTTGTCGCCCACGGGGATCACGGTGCCGAAGTACTCCTGGAAGATCTCCGGGTGTTCCTTCAGTGCGGTGTCGGTGTCCAGGAAGATGACGCCCTGGGCCTCGAGGTCCTCACGGATCTGGTGGTACACCACCTCGGACTCGTACTGGGCAGCAACGCCGGAGACCAGGCGGCTGCGCTCGGCTTCCGGGATGCCCAGCTTCTCGTAGGTGTTGCGGATGTCTTCCGGGAGGTCTTCCCAGGTGGCTGCCTGCTTCTCGGTGGAGCGGACAAAGTACTTGATGTTGTCGAAGTCGATGCCGGAGAGGTCTGCACCCCAGGTGGGCATGGGCTTGCGGTCGAAGTACTTCAGGCCCTTGAGGCGGAGGTCGAGCATCCATTCCGGTTCGCTCTTCTTGGCCGAAATGTCCCGGACTACCTCTTCATCGAGACCACGCCGTGCATTGGCGCCGACGTCGTTCTTGTCGGCCCAGCCGTACTCGTAGTTGCCGATGCCGTGGAGCTCGGGATTCTTTTCCAGAATCTCCGAGATCACAGTGTTTTCGGCTACTGCTTTCTCTGATAGTTGGTCCGTCATCACGGCCTTTCTTGCTGATGGTTGATTACTTCGTCCAGGCCGGCGGGGGCTGCCGCCGGCGCGGGCGCCGGTTTGGCAGACAGCCTGCCTGTAGGTATGTGGGTGGTGCAGACGTGGCCGCCCCGCGCCAGGGTGGAGAGCCGGCGTACGTCCACTCCCACCAGCCTTGAGAAGACTTCGGTCTCGACGTCGCAGAACACCGGGAACCGGGCTGCCAGCTGCTGGATGGGGCAATGGCCCTGGCAGAGCTGCACGCTGGACAGCGCCGCCGGAAGCGGTGCCTTCGCTTCGATGGTTGCGGCGGAAGCGACGAAGTTGTCCCGGCTCAGTGCGGCTGAGAGTGCGATGGCACGGTCGCGGATATCCGGCCCGGCCTGTTCGATTTCGGGTGCGTACCGGCGCTCCATGTCCGCGAACCGCTCCTCGGCGAAGGCCCGCACCGCATCCGGGCCGGCAACCTTCTGCAGCTCCTGAAGCGCCAGTGCGGCAATGTCCAGGTAGTCATTGCCAAGGCTTGACTGGCCCTGGGAACTGAGGACGTAGCGGCGGGCCGGGCGGCCGGCACCCGCACCGGGCTTGGCAACCCGCTTGACTTCGATGACGCCGGCACGCGAGAGGTGGTCAAGATGGCGCCGGACTGCCGCTGGGGTGAAGCCCAGCATGTCTCCCAGTTCGGCGGCGCTGACCGGTCCGTGTTCCAGGACGGCAGCGAGGACCCGGTCCCGGGTGCGCTCGTCGGCATCAGCCACGGGGCTGGATGCGGCACGACCGGGCCCGGCAACGGGCACAGCGGTGGTGTTGGTCATGGAATACACAACACAATCATGTCGTAATTTAGTCCCGGGCTCCAGTAAGGGCAGGCTGACCTTGGGGTCTGAACCGATTATGACCAAGCCGCGATTCGCGCACCCAGACTCAGCAGCCGCGCCGGGTTGGCCGGGACAGCGCTAAATACTACATCCCGTAGAATACTGTGGTGCGATCCCCCCAGTCCCCCGTCCTGTCCATTCATGGGCTCATCAAGGACGTTGGCCCCTTGTCCAGTATGGACGGCAAGATGCTTCGGGTAGTCAGCGGTGTTTCCCTCGTTGCCGAACGCGGCCAGGTAACTGCCCTGCTCGGCGCCAACGGTGCCGGGAAGACAACAACCCTCGAATGCGCTCAGGGCCTGCAGAAACGTACCGGCGGCAGCATTTCGCTGCTGGGCGAGGACCCCGCGACGGCCGGCGCCGGGCTGCGCTCCCGCGTAGGTGTGATGCTCCAGGACGGCGGCCTCCCGCCGTCGGCCAGGCCCCTGCCGCTTTTGCGGCACATCGCCGGGCTCTACGCCCGCCCCTGGCCGCTCGAGGACCTGGTGGGCCGCCTTGGCATCGATACCTTCAGCCGCACCAGCGTCCGCAGGCTGTCCGGAGGCCAGAAGCAGCGGCTGGCGCTTGCCGCTGCCCTCATCGGCAGGCCGGAAGTACTGTTCCTTGACGAGCCAAGCGCCGGCCTGGACCCGCAGTCCCGCCAACTCGTGTTCGACCTGATCGCGGAGCTGCGTGATGGCGGCATGGGCATCATCCTGACCACCCACCTCATGGATGACGCCCAGCGCCTGGCGGACTATGTCTACATAATCGACGGCGGCCGCAACGTGGCCGAAGGAACTGTCCAGGAACTGTTGCAGCGCAGCCCGGTCACCGAACACGGCGCAGACCACGTCCGGACGCTCGCGTTTGAAGCCCCGGCCGGACTGGACCTGGCCGCAGTGCTGCCGGACGACGTGGAATTTTCCGAAGCCCGTGCCGGCAGCTACACCGTGACCGGCGCGCTCACGCCGCGCCACCTGTCCGCGCTGGCGCAGTGGTGGGAAGCGAAGGGCATCATGCCGGCATCACTGAGCCTTGAGGCGCGTAGCCTTGAAGACGTCTTTTTGGACATTTCAGGAAAGGACATCCGATGAGCGGGGCAGCATTGCAGGAGACGCAGCAGCCGGCGTCCCTGGCGCGCCGCGTCCTGCTCCAGGGCAAATACGAGGCACTGACCATGCTGCGCAACGGCGAACAGCTGATCCTGGCAATCGTGCTCCCGCTGCTGGCATTGGTCGGCCTGACGGTGACCCCCTTCCTGGACGGCATGGGCTCCAGCCGCATCAACGTGGCAGTCCCGGGGATCCTGGCCCTGTGCGCCATGTCCACCGCCTTCACCGGGCAGGGCATCGCCACCGGTTTCGACCGCCGCTACGGCGTGCTCCGCTTCCTGTCCACCACTCCGCTGGGGCGGGGCGGCCTGATTGCCGGCAAGGTCCTTTCAGTCCTGGCCGTTTTGTGCATCCAGGTGGTGGTGGTGGGCCTTGTCGCCTTGGCCCTCGGCTGGCAGCCGACGGCGGCGGGCTGGTTCCCGGGGCTGGCCCTTCTTGCGCTGGGCGCGGCGGCGTTCACGGCGCTGGGGCTGCTGGTGGCCGGGACGGTCCGGCCGGAAGCCACGCTGGCCATCACCAACCTTTTGTGGATCCTGTTGGGAGCCATGGGCGGGATTGTGATCCCGTCCGAAAGGCTGCCTGCGGCCGCGCAAGCGGTGGTGCACTTCCTGCCTTCCGGCGCCTTGGGTGAATCGATGCGCGCCGCCTTCCTGGGCGGGGCCGTGAACGGCGGCGCCGCCCTTATCCTGCTGCTCTGGACGGTTATTGCCGGGGCTGCAGCCATCCGTTGGTTCAAGTGGAATTGAGATGATCGTGTCCACGGCTTCACGCCTTCCCCAGCTCGCCGGCCGCCTGGCCTCGCGGCTCCCACGCACCGTGGACGTCCGCATCCGCCGGCTCGCCGTAGCGTCCCTGATCGGCCAGACGCTTTTGGTGGTCACCGGCGGCGCCGTCCGGTTGACCGCATCAGGCCTGGGCTGCCCCACGTGGCCTCGCTGCACCTCCGACTCGATTGTGAACACCCCGGAAATGGGCATCCACGGCTTCATCGAGTTCGGGAACCGGCTCCTGACCTTCGCGCTGGCTGCCGTGGCCGCCCTCATGCTGGTGTACCTGTGGAACCTGCGGAAGGAACGCAAGGACCTTTTCCTGCTGGCCCTCGGACTGCTCGCCAGCATTCCGGCGCAAGCGGTGATTGGCGGCATCACAGTCCTCACCAACCTCAACCCGTGGGTGGTGGGCCTGCACTTCCTCGTGTCGATGGCCCTCGTGGTGTTCGCCACCCTGCTGGTGAACCGCGCGTTCGGACGCACCGGCCGCTTCGTTGCTGCCCGGCCCCCCGCACTGCCTGCCGTGCTGCGTCCGGTGACGGCCGCCGTCGCCCTTTTCTCCGCCGTCGCCGTGATGCTCGGCGTGGTGGTCACCGGGGCCGGTCCGCACGCCGGCGACGCCGATGCCCCCCGCAATAACCTGGACTGGGACCTGTTCTCCCACATCCACGCGGTTCCCGCCTATCTGGTCACCGCCGGTACCGTGGTGGCCCTGGTACTGGTCTTCAGGCGCCGCATCACCGGCCCGTTCCGCACCGCCGTACTGATGCTCCTGGGCGTCACCATCCTCCAGGCCATCATCGGCTTCACGCAGTACTACAACGGCATCCCGGCGCTGCTGGTTGCCGCCCACATGCTTGGCGCGGCGCTGCTGATGGCCGCGTCCACCAACGCCTGGGACATCGCCCACTCCAGCGCGGTGGAGACGCGCAGTTCCGTAAGGTAAACCGCTGCAATACGCTGCCCCCCCGCGACAGATGGCAGGCGCCCCGGACCGTTTGGGCCGGGGCGCCTGCCGTTTAACGGCTGCCGCCTGAGCTACCGGTCGGCCAGGGCCCGACCCTGCACCCCGGCGACGAAGGATCCGTCCAGGTCCTCGATGCCGTCGGCCGTGATGCGCAGGACCTTCGCCGTGGCAATGTCGTAGAAGAGTCCTACGGCCTGCACCTTTCCGGCCGCCAGCGCCGGCCCGGCCACCGGATGCTCCTGCAACTTGGCCAGCTGTACAGCCACGTTGACCATGGCCAGCTGGTCCACGGTACTGTAGCCGTCTTGCGCGGCCTGCCTGCCCACCGGATGTCCGGCCAGGAGTTCCGCGTAGCTGGGGCGGGCGTGGTCCAGCCAGCCTGCGAATGCCGCGCCGAGGGAGCTGTTGTCAGCACCGTCAGCCTCTGCGAGCACCGCCTTCATGGCGCCGCAGTTGGAATGGCCGCAAATGACCAGGGACTGTACGCCAAGGCCGTTGACGGCAAAGGAAAGGGTGGCGTCGATCGAAGCCTCCTGGCCCGCGTCCCTGCATACCACGTTGCCGATGTTGCGCAGGGTGAGCAGGTCCCCCGGGCCGCTGCTGGTGATCAGGTTTGGATTGACGCGGGAATCCACACAGGCCACGAACAGGCTGTCCGGGTTCTGCGCGTCCGTCAGGTCATGGACAAGTGGGCGCACCTGGTGGGCGAACCGGCGGTGGTATTTATTGATACCCACCAGCAGCGGCACCTTGCGGGGCGGAAGGGGCAGTTCGGTGGCGTCCTCGCGCCGGGGAGCCTGGCGCGCAGCGTCCTGAAACACGGTGTTGCCATGCTCTTCAAGGATCACCGTGGCGCCCGTGGCCTGGTGCTGGAGCTGCCAGGCGAGCAGGGCCTCACGGAACGAGTGGTCCACATAGTCGGCGTTCAGCTCCACCACCACGTCGGCGCCGGCGGGAACAGACTGGAGGACTCCGCTCAGCTTCGGCAGCGCGAAGAAGCTGCACGAGCCGGCGATGGTCACACGCCAGGACGACGACGGTGCCGCGGGGCGGTGCGCGCGGATGGGGGTGCGCAGGACGCGCCAGAGGACATGGGCGGCGGCGAGGGCCAGGCCGATCATCACCCCTTCGAGCAGGTTCAGGAACACCACGCACACCAGGGTCACCGCATAGATGGCCAGGTCCCCGGTCCGATGGCTGGTGCGGATGTCCGCCAGCTTGATCAGCCGCGCGCCGATCACCACCAGCAAACCGGCCAGGACCGCCAGCGGGATCAACTGGATCAGTCCGGCAAAGAGGGCCGAAAACGCGAGGACCCACACGCCGTGCAGGATTGCGGACATGCGGGTGGCGGCGCCGGCCTCCACGTTGGTGGCGCTGCGGACAATGACGCCCGTCACGGGCAACCCGCCGAGTGAGCCCGAAACGATGTTCGCGGCGCCCTGGCCAATGAGCTCCCGGTTGAGATTGGTCCGGGGGCCGGTCTGCATCTTGTCTACGGCCACGGCGGACAGGAGGGATTCGATGCTCGCGATCAGGGCCATGGTGAGCACTGCGAAGGCGAAGGCGCGCCAGTTCCCGTCAGGCAGTCGCGGCAGTGCGATGGCGTCAAAGATGGAGCCGTCCAGGGAAATGCGCTCAACACCTGGGGCAAAGGCCACGGCCAGTGCGGTGCCTGCAGTGACCGCGGCAAGGGGGCCGGGCACACGCCGGACAGCGGCCGGCAGGAACTTCCAGCACAGGAGGATGGCCACGACGGCCAGACCCAGCAGGGCGGCATGCAGTTCCAGGTTGGTGATGGCCGCAGGCAAGGCCGTGAGGTTTTCGAATGCAGATCCGGCGGGCTCGGATCCGAGCAGCACGTGCAGCTGCTGCAGGATGATGGTGACGCCGATGCCCGCCAGCATGGCTTTGACCACCACGGGCGAGACGGCAAGGGCGGCGCGCCCCACCCGGCTGATCCCCAGGAGGAGCTGCACGACGCCGGCCGCTGCCGTGATGGCGCAGGTCACCTGTCAGCCGAATTCCTGGACCAGGCCGGCCACGACGACGGTCAGGCCGGCCGCAGGTCCGCTCACCTGCAGCGGAGAACCGCCAAGGCTTCCGGCCACGACTCCGCCAACGGCGGCGGCGATGAGGCCAGCCATGATGGGCGCCCCCGATGCTGCTGCAATGCCCAGGGAGAGCGGGAGGGCCACAAGGAACACCACCAGGGATGCTGGCAGGTCTTTGCTTAGGTGCGCAGTGAACAGGCGGCCGGCGAACGTGAAGCGGCGGCCGCCTCCCTTGCCACCCGGCGGGCTGTGGCTGGGAGCGGGAACGGTGGAGGGACGGGCATCCATGGAATTTCCTTTGCGTCAGGGGAAGGGGCAGCTCCACCGTAAGCAGCAGGTCATCCTCAATGACAGCTAAAGTGACAGATATGACAAAAGTGTCAAATCGTTCGCCGAGGCAACGGAATTAGGGCATCCATGGCTTCGCGCAGGGCCGGGCAGGACGAGCGGCGGCACGCGATGAACCATCGGCCCGACTGAGGGGGCGGGTCCGGTTAAACAGAGCAGCGGCCCCACACGAAGTGTGAAGCCGCTGGTCCAGTGCTGGGATGGCAGGGCTAGCCGATGATGGCATGCCCAATGAAGGGGTCCACCGCCAGGGCGATGAACAGCAGCGTCAGGTAGCTGATGGAGCCATGGAACACCTTCATGGCGCGCTTGTCAGGGATGTCCTCACGCTGGGCACGGCCGTACAGGGCGTGGGACTCATAGAGGAACCAGGCACCTGCAAGGATGGCGGTAAGGGTGTAGACCCAGCCGGCGCCGCCTGCCGGAATCATCAACAGCGAGCAGGCCACCATGGCCCAGGCATACAGGACCACCTGGACAGACACCACCTTGGCGCCGGCGATGGCGCCAAGCATGGGGACGTTGGCATTCCGGTAGTCCTCGCCGTAGCGCATGGACAGGGGCCAGTAGTGCGGCGGTGTCCACAGGAAGATCACCATGAACAGGATGACGGCCGGCCACTCCACGGAATTGGTCACGGCAGCCCACGCAATGAGCACCGGGAAGCAGCCCGCTGCGCCGCCCCACACAATGTTCTGCGCGGTGCGCCGCTTAAGGATCATGGTGTAGATGACCACGTAGAAGAAGATGGCTCCCAAGCCCAGCCAGGCTGACAGCGGATTGGCGCCGAACCAGAGGATGGCGATTGCGGCCGCGCCAAGCAGCCAGGAGAACACCAGTGCCTCGCGCGGGGTGACTTCACCGGTGACCAGGGGCCTGTTTTCCGTACGGTGCATCAGCTTGTCGATGTCACGGTCGATGTAGCAGTTGAAAGCTCCGGCACTGCCGGCGGCGAAGGCTCCACCCACCAGGGTGGCAAGGATCAGCCCGATGGACGGGAAGCCGCGCTCCGCATAGATCATGGTGGGCAGAGTGCTCACCAGGAGCAGCTCGATGACCCTCGGCTTGGTGAGGGCGAGATACGCCTTGGCCTTACGGGCAAACCCGGCGCCGGAGGCCCGGGATGCTTTCAGCGGCGTATCTGTTGTGCTCACGGTGGCAGTCACCCGTTCTGTGTGGCAGTTTGAGGCTGGCAGTGCAGCTCCGGTCTTGCGGCCCGGGCCCGGGCACGGCACTAAGGAAGGAAATGCATCAGGTGCGTGCAACAGTCGGGAAACCCCGGACGGCGTTGGATATGCACACCCGGCGTTGGCCTCCGAATATCATACCGCGCCCGGGGCGCTGTCCCGGCCCTGCCATATGCGCATTTGATCGCTCGCGGGCCCATTCGAGCAGATTAACTCACAACGTCGTGATGGTGATTCACAAAAGGGGAAATTGCGTCCAAAACGTGAGATTTGGCCCGCCCGGAGTATGGATAAGAGCTAAGCTGTCACCAGATCAGCACGCAGCAAGAAAGCGGTGGAAAACGCATTCC
Source organism: Arthrobacter sp. FW306-07-I (assembly GCF_021800405.1). Taxonomy (NCBI): domain Bacteria; kingdom Bacillati; phylum Actinomycetota; class Actinomycetes; order Micrococcales; family Micrococcaceae; genus Arthrobacter; species Arthrobacter sp. FW306-07-I. The sequence goes on along the minus strand of NZ_CP084550.1, from coordinate 2,159,895 downwards.
CGCTGCTGTCCGTGACTGAATGCAAGGATCAACGTTTCGATGGTGGACGGCTGGTACACACCGCAGCGGGCGCCACACACGCGCCCTCAATCGGATCCGGTGTACCGCCGCCGCCAGCACAGAGAGGGGCCCGGTTTTCGTGCCACATTTGGAAGAGCAAGAACTGTCATGGACCAGCTTGGACCAGAAGGCGGTGGACACCATCCGCGTCCTGGCTGCCGACGCCGTGGAGAAGGTGGGCAATGGACACCCGGGAACCGCCATGAGCCTGGCACCGGCTGCCTACCTCCTCTTCCAGAAGCTGATGCGCCACGATCCGCGCGATCCGCAGTGGCTGGGCCGTGACCGGTTCGTCCTGTCCCCCGGCCACACATCGCTGACCCTTTACATCCAGCTGTTCCTCTCCGGCTACGGGCTGGAACTGAAGGACCTCGAAGCGCTGCGCACCTGGGGCTCGCTGACCCCCGGCCACCCGGAGTACAAGCACACCGCCGGCGTGGAGATCACCACCGGCCCGCTGGGCCAGGGCCTGGCATCATCGGTTGGCTTTGCGTACTCCCAGCGCCGCCAGCGTGGCCTGTTCGACGCCGACGCTCCGGCCGGCCAGTCGCCGTTCGACCACACCATCTGGGTCATCGCCTCCGACGGCGACCTCCAGGAAGGCGTTACCGCCGAAGCCTCGTCGCTGGCCGGGCACCAGGAACTGGGCAACCTTGTGGTCATCTACGACGAGAACCACATCTCCATCGAAGACAACACCGACATCGCCTTCACCGAGGACGTCCTGAAGCGTTACGAAGCCTACGGCTGGCACACCCAGCGCGTGGACTGGACCCGCACCGGCGAATACAAGGAAGACGTCCAGGAGCTCTACAGCGCCCTGCTGGCCGCCAAGGCCGAGACCTCCAAGCCGTCCATCATCTCGCTGCGCACCATTATTGGCTACCCGGCCCCCAAGAAGCAGAACACCGGAAAGATCCACGGCTCGGCCCTGGGCGGCGACGAGGTTGCAGCGCTGAAGGAAGTCCTCGGCTTCGACCCCGCCAAGTCCTTCGAGGTGGACCAGGAGGTCCTGGACCACGCCCGCCAGGTGGTGGAACGCGGCGCCGCAGAGCGCAAGGAATGGGAAGAGTCATTCACCGCGTGGCAGGAAGCCAACCCCGAAGGTGCCGCACTCCTGCAGCGCCTCGAGGCGCAGGAGCTGCCCCAGGGCGTCGACGCAGCCCTCCCGGTCTTCCCGGCCGGCAAGGACGTCTCCACCCGCGCGGCATCGGGCAAGGTCCTGAATGCACTCGGCCCGGTCCTGCCCGAACTGTGGGGCGGTTCGGCCGACCTCGCGGAGTCCAACAACACCACCATCGAGGACTCGCCGTCCTTCGTGCCCGCCTCCAAGCAGACCGATGCATGGTCCGGCAACCCCTACGGCCGCGTCCTGCACTTCGGCATCCGCGAGCATGCTGCCGCCTCGATCGTGAACGGCATCACCCTGGCCGGCAACACCCGCGCGTTCTCCGGCACCTTCCTGATCTTCTCTGATTATCAGCGCCCTGCCATCCGCCTCGGCGCCCTGATGGGTGTGCCGTCCCTTTACGTCTGGACCCACGACTCCATCGGGCTGGGCGAGGACGGTCCCACGCACCAGCCGGTTGAGCAGCTCGCCTCGCTGCGCGCCATCGTGGGCCTGGACGTCGTCCGCCCCGGCGACGCCAACGAAGTGGCAGCGGCATGGAAGACGATGCTGGAAAACCACGCCAACCCCGCAGGCATCGTCCTGACCCGCCAGAACATTCCTACCTGGGAACGCGGCGAGGGCGACGCCGACGGCGACACCTTCGCATCCACCGCGGGTGTGGCAAAGGGCGGCTACGTCCTGGCCGAAGCATCCAAGGACGGCGCCACCGTTCCGGCCGACGTCATCCTGATCGCCACCGGTTCCGAGGTCCAGCTCGCAGTCCAGGCACGCGAAGCACTGCAGGCCGAAGGCATCGCAGCCCGCGTCGTGTCCATGCCGTGCGTTGAATGGTTCAAGAAGCAGGACGCCGCCTACCGCGAATCCGTCCTGCCCGCCGCCGTCAAGGCACGCGTTTCGGTTGAAGCAGGACTGGCCCTGGGCTGGCGCGAATTCGTTGGCGACGCCGGCCGTTCCGTCAGCCTTGAGCACTACGGCGCTTCCGCCGACTACAAGCGGCTCTTCCAGGAGTTCGGCATCACGGCAGAAGCAGTTGCCGCCGCCGCCAAGGACTCCCTCGCCGCCACCCAGGCCTAAACCCAAACTTCAGGAGATACAGCAATGACTACTCCCACCCAGCAGCTCTCCGACGCCGGAGTCTCCATCTGGCTCGACGACCTTTCCCGCGGACGCCTGGAGACCGGCACCCTCCGCAAGCTCATCGAGGAAAAGAACGTGGTTGGTGTGACCACCAACCCGTCGATCTTCCACGCCGCCATCACCGCCGGCACTGATTACGACCAGATCATTGCCGGCAAGGCGGCAGAAGGTGCCAGCGTGGAGGACACGATCTTCGAGATCACCACCACCGACGTCGCTGACGCCTGCGACCTGTTCGCCCCCGTTGCCGCCGCCACCAAGGGCGTGGACGGGCGCGTTTCCATCGAAGTGGACCCGCGCCTCGCCTGGGACACCGCGGGAACCATCGCCGAGGCCAAGCACCTCTCCCAGCGCGTCAATAGGGACAACGTCCACATCAAGATCCCGGCAACCATCGAGGGCCTCGAAGCCATCACGGCAACCCTGGCCGAAGGCATCAGCGTCAACGTGACCCTGATCTTCTCCCTGGAGCGCTACCGCGCGGTGATCAACGCCTTCCAGTCCGGACTGGAGCAGGCCAAGGAAAACGGCCACGACCTGTCCAAGATCCACTCCGTTGCCTCATTCTTCGTCTCCCGCGTGGACACCGAAATCGACAAGCGCCTCGACAAGATCGGCACCGACGAAGCCAAGGCCCTGAAAGGCAAGGCCGGTTTGGCAAACGCCCGCCTGGCCTACCAGGTCTATGAGGAGCTCTTCGCCACCGAGCGCTGGGCCCTGCTGGCCGACGCCGGCGCACTCCCCCAGCGCCCGCTGTGGGCCTCCACCGGCGTCAAGGACCCGGCCTACCCGGACACCCTGTACGTCACTGAACTGGTCGCGCCCGGCGTCGTGAACACCATGCCGGAGAAGACCCTGGACGCCACGTACGACCATGGCGTGGTCACCGGCGACACCGTCAGGGGCACCTACGATGACGCCAATGCCACGCTCGACGCCCTGGAAAAGCTTGGCGTGTCCTACAACGAGGTCGTCGCGCTGCTTGAAACCGAAGGCCTGGACAAGTTCGTGGCCAGCTGGAAAGAACTGCTGGCCGACGTCGAAGGCGCCCTCGCCTCTGCACGGAAGGCTTCCTAACACCCATGAGCACTCTCAGCTACGACGCCACCGGCGCGGCGCAGAAGGCGCTTGAACAGCACCTTCCCGCCCTCGTGGAGGACCGGATTGCCACGCGGATTTTTGCCAAGGACCACACGCTGTGGGGTCCCGACGCGGAGTCCGAGTCGGCAATCCGCCTCGGATGGGTGGAGGCAGCCACAGTCTCCCAGCCCTTGGTCAAGGACATTCTGGAACTCCGTGATGCCCTGCGCGCCGAAGGAGTCAGCCGGGTCGTGCTTTGCGGCATGGGCGGATCCTCCCTGGCCCCCGAGGTCATCGCAGGCACCGCCGGCGTCGAGCTGACCGTGCTGGACAGCACTGACCCGGACCAGGTCAGGGCTGCCCTCGCGGACCGGCTGGCCCAGACCGCCATCGTGGTCTCGTCCAAGTCCGGATCCACCCTGGAGACCGATTCCCAGCGGCGCATCTTCGAACAGGCCTTCACCGAGGCCGGCGTGGACGCCAAGAGCCGGATCATCATTGTCACGGACCCGGGCTCGCCGTTGGACAAGGCCTCCCGGGAGGCCGGCTACCGGGCCGTCTTCAACGCCGACCCCAACGTCGGCGGCCGCTACTCCGCCCTGACCGCCTTCGGCCTGGTCCCCTCCGGCCTGGCCGGCGTGGACATCCAGGCCTTCCTGGACGAAGCCGAGGAAGCTGCGGAAATCCTCAACGATGACGCCCCTGAGAACATCGGGCTGGCCCTGGGCACGGCCTTGGGTGGAACCAGCCCGCTGCGCAACAAGATCGTCATCGCCGAAGACGGCTCCGGCATTGTTGGCTTCGCCGACTGGGCCGAACAGCTCATTGCCGAATCGACCGGCAAGCTGGGCACCGGGATCCTTCCGGTAGTTGCGGGTCCCCAGGCGCCGGAAGTCACCTCCGGCGCGCCCGATGTCCTGGTGGTCCGGCTCGTGGCCGCAGACGCCGACGTCGAACTGGGCGAAAACCAGGTGGCCATCGCCGGTGGCCTGGCCACCCAGATGATGGTGTGGGAGTTCGCCACCGCCGTGGCCGGGCGCCTGCTGGGCATCAACCCCTTCGACCAGCCCGACGTCGAGGCCGCCAAGGTGGCTGCGCGCGGACTGCTGGACGCCCAGCCGGAACCCACACCGGCCGCCTTCGTTGACGGCGCCATTGAGGTGCGCGGAGGCGACTGGCTCGGCGACGCCGCCACAGCAGAAGGTGCCGTCAAGGCCCTGCTGGGTACACTCGCCTCCGACAGCTACCTGAGCGTCCAGGCCTACTTCGACCGGCTCGCCTTCGCCGGGCTTGAGGGCATCCGTGACGAGCTGGCGGCGGCTACGGGCCGCCCGGTAACCTTTGGCTGGGGTCCGCGCTTCCTGCACTCCACCGGCCAGTTCCACAAGGGTGGACCGGCCATCGGCGTGTTTCTCCAGGTCACCGCAGCACCCGCCGAGGATCTGGCGATCCCGGACCGGCCGTTCACCTTCGGCGAGCTCATCGCCGCCCAGGCTGCAGGCGACGCCCAGGTACTGGGCGAACACGGCCGTCCCGTGCTGCGCCTCCACCTCACTGACCGTGCCGCCGGCGTGGCACAGCTGCAGGACATCGTCGCTGCACTGTCCACCCGCGCATCCGCAACCGAAAGCTAAGGCGCAAAAGCAACATGCCAGAAACTGAATACGGCCGGAAGGGCGCGGGCCGCCCGCGTAATCCGTTGCGTGATCCGCGGGACCGCCGTTTGAACCGGATTGCGGGTCCATCGTCGCTTGTGTTGTTTGGGGTGACGGGGGATCTTGCCCGGAAGAAACTGATGCCGGCGGTGTATGACTTGGCTAATCGTGGTTTGTTGCCGCCGAGTTTCGCGCTGGTGGGGTTCGCCCGGCGGGAGTGGGACAAGGAGGATTTCGCCGCTGAGGTGAAGGCCTCGGTCCAGGCCCACGCCCGGACGCCGTTTGATGAGGCGGTGTGGAACCAGCTCTCGGAGGGCATCCGGTTTGTCCAGGGCGAGTTCGACGACGACGCGGCATTCGAGCGGCTCGGCGAGACAATCAAGGAACTCGACGATGTCCGCGGCACCCGCGGGAACCACGCGTTCTACCTCTCGATCCCGCCCAAGGCGTTCGAGCAGGTCTGCCGGCAGCTGTCCAAGCATGGCCTGGCGCAGGCCGAGGGAGACAAGTGGCGGCGGGTGGTGATCGAGAAGCCGTTCGGGCATGACCTGGAATCGGCCCGGCAGCTGAACGACATTGTGGAGTCGGTGTTCCCTCCGGACGCGGTGTTCCGGATCGACCATTACCTGGGCAAGGAAACGGTGCAGAACATCCTGGCGCTGCGCTTCGCAAACCAGTTGTTCGAGCCGTTGTGGAACGCGAACTATGTGGACCACGTCCAGATCACGATGGCCGAGGACATCGGCACCGGCGGCCGGGCCGGGTATTACGACGGGGTCGGCGCGGCCCGGGACGTGATCCAAAACCATCTGCTGCAGTTGCTGGCGCTCACGGCGATGGAGGAGCCGATTTCGTTCAACGCCGATGACCTGCGCGCGGAGAAGGAAAAGGTCCTCGCCGCGGTCAAACTCCCCGAGGATTTGTCCACGCATTCGGCACGTGGGCAGTTCACCGGCGGGTGGCAGGGCGGGGAGCAGGTCCTGGGCTACCTGGAGGAGGAAGGCATCCCGGCCGACTCGACCACGGAAACCTACGCGGCAATCCGGGTGGACATCCACACCAGACGCTGGTCCGGCGTCCCGTTCTACCTGCGCGCCGGCAAGCGGCTGGGTCGGCGGGTGACGGAGATTGCGGTGGTGTTCAAACGCGCCCCCAACCTGCTCTTCCGCGACCACGGGGAAGACGATTTCGGGCAGAACGCCGTGGTCATCAGGGTCCAGCCCGACGAGGGCGTGACCATCCGGTTCGGCTCCAAGGTCCCCGGCACCCAGATGGAAGTCCGCGACGTGACCATGGACTTCGGCTACGGGCACTCCTTCACCGAATCCAGTCCTGAAGCCTATGAACGGTTGATCCTGGACGTGTTGCTGGGTGAGCCGCCGCTTTTCCCGCGGCATGAGGAAGTGGAGCTGTCCTGGAAGATCCTTGACCCGTTCGAGGAGTACTGGGCGTCGCTGGACGAGCAGCCCGAACCCTACGCCCCCGGTTCCTGGGGGCCCGCCAGCGCTGATGAGCTGCTGGCCCGTGACGGACGAACCTGGAGAAGGCCATGATCGTTAACCTGCCCGATACCACCACGTCCAAGGTCTCCAAGAAACTCATGGCCCTGCGCGAGCAGGGCGGGGTGATCGCCCTGGGCCGGGTCCTGACCCTGGTCGTCGTCACGAAATCGGGGCTGGAGGAAGAAGCGATCGAGGCCGCCAACGACGCCTCCCGCGAACACCCCTGCCGGATCATCGTGCTCGCAGACGCCGGGAAGGACGCAGCGGACCGGCTGGACGCACAGATCCGGGTCGGCGGGGACGCCGGGGCCTCCGAGGTTATCGTGCTGCGCGGCTACGGCCAGCTCGCCCACGAAAGTGAGTCCCTGGTCGCCGCGCTGCTGCTCCCCGACGCACCCATTGTGGCCTGGTGGCCGCATGGCGCCCCGGAGAACGCGTGTGAGACCTCCATTGGAGCGATCGCCCACCGCCGGATCACCGACTCCGCGAACGAGCCCGATCCCCAGGCCGCGCTCGAACGGATCCACCGGACCTACAAGGCCGGCGACACCGATCTCGCCTGGACCCGCCTCACCAACTGGCGTATCCAACTCGCCGCGGCCCTGGATGAAGTGGACTCCTCCCCGGTGACGGCCGTTGCCGTCGAGGGCGCCTCGGACTCACCCTCCACCATCCTGCTCGCGGCCTGGCTCACCCTGACCCTGGATGCCCCGGTGACGATCGTGGCGGACCCGGCCGGAACCGGGATCCGGCGCGTCCGGCTCACCCGACCCGGCGGCGACGTCCAGCTCTTCCGTCCGGGACTGTCCGTGGCGGAACTGACCCAGCCGGGCCAGCCGGCACAGCGGATCTCGCTCCCCCGCCGCAGCCTCCGCGACTGCCTCGCCGAAGAACTCCGCCGCCTGGACCCGGATGAAGTGTTTGGTGAAGTGATTACTATTGGACTGCCACGTACCAATCTAAGGAGCGTCCGACCCAGTGAGCGTTGACCCACGAGTAAGCATCCATCCTGATTCGTCCGTCCTCATGGCTGCGATCGCGGCACGCCTGATCACGAAGCTTGTCGATGTGCAGGACAAGTACGGCGAAGCCACCGTGGTGCTCACCGGGGGAACCGTGGGGATCGGCACACTGAAGGCCGTCGCGGACTCACCGGCGGCACCCGCCGTCGACTGGTCCAAGGTGAACTTCTGGTGGGGTGACGAACGCTTTGTTGCTTCCGCCGATCCGGACCGCAACACGAAACAGGCATTTGATGCGTTGCTCTCGCATATTCAGGTGGACCCGGAACGTGTCCACTCCCCTGGTTCGTCTGACGATTTCGGCACTCCCGAGGAGGCCGCGGATGATTACGCCCGGCAACTGAGGGAAGCGGCAGCAGCCGAGCATGCGGCCGACATGTCCGACGACCGGCCAGAGGAACCGTCATCGCTCCCCCGGCTGGACGTGGTATTGCTCGGTGTTGGACCCGACGCCCACATTGCATCGCTCTTCCCGGAGCAGGCCGGGATACGGGAAAAGGACCGCACGGTGGTGGGTGTCCGGAACTCCCCCAAGCCGCCGCCGCTGCGGATCTCCCTGACCCTTCCCGCCATCAACACGGCTTCCGAGGTGTGGATGGTGGTGGCCGGCGAGGACAAGGCCGGAGCAGTGGGGCTTGCCTTGGCTGGGGCCAACCCGGTGCAGGTGCCTGCCTCAGGCCCCCGCGGTACGTCCCGTACCCTGTGGTTGATTGACGAAAACGCAGCCTCACGTGTCCCGCAGCAGCTCGTCCGAAAGGACGCCGCGGGCGCGTAGCTTTTCCAGCGCTCCGGCCAGGACGTCTTCGGCGTCCTGGCCGGAGCGCCGTTCTTTAACGTATTCCAGGTGGCTCTTGTAGCCGTCGTCGAACAGATCGTCCGGAGCCGCCACGTGCCCGTCGCGGGTAGCAGGGCCGCCACAGCGCCGGCAGTCCCACGTGCGGGGAATCTGGTCCTCCGGCATCTTCAGGAACACGGGCTGCGTCTCGTGGCCCTTGGCGCACCAGTACGACACCCTGATCCGGGGCAAGGCGCGCGAGGACGTGTCATTGGATTGAAGGCTGGACCCTGAGCCTGCTGTCACCCCGGCCCGGGTGCCGCGGAAGCCTGATGCTGGATGGACCATGGGAACTCCTGCTTCGAAGGGGACGCCGGCACCCGCAGCTTAATACAAAACTGTGGCTGCCGGTAACCGACAGCCACAGTTTAGATGTCAGGGCCGGGCGGCGGGAGTGCCGCAGGCCTCTATTCAGTTGCAGAGCTCAGGAGTCCCCGCCGCTGAACCGCATGATCAGGCCGAGTGCGATAATCACCAAGCCCCAGGTGACACCCAGGATGATGGTGAAGCGGTTGAGGTTACGTTCTGCCACGCCTGAAGAGCTGAGGCCTGAGCTCATGCCGCCGCCGAACATATCGGACAAGCCGCCGCCGCGTCCCTTGTGCAGGAGGATCAGCAGCGTCAGAAGGAGGCTGGTGATGCCCAGGAGGATCTGCAGAATGACATGAAGAACGTCCACGACGGCCTTTCAGAAGTTGGAATTGCGGGAGTGTGTGCCGGTTGCGGGCTAGTCCGCGACCAGGTGGCTCTCGAACCTGACAATATTAGCAAACTCCGCCGGGTCAAGGCTGGCGCCGCCCACCAGGAGGCCGTCCACGTCGCGCTCCTGCAGGATGGCAGCAGCGTTGTTGGCCTTGACGGAGCCGCCGTACAACAGGCGGGTCTTTGCGGCCACGTCGGCGCCAAAGAGGCTTTCGAGTTCTGCCCGGATGGCGGCACACATCTCCTGCGCGTCTTCCGGGCCTGCCACCTCGCCCGTGCCGATGGCCCAGACCGGCTCATAGGCAACCACCAGTTCGGCGGCCTGTTCGTTGGTCAGCCCGGCCACTCCGGCCCGGAGCTGCTGCAGCGTGTTTTCAACATGGGTTCCGGCCTGGCGGATCTCCAGGCCCTCGCCGACGCAGAGTACGGGGATGATGCCGTGCTTGAACGCGGCCTTGACCTTGGCGTTCACGACGTCGTCGGATTCGTTGTGGATAGTGCGGCGTTCGCTGTGGCCCACCAGGACGTACTTGCAGCCGAGCTTGCTCAGGAACTGGCCCGAGATGTCACCCGTATAGGCTCCGGAATCGAACTGCGAGAGGTCCTGGGCGCCGTAGGCGATCTGCAGGTCATCGCCCTGGACCAGGGTCTGCACGCCGCGGAGGTCGGTGAACGGCGGGAAGACGGCCACCTCAACGCGGCTGTAGTCGTGCTTGGCGTCGGAGAGGGTCCATGCCAGCTTCTGCAGAAGGGTGATGCCCTGCACGTGGTCCATGTTCATTTTCCAGTTGCCCGCGATGAAGGGCTTGCGGTCGAAAGCGCCGTTCGTTGACGTAGTCACGTATTCTCCAAAAGGTTCTTGATATGTGTGCGGCCGGCAGGCTGCCGCGGGCAACCTGCCGGCCGGAGGACTGCGAGGCCCGTACTACCGGTCCAGGACGCTGAGGCCCGGGAGTTCCTTGCCTTCGAGGTATTCCAGGCTGGCACCGCCGCCCGTGGAGATGTGGCCGAACTGGTCGTCGGCGAACCCCAGGGTACGTACCGCTGCAGCGGAATCGCCGCCGCCCACCACGGTGAAGCCGTCGGTTTCGGTGAGGGCCTGGGCAATGGCGCGCGTGCCTGCCGAGAATGCCTCGAACTCGAAGACACCCATGGGGCCGTTCCAGAAGACAGTGCGTGCGCCCTTGATCCGGTCGGCAAAGGCGGCAGCGGTATCGGGTCCGATGTCCAGGCCGATGCCCTGGGCACCGAAGCTGCTGCCTTCAATGGCGTCGGCCGCGACCGTTTCGTGCGCGGCATCGGCGGCAAACTTCTCCGCCACGACGACGTCCGTGGGAACCACGAATTCGGTTCCTGCGTCCGCGGCCCGCTTCAGGTAGTCCTGGACCACCGGGATCTGGTCCTGCTCGAGCAGGCTCGAGGCGACCTTGTGGCCCTGCCCTGCCAGGAACGTGAACAGCATGCCGCCGCCCACCAGGATGGTGTCAGCCTTGCCAATCAGGTTGGCGATGACCGCGAGCTTGTCCGAGACCTTGGAACCGCCGAGCACCACCACGTAAGGGCGCTGGGTGTCGGTGGTGAGCTTCCGGAGGACTTCCACCTCTGTGTGCACCAGGTCGCCCTGGTAGGACGGCAGCCGCGTGGCGACGTCGTAGACACTTGCGTGCTTGCGGTGGACGGCGCCGAAGGCATCGTCCACGTAAGCGCCGTTGCTGCCGGTCAGGGCCACCAGTTCATCGGCGAAGGCGCCGCGTTCGGCGTCGTCCTTGCTGGTTTCGCGGGCGTCGAAGCGGACGTTTTCGAGGACCAGGGCTTCGCCGTCCTGCAGGGATGCCGCGGCAGTCTTGGCGGCATCACCGACGGTGTCGGCCGCAAGGGTCACCTTGAAGCCGGCCAGTTCGGCGAGCCGGTCCACTGCAGGCCGCAGGGAGTACTTGTCCTCCGGAGCGCCCTTGGGGCGTCCAAGGTGGGCTGTTACCAGCACGCGGGCACCGGCGTCCGTGAGCTTTGCCAGCACTGGAAGTGAGGCCTTGATGCGGCCGTCGTCAGTGACTGTAGAGCCGTCGAGCGGCACATTCAGGTCACTTCGAACCAGAATGTACCGCCCGCGGACACCTTCAGCGATCAGTTCGTTGAGGGTGTGAGATGTCATGTGTCTAACCCTAGCCCAGCTTGGATGCCACGAGCTCCGTGAGGTCGACGAGGCGGTTGGAGTAGCCCCACTCGTTGTCATACCAGGAAACAACCTTGACCTGGTTGCCAATCACCTTGGTCAGGCCGGAGTCGAAGATCGAGGAGGCGGGGTCGCCCACGATGTCGGAGGAGACGATGGGCTCGTCCGTGTAGGTCAGGAAGCCCTGGAGCTCTTCGGACTCCGCAGCGCGCTTGAGGGCTGCGTTGACTTCCTCAACGGTGGTCTCGCGGGACACGGTGACGGTGAGGTCGGTGGCAGAGCCAGTGGGCACGGGGACGCGGATGGCGTACCCGTCCAGCTTGCCCTTGAGCTCCGGCAGCACCAGGCCGATGGCCTTGGCGGCACCGGTGGAGGTGGGAACCATGTTGATGGCCGCAGCGCGGGCCCGGCGCAGGTCCTTGTGGGGGCCGTCCTGGAGGTTCTGGTCGGCGGTATAGGCATGCACGGTGGTCATCAGGCCACGCTCGATGCCGAATTCGTCGTTGACCACCTTGGCCAGCGGGCCGAGGCAGTTGGTGGTGCAGGAGGCGTTGGAAATGATGTTGTGCTTGGCGTTGTCGTAGAGGTTGTGGTTGACACCCATCACGATGGTGATGTCCTCGTCCGAGGCCGGAGCGGAGATGAGGACCTTCTTGGCGCCGGCGGCGATGTGCTTCTGCGCGTCTGCAGCCTTGGTGAAGAAACCGGTGGATTCAATAACGATGTCCACGCCCAGTTCGCCCCAGGGGAGGTTGGCGGGATCGCGCTCGGCCAGGACCTTGACCACGTTGCCGTTGACGACGATGTTGCCATCCTTGACCTCGATGGTTTCCTTCAGGCGGCCGCCGACCGAGTCGTACTTGAACAGGTGCGCCAGGGCTTCGGGGCTGGTGAGGTCGTTGACTGCAACGATCTCCAGGTCCGCGCCTTGGGCAAGCGCTGCGCGGAAGTAGTTGCGGCCAATACGGCCAAAGCCGTTGATTCCAATACGGGTCGTCACTTTTACAGTCTCCTTGGTGCTTTGAGAAGCACTACTAGTTGAGCGGGCGTTGAAGCCAACTAACAGATCCCGCACGCCATTGGGCAGAGATGATTTACACGGAGGGCGACCAGCCTCATTGCTGAAGGCTAACCGCCTTCCGTGACCTATCTTACGTTTAACTGGGTCCGCCCCCGCAAGTGCGGGGGCGGACGGTCCACATCCCGGCCGGTTTAAGTCAGAATGTGAAGTTTGTTACATCGATGTATAGCGCCCGTCACTACGGGAGGGTGATGAGTCCCGTTGCGTTGGCGCGTGCTGCCTCGAAGCGCTGGGCAACATCTGCCCAGTTCACGATGTTCCAGAACGCCTTGACGTAGTCGGCCTTTACATTCACGTAGTCCAGGTAGAAGGCGTGCTCCCACATGTCCAGCATCAGCAGCGGGATGGTTCCCAGGGCGGTGTTGCCCTGCTGGTCGTAGAGCTGCTCGATGACCAGGTTTCCGCCGATGGGCTCGTAGGCCAGGAAGCCCCAGCCCGATCCCTGCAGGCCAAGGGCTGCGGCGGAGAACTGGGCGCGGAAGGCGTCGAAGGAGCCGAACGCGTCATCGATTGCGGCAGCCAGCTCACCTTCGGGCTTGTCGCCGCCGTCCGGGGACAGGTTCTTCCAGAACACTGAGTGGTTGATGTGTCCGCCGGTGTGGAACGCCAAGTCCTTGGAGAGCCGGTTGATGTTGGCGAAGTCGCCCTTTTCACGTGCCTCGGCCAGCTGGGCCAGGGCGTTGTTGGCGCCTGCCACGTAGGTGGCGTGGTGCTTGCTGTGGTGCAGCTCCATGATCCGCGCGGAGATGTGCGGTTCAAGGGCGGCGTAGTCGTAGCTGAGTTCCGGCAATACGTACTCGGTCACAAAATCCTCCAATATCGTGGACCCCAAGGTCCGGTTTGGTAACGCTCGGATTGTGCATCCGGGCAGCTGGTGCCCGGAATTCTTTTTGATTCTATGGGGCGCCTACTCGTCCAGCATTTCAGGCGTCACATTGGCATCCGTTCCGGGAACGCCCAGGTCATGCGCCCGCTTGTCCGCCATGGCCAGCAGGCGGCGGATCCGTCCGGCGATGGCGTCCTTGGTCATGACGGGGTCGGCCAGCCGGCCCAGCTCGTCAAGGCTTGCCTGCTTGTGCGCCACCCGCAGTTCGCCGGCGTACTTCAGGTGGTCCGGAACGTCGTCGCCCAGGATCTCCAGCGCCCGCTCCACGCGTGCGCCGGCGGCCACGGCGGCCTGGGCGGAGCGCCGCAGGTTGGCGTCATCGAAGTTGGCCAGCCGGTTGGCGGTGGCCCTGACTTCCTTGCGCATGCGGCGTTCCTCCCACACCATCAGCGCATCGTGGGCTCCCATGCGCGTCAGGAGTGCGGCGATGGTGTCCCCGTCGCGGATGACCACGCGGTCCACTCCCCTGACCTCCCGTGCTTTGGCCTGGATGTCCAGCCGGCGGGCGGCGCCCACCAGGGCAAGGGCGGATTCCGGCCCAGGGCAGGTGACCTCCAGCGACGACGAGCGGCCCGGTTCGGTCAGCGAACCGTGGGCCAGGAACGCGCCGCGCCATACGGCCTCGGCGTCAGCCGCTGAACCATTGACGACGGCGGATGGCAGCCCGCGCACGGGCCGGCCGCGCCCGTCCAGGAGGCCGGTCTGGCGGGCCAGTGCCTCGCCGTCACGGACGACGCGCACCACATAGCGGCTGGCGCGCCGCAGTCCACCGGCGGAGACCACGATGATTTCGCTCTGGTGGCCGTAGACCTCGGCGATGGCGGCACGGAGCCTGCGGGCAGTGGACGCCAGGTCCACTTCCGCTTCGATGACGATCCTGCCGGAGATGATGTGCAGTCCCCCGGCGAACCGGAGCATTGCGGAGACTTCAGCCTTGCGCACTGATGACTTCTTGATGTCCAGACGGGACAGTTCTTCCTTGACTGATGCTGTCAGTGCCATGGCACCTTCCTAACTGTTCCCGAAAATGTCCTGGTACGCCGTGGCCAGCCTGAGCGGCTCGTGGACGGGGCGGCGTCCCGACGCCCCTACTTTACCCAAGACAACTTCCGCCCCGAGCATGCCGGCAGCCTTCTCGAAATCCTGCCGGTCCGGCACCGACGCGGGATCGGCCAGGACCACGTCCACGCTGAACTCCGGAGCGTAGCGCCGAAGGACGTGCAGATGGTCCGCCGCCGTCATGCCAGTGGTTTCCTTGGTATCCATGGCGAGGTTCATGGTCAGGCAGCGCTTGGCCGGGGTACTGCACAGCGCCTGCCGCATCTCCGGCAGGAGCAGGTGCGGCAGGACCGATGTGTACCAGGAGCCCGGGCCCAGGACCACCCAGTCCGCCAGTTCGATGGCTGTCAGGGCGTCCGTGCAGGCCGGGGCTGCCTTGGGCAGGAGCCGGACTTCCTCCAGCGAGCCGGCCACGGCGCAGCGCGCCTGGCCGTGGATGGTCTGCAGGCTGATGGCACCATCCGGCGCGGTCACGCGCACGTCGCCTTCGATGGTGAGCGGGACGGTGGACATGGGCAGGACCTGCCCCCGGGCGCCGAGCAAGGCACCGGCCCACTTGAGCCCTGCGACGGCGTCACCCAGCAGTTCCCACAGTGTCACGATCAGCAGGTTGCCCATGGCATGTTCGTCAAGGGAGCCGCCCGGGCCTTTCCCGGCGCGGAAGCGGTGCTGCATGACATCGCGCCAGGTCCGTCCCCAGTCGGTGTCGTCGCAGAGCGCGGACAGTGCCATCCGAAGGTCCCCCGGCGGAAGGACGCCGTACTCCTCGCGCAGACGCCCGGACGAGCCGCCGTCGTCCGCTACCGTGACCACCGCGGTGAGTTCGGAGGTGAGCAGCCGCAGCGCCGACAGCGAGGCTGCCAGGCCGTGGCCGCCGCCCAAGGCCACCACGTTGGGACCCTTGTCCTGCTGTCCCGAGCCCTTACCAGCGGCCGGCGGCACCAGGGGCAGGGCTCCGGTGAACAGGGCCATTACTCGCGGCCCAGATCCCGGTGCGCGGTGGTCACCGTGACCCGCGGGTACTGTGCGAGTTTCTTGGAGAGCTCGACGGCCACGGCCACCGAGCGGTGCTTGCCGCCGGTGCAGCCGACCGCGATGGTGGCGTAGTGCTTGTTTTCCCTGCGGTACCCCTCCAGGACGGGCTCCAGGGCCAGGACGTAGCGGTCCACGAAGTTCTTGACGCCTTCGGCTTCCAGCACATAGTCGCTGACGTCCTTGTCCAGGCCGGTCTGCGGACGGAGCTGGGGCACCCAGTGCGGGTTGGGGATGAACCGGACATCGGCCACGTAGTTGGCATCCACCGGCAGGCCGTACTTGAAGCCGAAACTCATCACGTTGAGCCGCAGGGCAACGGGACCGGTTTCGCTGAACAGCTCCGTGATGGCGGTGGCCAGGCCGTGGACGTTGTAGTTGGAGGTATCCAGGACGACGTCGGAGCTGTCGCGGAGTTCCTGCAGCAGCTCACGTTCGGCGGCAATACCGTCGAGGATGCGCCCGCCGCCCTGCAGCGGGTGCGGACGGCGCCCCTGTTCAAACCGCCGGACCAGGACGTTGTCGCTGGCGTCGAGGAACAGGACCCGGAAAGTGACCCCGCTGGCGGCGAGTGCGTGCAGGGCAGAACGGATGTCGGCAAAAAGGCCTTTGCTGCGGACGTCGATAACCACTGCCAGCCGGGGAATGGACTGCGGTGCGTGCGAGACCAGTTCCGCGAGCGTGCCCAGCATCTGCGGCGGCAGGTTCTCCACGACGTACCAGCCGTGGTCCTCCAGGGCGTCGGCGGCCGTGCTTCGGCCGGCGCCGGACATTCCGGTGACCACCAGCAGCTCCGCTTCGACCGGTTTGACGGGTTCCATCCCGTCGTGCCCGGCCCCGGATTCCGCCGTCGTGTCTGCCATGAAGCCTGCCCCGTTTCCTCGTTGTCCCCGTGGGCAGCAGCGATGGCGCTGCCCCGTCCTTTACCCTAGCTAAGATTCAATGATTTCGCCGGTGGTCATGTTGATCGCCGGCACTGTGACTGCTTCGGGCCCATCCGCAGCGAAGTGGTTCACGATGGCACTGGCCAGTGCCGGGCCTATGCCTTTTGCCTCCGCGAGCTCTTCCGCGGTGGCAGCCTTGACGCCCTTCACCGAGCCGAAGTGCGCCAGCAAGGCCTTGCGCTTGGAGGCACCCAGGCCCGGAACGGCGTCCAGCGCCGAAACGGTCATGGCCTTGCCGCGCTTCTGGCGGTGGAACGTGATGGCGAAGCGGTGCGCCTCGTCTCGGATCCGCTGCAGCAGGTACAGCCCCTGGGAGGTGCGGGGCAGGATGACCGGGAAGTCGCTGTCCGGGAGCCACACTTCCTCAAGGCGCTTGGCCAGCCCCACCACGTACACATCATCGATGCCCAGGTCCTTCAGGGCGCGGGCCGCGGCGTTGACCTGTGGCTGGCCGCCGTCCACCACCACCAGGTTGGGCGGGTACGCGAATTTCGCCTTGGGCGCCGGGGTGGTGGTGTCCAGGGCGGCAGCTTCGGTTGCGGCCGCCTGGCCGGCCTCATCCTGGCCAGGCACTGCCAGGCCGTCCGCTGCCAACCCGTCCGCTGTAAGGACGGACTCATCCACTTGCGCGGACTTGTCCTGCAGGTAGTGCCGGAACCGGCGGGTGAGGACGTCATGCATGGCCGCGGTGTCATCGGACGCTGCGGGACCCGTGATGGAGAACTTCCGGTAGTCGGACTTCTTGGGCAATCCGTCCTCCACCACCACCATGGAGGCCACCACGTTGGTGCCCTGCACGTGGGAGACGTCGAAGCACTCGATCCGCAGCAGCGGCACGGGCAGGTCCAGGGCTTCCTGCAGCTCCTGGAGGGCCTGGGACCGCACGGTGATGTCCCCCGCACGGCGGGTCTTGTGAAGCCTCAGCGCGTGCTCGGCGTTCTCGCGCACGGTGGACATCAGCGCTGCCTTGTCCCCCCGCTGGGGCACCCGGATGTCCACCTTGGCGCCGCGGATGCCGGCCAGCCACTTCGCCAGGTCCTCCATGTTGCTGGGCGCCACGGGCACCAGGACTTCACGGGGCAGCCGGCCGTGGGTATCGCCGTCCTCGCCGTAAACCTGCTGGAGCAGGTGCTCAACCAAGTCAGGCGTGCTGAAGTCTTCCACCTTCTCCACCACCCAGCCGCGCTGGCCCCGGATCCTGCCGCCGCGGACGTGGAACACCTGGACGGCAGCTTCGAGTTCGTCCTCGTGCAGGGCGAAGACGTCGGCGTCGGTGTCCTCGGACAGGACCACCGCGTTCCGCTCGAAGACCTTGCGCAGCGCGGTGATGTCGTCCCGGAGCCTGGCGGCGTGCTCATAGTCGAGCTTCGCCACGGCGTCGCCCATTTGCTTCTCAAGCTTGTTGATGAACCTTGTGGCCTCGCCACCCATGAAGGCGCAGAAATCGTCGGCCAGTGCCCGGTGGTCCTGTGGCGAGATCCGGCCCACGCAGGGTGCTGAGCACTTGTCGATGTATCCCAGCAGGCACGGCCGCCCGCTGGCCTCGGCCCGCTTGAAGACGCCGGCGCTGCAGCTCCGGACAGGGAAGACGCGGAGCAGGGTGTCCATGGTTTCCCGGATGGCCCCGGCTGTGTAGGGGCCGAAGTAGCGGGTCCCCTTCCGCTTGTCACCGCGCATCACCTGGACCCGCGGGTACTTTTCGCCCATCGTCACGGCAAGGTAGGGATAGGTCTTGTCATCCCTGAACACCACATTGAACCGGGGCTTGAATTCCTTGATCCAGGTGTATTCCAGCTGCAGCGACTCCAGCTCGCTGCCCACCACCGTCCACTCGACGCTGCTGGCCGCATGGACCATCGCATAGGTCTTGGGCAGCAGCCCGGCCGGGTTGGCGAAATAGGAGTTCAGCCGGGACCGGAGGCTCTTGGCTTTGCCTACATAAATGACCCGGCCGTGCGGATCGCGGAACCGGTAGACGCCCGGGTTGGTGGGGATTTCACCGGTTTTGGGGCGGTAACTTGCTGGATTTGCCACCTATCAAGTCTACTGAGTCGCGCCGGGTCTCCTTGCCAGCCGGTTACTCCGCGGACTTGCTCTGGTTGTAGCTGGCAGAGCGTTCCTGGCCGCTGAGCTCGGCGATGGCGTCCATAATCCGGTCCGTGACCTCACGGCGGGCGGGCAGGGAGTGGTCCGGACCCGTCTTGTCGAAGTACAGCGGCTCCCCCACCTTCATGGTGAAGTGCTGCGGCCTGACCCCTTTTTCTCCGGCCCGCTGCAGCTTCTCGGTCCCGATCAGGCCCACGGGAATGACGGGGGCCCCGGTGGTGAGTGCCAGCCAGCCGACACCGGTACGCCCCCGGTAAAGGATGCCGTCGCGGGAGCGCGTGCCTTCCGGGTAGATGCCAATGCCCCGGCCAGCCTCCAGGATGTCCAGCAGGGTCTTGAGGGCCTGCACGCTGGCGGCCTGTTCGCCGCGCTCCACCGGGATGGAGCCCACGGATTCGAAGAACGCCTTCATGACCTTGCCCTTGACGCCGCCGGTGGTGAAGTATTCGGCCTTGGCGAAGAAAGCGACGGGCCGCGGCATCAGCGCCTGGACGATCACGCTGTCGAAAAAGGACAGATGGTTGGGGGCCACGATGAAGGGACCGTCGGAAGGGACGTTTTCGAGTCCGACGACGGTGGGCCGGCAGGTGCCGGCGATCAGGTTGCGGGTTGTCCAGCGGACGGCATCAAACATTTCCATCGTTGCTCACCCCGCTCATGGCCGCGGTGTGGACTGCCTGGAGCCGCTCGATGACCGAAACGAGTTCCTCGCCTGTATTAACGACTGCCACGGAGCCGGCTTCCTCCAGCTCACCGTCCGGAGCGAAGCCCCAGACCACCCCGATGCAGTCCAGTCCGTTGGCGATTGCACCGGAAACGTCCTGGGCGCGGTCCCCCACCATGATGGCGTGCTGCGTGTCCAGGTCCCGCAGGGCGGCGGCGATGATCTGCGTCTTGCCAAGCGGAACGCCTTCCACCCTTGCTTCGTCGTCGGCGGAGCCGTGGATGCCGTGGAAGAATCCGTCGATGCCGTGGTGCGCCAGGACCTTGTGGGCAAGCCGCTGCGGCTTTTGGGTGGCAACGGCCACGGGGCGTCCATCCTCTGCGAACGATTCGAGGATTTCGCGGATGCCCGGGTACAGCCGGCTCTGGGCAATTCCCGTGGCGACGTAGTATTCGCGGTAGCGGCGGACCACCTCTTCCAGGCGGTCCGCCGGCACCTTTGCCACGTTGAGCAGTGAATCGCTCAGCTTGGGGCCGATCATGGAGTCAAGCAGGTCCTGGCCGGGAACGGGGAGCCCCAGCTCCCGGAGGGCCGACGCAATCCCCTCAGTAATTCCACCGGCCGGGTCGACAAGAGTGCCGTCCAGGTCAAAGATCACGGGCACTGTTGTTGAAGTCACCGGGTTAGTTTCTCACGACAGCAGGACTGCCTGAAACTCGCATTCCCTGCGAGGAATACTTCGCTTGTAATTCCCTCGCTCAGCCGAGTATTTCGGCGAGGAATTTCCCGGTATGGCTGGTCCTGGACTTCGCCACCTGCTCCGGCGTTCCCGCAGCCACAATCTGGCCCCCGCCGGAACCGCCGTCAGGCCCCAGGTCCACCAGCCAGTCTGCACTCTTGATGACGTCCAGGTTGTGCTCGATGGTGATCACCGTGTTGCCCTTGTCCACCAGTCCCTGCAGGACCATGAGCAGCTTGCGGATGTCTTCGAAGTGCAGGCCCGTGGTGGGCTCGTCCAGGACATAGATGCTGCGCCCGTTGGAGCGCTTCTGCAGTTCCGCAGCGAGCTTGACCCGTTGCGCTTCGCCGCCGGACAGCGTGGTGGCCGGCTGGCCCAGCCGCACGTAGCCCAGTCCTACGTCCACCAGGGTGTTCAGGTGACGTGCGATGGGTGAGAACGCCGCAAAGAATTCGGCGGCCTCTTCGATGGGCATGTTGAGGACATCCGCGATGGTTTTGCCCTTGTAGTGCACCTCCAGGGTTTCCCGGTTGTAGCGGGCCCCGTGGCACACCTCGCAGGGGACGTAAACGTCAGGCAGGAAGTTCATCTCGATCTTCAGCGTGCCGTCACCCGAGCACGCCTCGCAGCGGCCGCCCTTGACGTTGAAGGAGAAACGGCCGGGCAGGTAGCCGCGCACCTTGGCTTCGGTGGTTTCCGCGAAGAGCTTGCGGATGTTGTCGAAGACGCCGGTGTACGTGGCCGGATTGGACCGGGGGGTACGCCCGATGGGGCTCTGGTCGACGTGCACTACCTTGTCCAGGTGCTCCAGGCCCTGGACCGTCTTGTGCCGCCCGGCCACCTGCTTGGCGCCGTTGAGCTTGTTCGCCAGGACTTTGTAGAGGATTTCGTTCACCAGCGTGGACTTCCCCGAGCCACTCACTCCGGTCACCGCGGTGAAGAGGCCCAGGGGGAAGGCAGCATCGACGTTCACGAGGTTGTTCTCCCGCGCGCCCACTACCTTGATCTCGCGCTTCTTGTCGTACTTGCGGCGCTTCTTGGGCACTTCGATGGCCTTGCGGCCGGACAAATAGTCACCGGTCAGGGATTCCGTATTGGCCAGCAGTTCCTTGTAGGTGCCGGAGTGGACCACCTGGCCGCCGTGCTCGCCGGCACCGGGCCCAATGTCCACGATCCAGTCGGCCACGTGGATGGTATCTTCGTCGTGCTCCACGACAATCAGGGTGTTACCCATGTCGCGGAGCCGGGTGAGGGTTTCGATCAGCCGGCGGTTGTCGCGCTGGTGGAGGCCGATGGAGGGTTCATCGAGGACGTAGAGGACACCCACCAGGCCGGACCCGATCTGGGTGGCCAGCCGGATGCGCTGGGCTTCGCCGCCGGACAGGGTGGCCGAGGGCCGTTCCAGGTTGAGGTACTCCAGCCCGACATCCAGGAGGAAGGTCAGCCGGGCCTGGATCTCCTTGAGGACCTGGTGGGCGATCTGGGCTTCGCGCCCGGTCAGCACCAGGTTGTTCAGGAATTCGGCACATTCCCGCATGGGGAGGGCGGCTACCTCGGCGATGGACTTGCCGTTGATGAGGACGGACAGGGAGGCGGGGTTGAGTCGGGCTCCGTTGCATGCGGGGCACGGAACCTGCCGCATGTACTCCTCGTAGCGGTCGCGCGCCCAGTCGGAATCGGTCTCGCCGTGCTTGCGGTGGACGTACTGGATGGCACCTTCGAACCCGGTGCTGTACTTGCGTTCACGGCCAAAGCGGTTGCGGTACTGCACCACCACTTTGTGGTCCTTGCCGTGCAGGACGGTCTGGCGCACGTCCTTGCCCAGCTTCTCCCACGGCGTGGTCATGGAGAAGCCCACTTCCTTGGCCAGGCCCTCCAGCAGCCGGTTCCAGTACTCGGTGGTGGCCGTTCCCATGGACCACGGCGCGATGGCGCCCTCGGACAGGGACAGTTCCGGGTTGGGAACGATGAGTTCCTCATCCACCTCAAGCCGGGTACCGATGCCGCTGCAGGCCGCGCAGGCGCCGAAGGGGTTGTTGAAGGAGAAGGAGCGGGGCTCGATCTCGTCGATGGCGAGGGGGTGCTCGTTGGGGCACGCCAGGTTTTCCGAGAACGCCCGGATCCGTTCGGGGGCGTCCGCATCAACGTCGACGAACTCCGCCAGGACACGTCCCTCGGCCAGTCCCAGGGCGGTCTCGATGGAGTCGGTCAGCCGCTGGCTGATCCCTTCCTTGACCACCAGGCGGTCCACCACCACCTCAATGGTGTGCTTGAACTGCTTGCCAAGCTTGGGCGGATCGCTCAGCTGGACCAGGTCGCCGTCCACCCGTGCCCGCGAGTAGCCCTTGGCGCTGAGGTCCTTGAAGAGGTCGACGAACTCGCCCTTGCGTCCGCGGACCACGGGGGCCAGGACCTGGAACCGGGTGCCTTCGTCGAGTTCCAGGAGCTGGTCGACAATCTGCTGCGGGGTTTGCTTGGACACCGGTTCACCGCAAACAGGGCAGTGCGGGCGGCCGACGCGTGCCCAAAGGAGGCGCATATAGTCGTAGATCTCGGTGATGGTGCCCACCGTGGAGCGCGGGTTCTTGCTGGTGGATTTCTGGTCAATGGAAACCGCCGGGGAGAGGCCTTCGATGAAATCAACATCGGGCTTGTCCACTTGGCCCAGGAACTGGCGCGCGTAGGCGGAGAGTGATTCGACGTAGCGCCGCTGGCCCTCGGCGAAGATGGTGTCAAACGCCAGGGAAGACTTGCCGGATCCGGAGAGTCCGGTGAAGACGATCATGGCGTCCCGCGGCAGGTCGAGGTCCACGTTGCGCAGGTTGTGCTCCCGCGCACCCTTCACCACGAGGCGGGAGAGGTCCGGGCGCTCCAGGGCCGCAGCGGAGGGGACGGCGAGGGAAGCGGAGGGGGCAGGGGTTTCTTCAGCTAAGGCTTTAGGCACCCCATAATGCTAATCGAAAACTTTTTCGAACACTGACCGTTCCGCCCTCAGGGAACATCGTAAGCGGCGGCCAGCAGCTTCACCGCTTCGGCGAAGCTGGCGCCCTGGGATTTTGCGACGGCGGCATATGCGGCCGCGGCGTCGGAGAGGTCTCCCAGCCGCTCATCGCGCGCACAAACCACGGTCCCGTTGCGTCCCCGGGTGGCAACGACGCCGGCCGCCTCCAGCTCCTTGTAGGCCCTGGCCACGGTGTGCGGGGCGACGTCGAGTTGTTCCGCGAGGGCCCGTACCGCGGGGAGCCTGGTGCCGGGCGCCAGTGCACCACTGTCCGCCAGATGGATGACCTGCAGCCGAAGCTGCTCGAAGAGCGCCACGCTGCTGGCCTGGTTGGGCCGCCAGGACCCCGGGAAGTCGGGAGCGGCCTTCACAGGCCGCCCTCCAGGACGCCGGCCTTGCCGTCCCGTTCTGCAAACTGGGCGTTGTACAGCCTGGCGTAATAGCTGTTCGCTGCAAGGAGGCTTCCATGCGTGCCTTGCTCGACGATGCGTCCGTGGTCCATGACGAGAATTAGATCAGCGTTACGGATGGTGGACAAACGGTGGGCGATCACGAAACTTGTCCGCCCGCGGCGCAGCCGCTGCATCCCCTGTCGGATAAGCAGCTCAGTCCTGGAGTCCACCGAACTGGTTGCTTCATCCAGGACAAGTACGGAGCGCCCGGCGAGCTGGGCCCTGGCGATCGTGAGAAGCTGCCGCTGGCCCTGGCTGAGCGGCTCCCCGCCGTTTTCCAAAACAGTGTCGTAGCCGTGCGGCAGGGACCTGATGAAGTGGTCGGCATGGGTGGCCTCTGCGGCGGCGACAATGGCGGCTTCCGGAGCGTCGGGCCGGCCGTAGGCGATGTTGTCGCGGATGGTGCCCCCGAAAAGCCAGGAATCCTGCAGCACCACGGCAAACCGGGCACGAAGGTGGTCACGGGGGATGTCCGCGATGTCCGTTCCGCCCATGGTGATCCGGCCGGATGTGGGCTCCAGGAACCGCATCAGCAGGTTCACCACAGTGCTCTTGCCCGCACCTGTATGCCCCACGATTGCCACCGACTGCCCCGGCTCCGCGGTGAAGGTGAGGTTACGGACCGCGGGGACGGATCCGGGGTACCCGAACGTGACGTCCTGGAAAACGATGGGGCCCGCGGCCGGGGCGCCGGGCACGAGCCCGTCCCGAGCAGGAGGGTCCTGCTCGTGCAGGTCAGGCTCCGGCAGATCCTCATGTGCGTCCAGGAGCACGAATACCCTGCCCGCGGATGCCGCACAGGACTGCATGACGTTGAGGAGCCCCCCGATCTGGCCCACCGGCTGGGTGAACAAGCGGCTGAACTGGACGAAGGCCTGGACGCCCCCGATGGTCATGGCTCCCGCGATGACCTGCAGGGCTCCCACCACCGCAACTGCTACGTAGTTGAGGTTGGACATCAGCACCATCAACGGCTGGACCACGCCCGCCGAGTACTGCGCTTTGGCAGCCGCCCGTGCCAGGCGGCCGTTGCTCCGGCTGAAGACCTGCACCGCGTGTCCCTGCCGGCCGAAAGCCTTGATGACCTCGTGCCCGCTGATGAATTCCTCCACGTGGGCGTTAAGTTCGCCGGTCTCCTTCCATTGCGTGGCGAAGTGCTCCTGCGACCGCCTGGCCACCAGGAACGTAATCCAGGTGGAAATGGGAACGGTGGCAACGGCAATGGCTGCAAGCAGCGGCGAGATCCACAGCATCATGGCCAGCGAACCGAACAGCATCAGCACCGACACGATCAGCTGGGTCAGGACCTGGTTGAGGGCCTGCGCAATGTTGTCGATGTCGTTGGTGGCCCTGCTCAGGACGTCACCCCGGGAGCGTTCGCGGAAGTAGGTGGAGGGAAGGCGGTGGAGTTTGTCCTCGACCGAGGCACGCAGGCCGTACATGAGCCCTTGCACGGCGTGGGCTGTCAGTGCGCCCTGCACCCAGTTGAACAGGGAGGCGAAAACGTACATCATGGCCACGGCCGCCAGCAGGATTCCCAGGCCCTGGTCCAGGGAGCCTTCGAAGATGCCCTCCACCACCATGTCGGTGGCATCACCCAGGTACTTTGGGGCGGCAACGTTGAGGCCCGCGAACGCGCAGGTAGCCGCGACGGCTCCCAGCATCCGCAGCCGGAAGGGGCGCAGGAGGCCAAGGAGCCTGCCGGCAGTCGGCCAGAACCCCTGCCCCGCTTCCCCGGCTTCCTCCCCGCCCGTCACAGCATGCCGTCCAACGCGAGCTGCGACTCGGCAATTTCCCGGTAGGTGGCTGAGGTTTCCAGCAGCTCCTGGTGCGTCCCCTGCGCAACGAGCCCGCCGTCGTCGAGCACCAAAATGAGGTCCGCGTCCTCCACGGCGGAAATGCGCTCGGCAACCAGGATGGTCGTTGCCGCGGCGAGCTGCTGGTCCAGGGCCTGCCGCAGCCGGGTGTCCGTGTCGTAGTCCAGGGCCGAAAAGCTGTCATCGAAGAGGTAAAGGGGCGCTTTGCGCAACAGGGCCCGGGCAATGCACAGCCTTTGCCGCTGCCCGCCCGACAGGCTGGCGCCGCCCTGGCCGACAGGGGTGGCGAGCCCCAGCGGGAGGTCACGCATGAAGCGCATGGTCTGTGCTGCCTCCAAAGTGGCCCAAAGTTCCTCGTCTGTGGCGTCGGGGGCGCCCATCCTCAGGTTGTCGGCGATGGTGCCGGTGAACAGGTGGGAATGCTGGGGCACGATGGCCATGGCGGCCCGGAGCTGGTCCAGGGGCAGGTTCCGGATGTCGTGGCCGGCCAGCATAATCCGGCCTTCCGTGGGGTCAAGGAAACGCGGAACCAGGTTCAGCAGGGTGGTCTTGCCGCTGCCGGTGGAGCCGACGATCGCGGTGGTGGTACCGGGAGCAGCGGTAAAACTGATGCCGGCCAGCACGGGGGCTTCTGCACCCGGATAGGAAAAGCCCACGTCCTGGAACGTCAGCACCGCCGGCTGGGCCGGGTCGAAACGGGGGTGGTCCAGCCGCGCGTGCGGCTGCGCTTCGCTGCTGACGGACGGCTCGGTGTCGAGGACCGCCTGGATCCGTTCAGCGCAGACGGCGGCGCGGGGCGCCGTCATGAGGACGTACATGGACATCATGATGGCGAGCAGGATCTGCATGATGTAGGCGATGAACGCAGTAAGCGCGCCGAGATTCATCAGTCCTGCCTGGATGCGGTGGCCGCCGAACCAGACGACCGCGACGGAACTGATGTTGACCACCAGCATGATCATCGGCAGCATCCCGGCCACCAGGAGCGCCGACTGCAGGTTGTTGGCCGTCAGGCCCGCATTGGTCTCCGCGAACCGACGCACTTCGTGGCCCTGCCGGACAAAGGCACGGATGACATCCACACCAATGATCTGCTCGCGGAGGATGCCACCGGACCGGTCCAGCAGGTCCTGGCCTTCCCGGTAGAGCGGAATCAACCGGCGGACGATCAGGTACATGATCAGCAGGAGCAGGGGCACGATGCCGATCACCACCACTGACAGCGCCACGTCCTGCTGCACGGCAAGCACGATCCCACCGATGCCCATGGCCGGGCCGGCAAAGAGCATGGTGAAGACCAGCACGGCAAAGGCCTGGACCTGCTGGACATCGTTGGTTGCACGGGTGGTCAGGCTTTGGGTTCCAAACAGGGCCACATCCTGCGTGGACAGCGACTGGATCCTGGTGAAAACCTCCGCCCGCAGGCGGTGCCCGATCCTCATGGCCACCACCGCTCCCAGGTAACCCGCGGCGATGGCGGAGGCGGCCTGCACCACCGCGATCACGGCCATGAGCACCCCGAGCCGCGAGATCACCTCCGGGTTCCCGGCGACGATGCCGTCATCGATGATGGCCGCGTTGACCGTGGGCAGCAGCAGGTTCGCCGCCGCCTGGACCAACTGGAGGAGGACGATCGCTCCGACGTGCGCGTATTGGCCTGCAAGCTGCCGCTTCATGAGTCCGACCAGCAAAATACCCCCTGTATGTGCGTTCGGCCGAAAAGGGGGGCCAGCGGCTTGACCCCTAAACCACAGACGCCATTGTAAGCCACATCACTTTTCATTTTTGTCACGGCATGTGACGGAGGTGAAAACTATCCGTCGACATCCTTGCGGCCCACTGCGAAGATCCGGCGGAACGGGAAGACGGTGCCGTGGACGCCCTGGGGGTAGGCGTCCCGCAGGGCGGCGGCATACTCGGATTCGAAGCGCTTGGCGTCATCTTCGTGAAGGGCGGCCATGACCGGCCGGAGCGCCGTGCCCCTGACCCACTCCAGCACCGGGTCCTGGCCGTGGAGCAACTGCTGGTAGCTGGTTTCCCACGCGTCAGCCGCGAAACCGGCGTCGAGCAGGACGCCCAGGTAGTCTTCGGGCTCCCCCACCGTTTCCCCGCCCCGCAGCACCCCGTCCAGCTTGGACGCCCAGTTGTCCGAGGCTGCGAGTTCCCGCATCAGGGCGTGCGAAGGGGCGTCGAAGTTCCCGGGCACCTGCATGGCAAACCAGGCGCCGGGCCGGAGGGCGTCGAGCCACTTCCGCATCAGGTCTTGGTGCCCCGGGACCCACTGCAAGGCCGCATTGCTCACCACGACGTCCGTCGCGGGGGCCGGCATCCAGTCCACAATGTCCGCCTGCTGAAATGTCAGGGCAGGAATCTTCGCCGCCAGCGGGGCGGCCTTTGCCAGCATCTCCGCGGAAGAGTCCAGGCCCACCACCTGGGCGCCCGGCCAGCGCTCGGCCAGCGTTGCCGTAAGGTTCCCGGGCCCGCAGCCAAGGTCCACCACCTGTGCGGGCCCCTCCGCGTGGATCCTTGCCGTGAGGTCGAAGAACGGCCTGTTCCGGTAGTCGTCAAACTCGACGTACTTTGCGGGGTCCCATTTCATGAATATCTCCAGGTTCTGACGCGCACACGGGCAAGCCGTAGCCTAACCCGGCAGGTACGCCTGGTCCCTCCGCAACGTGGCACTAAGGTTGAACTCAATGAAACTCGTTGACCAGCTGACCGATCTGTCCACTCCCAACCCGGCCGCCGCCGTCGATCCCGACGCCCTTTACACGCGGTTTGTGGAGTGGACGGAAAGCCGGGGCCTGTCGCTGTACCCGGCGCAGGATGAGGCCATCATGGAGCTGGCAACTGGCGCCAACGTCATCCTGGCGACGCCCACAGGCTCGGGTAAATCGCTGGTGGCCATCGCCGCGCACTTCCAAGCCATGGCCCAGGGCCGGCGCAGCTACTACACCGCCCCTATCAAAGCCCTGGTGTCCGAGAAATTCTTCGCACTTTGCGATATTTTCGGCGCCGAGAACGTGGGCATGATCACCGGTGACTCCGGGGTGAACCAGGACGCGCCCATCATCTGCTGCACGGCGGAAATCCTGGCCAACATCGCGCTGCGGGAGGGCCCGGCGGCGGAGCTCGGTGCCGTGATCATGGACGAGTTCCACTTCTACTCCGATCCGCAGCGCGGCTGGGCCTGGCAGGTGCCCCTCCTTGAGCTTCCGCAGGCCCAGTTCCTGCTGATGTCCGCCACGCTTGGCGACGTCACCAGGTTCGAGGAGGGACTGACCGCGCTGACCGGCCGCGCCACCACCACGGTGAGCTCGGCGGAGCGTCCCATTCCGCTGCATTACTACTACCACCAGACTCCCGTCCACGAGACCCTGGAGGAACTGCTGTCCACCCGGCAGGTGCCTGTCTACGTGGTGCACTTTAGCCAGCTCGAAGCGATTGACCGCGCCCAGAACCTGATGAGCATCAACGTGTGCACCCGGGAGGAAAAGGACAAGATCGCGGAGCTGATCGCCAACTTCCGGTTCGCCGCAGGGTTTGGGAAGACGCTGAACAGGCTGGTGCGCCACGGAATCGGCGTGCACCATGCCGGCATGCTGCCAAAGTACCGCCGGCTGGTGGAGCAGCTGGCCCAGGCGGGGCTGCTGAAGGTTATTTGCGGCACGGACACGCTGGGCGTGGGCATCAACGTGCCCATCCGGACGGTGCTGCTCACGGCCCTGAGCAAGTACGACGGCGTCCGCACCCGGCTGCTTAATTCGCGTGAGTTCCACCAGATTGCGGGCCGGGCAGGCCGGGCGGGTTATGACACCGCCGGGACGGTGGTGGTGCAGGCTCCCGAGCACGTGATCGAGAACGTGAAGGCGATGGCCAAGGCCACGGCCAAGTTCGGAGACGACCAAAAGAAGCTGCGCCAGGTGGTGAAAAAGAAACCGCCCGAGGGGTTCGTCTCCTGGGGCGAGCCGACGTTCAAGCGGCTCGTGGAGTCTGTGCCGGATCCGTTGACGTCGAGTTTCACGGTGACGCACGCCATGCTGATGAACCTGATGGAAAGGCCCGGGGATCCGTTCGCGGCGGCCAGGCGGCTGTTGACCGAGAACCATGAGCCACGCCCCTCGCAGCTGCGGCTGATGAAGAAGGCGCTGGGGATCTACCGGGAACTGCTGGCCGCCGAGGTGATCGAGCGGATTCCGCCGGAGGAACAGGGCCCCGATGGCCGCACTGTCCGGCTGACCGTGCACCTGCAGCCAAACTTCGCCCTGAACCAGCCGCTCTCCCCCTTCGCGCTTGCTGCGCTGGACCTCCTTGACCCGGAGTCGCCGTCGTACGCCCTGGATGTGGTGTCCGTGATCGAGGCGACCCTGGAGAAGCCCCGCCAGATTCTCTCCGCGCAGCAGAAGAAGGCCCGCGGCGAAGCGGTGGCCGCCATGAAGGCCGACGGCATCGACTACGACCAGCGGATGGCCATGCTGGATGAGGTGACCTATCCCCAGCCGCTTGCGGAGATCCTGGGTGAAGCGTTCGAGGTGTACCGGAAGGCCGCGCCATGGGTGGGAGACTTTGAGCTCGCGCCCAAGTCGATAGTCCGCGACATGTACGAACGGGCCATGAACTTCGGCGAATTCGTCCAGTTCTACGGCCTGGCCCGGTCCGAAGGGATTGTGCTGCGGTACCTCGCCGACGCCTTCAAGGCGCTGCGCCAGACCGTCCCGCAGGACATGCTCCGGGAGGACCTTGAAGACCTCGTCGCGTGGCTGGGCGAGCTGGTGCGGCAGGTGGACTCCAGCCTCCTGGATGAGTGGGAGGAGCTGGCTTCCGGCGCGGCCCCTACGCCGCACGACGCACCGCCGCCCCCGCCGCCGTCGCTCACGTCCAACATCCGC
This sequence comes from Arthrobacter sp. FW306-07-I, assembly GCF_021800405.1. Classification (NCBI taxonomy): domain Bacteria; kingdom Bacillati; phylum Actinomycetota; class Actinomycetes; order Micrococcales; family Micrococcaceae; genus Arthrobacter; species Arthrobacter sp. FW306-07-I. The sequence continues at coordinate 2,129,927 of NZ_CP084550.1, read as the reverse complement.
GCGTTCCGGGTGATGGTGCGCAACGAAATGTTCCGCCGGGTGGAGTTGTTCGCCGATGAGGATTCCGCGGCTTTGGGAGAGCTCGACGGCGGCTCCGGCTGGGGTGCCGAACGCTGGGAGGACGCACTGGACGACTACTTCGACGAACACGACGACATCGGGACGGGTCCCGATGCGCGCGGCCCCGCCCTGCTGATGATCACCGAGGAACCGGGGACCTGGAAGGTCCGCCAGATCTTCGACGATCCGGCGGGCAACCACGACTGGGGGATCTCGGCGGAGGTGGACCTGGCAGAGTCGGATGCGACCGGAACGGCCATGGTCAGGGTCACGGAGGTAAACCGCCTCTGACGCCGGCCGCCTGCGTTCCCGGGCGCTCTCCAGCGGCCTGCCGGGGCCTTGCCGGTGCCGGCGGTAAGCTCGAACCATGAGTGTAATCCGCCCCGCAACCCGGCACGACGTCCCCGCCATCCTCCGGATGATCCATGAACTGGCGCATTACGAGAAGGAACCCGACGCCGTCCGGAACACCCCGGAACTGCTGGCGCAGGCGCTCTTTGGCGACAACCCCCGCGTCTTCGCCGCCATGGCCGAAGATGATGCAGGCGACGTGCAGGGCTTCGCACTGTGGTTCCTGAACTACTCCACCTGGGAGGGCGTGCACGGGATCTACCTGGAGGACCTCTACGTCAGCCCGGAAGCCCGCGGCGACGGGCACGGCAAAGCGCTGCTGCAGCACCTTGCCGCAATCGCCGTCGAGAACGGTTACGCACGGGTGGAATGGAGCGTCCTGGACTGGAACGAACCCTCCATCAATTTCTACCGCCGCCTCGGTGCCCGCCCCATGGACGGCTGGTCCACCTTCCGGCTTACCGGCGAGGCGCTGGACCTGTTTGGCCGGGCAGCTTCCCTTCCGGCTCCCGCCCGTGGTTAACGTGCAGCGCGTCCCGGCCGCGGCGGTCCGGCACGAGGTAAGGGCAAGGCACGAATTCCGCGGCATGCGCACCGTGGAGCACTACTTCACCGTCCCGCTGGACCATTCGGAACCCTCCGGCGAGACCATCACCGTTTTCGCCCGCGAGTACGTCTCCGCGGCACACAGTGAGGAGGCGGCCAGCGGGCTGCCGTGGCTCCTGTTCCTGCAGGGCGGCCCCGGCGGACGCGGGAACAGATGGGGTTCCCTGGGCGGCTGGAGCAAAGCAGCCGCGCAGGACTTCCGGATCCTGATGCTGGACCAGCGCGGCACCGGACTCTCCTCTCCCCTCGACCGCACCACCCTGCCTGGCCGCGGCTCCGCAGCCGCGCAGGCCGCCTACCTGGAGCATTTCAGGGCAGACTCGATCGTGGCGGACGCGGAGCTGATCCGCACGGCCCTTGGCTCCGAACCCTGGACCATCTACGGCCAAAGCTACGGCGGCTTTTGTGCCCTGACGTACCTGTCCTTCGCGCCGGAGGGACTGCGCGAAGTCCTCATCACCGGCGGCCTTGCACCGCTCACCGGCAGCGCGGACGACGTGTACCGGGCCACGTACCAGCGCGTGGCGGCGCGGAACGAGGAATACTTCAGCTGGTATCCGGAGGACCGGAAGACGGTGGAACGGATCGCCCGCCACCTGCGCTCCACAACCGAGTTGATGCCCGACGGCGTGCCGCTGACCGTGGAACGGTTCCAGATGGCGGGGGCATTCCTGGGCGGCAACACCCGGGTGGACAGCCTGCACTACCTGCTGGAGGACGCCTTCGTGGAGACCGCCGGCGGGCCAAGGCTTTCGGACACGTTCCTGGACCAGCTCCAGGGCGTCGTGTCCCGCCGTTCCAACCCGATGTACGCCCTGATGCACGAATCCATCTATGGCCAGGGGCAGGCCACGAATTGGTCCGCCTGGCGGATGCTGGCCGAGAACCCGTGGTTCAGGCCGGACGCCGAGCCGCTGCTGCTGACTGGCGAGATGGTGTACCCGTGGTATTTCGAGCAGGACCCGGCCCTCCAGCCCCTGCGCGAGGTCGCGGAACTGCTGGCTTGCAGGCAGGACTGGCAGCCGCTTTACGACCTGAGCGTGCTTGCCGCCAACACTGTTCCCGTTGCGGCTGCGGTGTACTCCGACGACATCTACGTGGACCGGGACCTCTCCCTGCGCACTGCGGCAGCAGTGCAGGGCCTGCAGGTCTGGGAGACGGCCGATTTCCATCATGACGGGATCGCCGACGACGGCGAAAGGATCTTCGCCCGCCTGCTGGGAATGGCGCGGTCAGGCGGCCGCTGACCGGCGGTGCGACGTCCGGGTGACGACGGCGGCGGCCAGGACTGCCGCGCCAATGGTTCCGCCCAGCAGGTTCAGACCCAAGTAACCGGCGTAGCCCAGGACCAGTCCCGACAACGCGCCGCCCAAAGCTCCCGCAGCGCCCATCAGCATGTCGGAGACGCCCTGCACCGCTACCCTGGCATCCCGCCCGACACTGTCCGCCAGCAGCGTGGACCCCGAGATGGTGGCCGCCGACCACCCCACGCCCAACAGGACGAGCCCGGCAGCCACGGCGGCAGTTGAGGACTGCCCGAATCCTGCAATCGCGACTGCTGCGACCAGCACCGAGAAACCGATCATGATGGTCTCGATCCGGCCTGCCCGGTCCGTCAGCCAGCCCATCACCGGGGAGAGCGCGAACATCCCGGCAATATGCAGTGAAATGGTGAAGCCGATGATGACCAGCACATCACCTTCGGCATGCCCTGCATGCGGACCGGGACCCTCCACCAAGTGCTGAAGGTGCAGCGGCGTCATGGACATCACGCCCACCATCACGGCATGGGCGGCGACGATTCCGGTCACGGCCAGCAGCGCCGTCCGGGAACTCCGGATGGCCTGCAGTCCGCGGCCAAGGGAGCCTGCCACGGTCTGCGGCGCGGCGTGGACATCCTGCCCGGGGACACCAGGCCCGGGAGCGCCCGAGTGCGGCGCATGAACCGCCGGAGCCGGCGGTTCATGGCCCGCGGGCTGATCCTTGTTGCTGTTTGCGGCAGCGAGTTCGCGTGCCAGCAGGAGCGGGTCCGGGCGGAGGCCGGCGAACACGAGCACGGTGGCGATCAGGAGCCCGGCCACGGAGATCACGAAAGGTCCTGCGATAGGCGGCAGGCCCAGTGCCGCTCCAACGGCCGTGCCGGGCTGGATGAGATTCGGCCCGGCAACGGCACCAACGGTCACTGCCCAGACGACGGTGGACAGTGCCCGGCCGCGGTGCCCGGCGGCAGCGAGATCGACTGCGGCGAACCTGGCCTGCAGGCTCGCTGCGGTTCCCACGCCGATCCCTGCTGCTCCCAGGACCAGCACGATGAAGGACCCGGAAATAACGGCCAGCACCATGAGCACCGCACCCGCCAGCGCGGCGGAGAGGCCGGCCACCTGGCCCACGCGGCGGCCGCGCCGTTCGGCCAGTGACGCCAGCGGCAGCGCTGCGGCCGCTGCCCCGAGCGTCATCACGGTGGCAACAGACCCGGCCCACGCACTGGACCCCGAAAGTTCGACGGCCAGGATGGAGCCGATGGACACGGTTGCTCCCGTCCCGAGTCCGCCGAACACTTGGGCCGCGCTCAAAAGCACAACGGTGCGCCGCTGCACTTGGAGCACGCCCTGATCCTTCACGGGTGTGCGGGCCATGTTTCGAGCATAGACCTGTCCCGGGGAGCCCTACAGGGGGTTTGAGCCGTTGCTGCTACCAACGTTTTAAGCGGGTAGTCCCGGCCGCCTGGGCGGCCGGGACTACCCGGATTGCTTCGTGCGGCGCAGCCCTATTCGGCGTCGCTGTGGCTCTTCCGGGCGTCTTCTTCAAGCCGGGGATCAACTTCGGCAACCTTGGCCTTGGAGCTGAGCAGGCTGGCGACCACGGCAATCACGATGGTGCCCACAATGACGGCGAGCGAGACGAAGGTGGGGATCTCCGGCGCCCACTCGATGTGCTGGCCACCGTTGATGAACGGCAGCTCGTTGACGTGCATGGCGTGCAGGACCAGCTTGACGCCAATGAACGCCAGGATGACCGACAGCGCGTGCTTGAGGTAGATCAGCCGGTTCATCAGGCCGCCGAGCAGGAAGTACAGCTGCCGCAGGCCCATCAGGGCGAAGAGGTTGGCGGTGAAGACAATGAAGGGACTCTGGGTCAGCCCGAAGATCGCCGGGATGGAGTCCACGGCGAACAGCAGGTCCGTCAGGCCGATCGTGATGAAGACGATCACCATGGGGGTGAAAACCTTCTTGCCGTTGACCACGGTCCGCAACTTGCCGCCGTCGAACTTCTCCGACATGGGGATGACCTTGCGGATTTTGGCAATCAGCGGATTCTCGCGGTCTTCTTCCTCTTCGCCTTCGTCCTGGGCCTGCTTCCAAGCCGTCCAGAGCAGGAAGGCGCCGAAGATATAGAACACCCAGCTGAACTGGTTGATGACGACGGCGCCCAGCAGGATGAAGATGCCGCGCAGGATGAGCGCGATGATGATGCCCACCATCAGCACTTCCTGCTGGTATTTCCGCGGGACGGAGAACCTGGCCAGGATGATGATGAACACGAACAGGTTGTCAATGCTGAGGCTGTACTCCGTGACCCAGCCGGCAACGAACTGGCTGCCGAATTCAGGGCCGGTGAAAGCGAACATGGCGCCGGCAAAGGCCAGGGCGAGCGTGACGTAGAAGGCCACCCACAGTCCCGCCTCCTTCATGGACGGTTCGTGCGGCCGCCGCACCACCAAGAGGAGATCGATCAGGAGAATCAGGCCGAGGACGGCAAATGAGCCAACCTCGAACCATACGGGCAAGTCGAGCACAGGGCAGCCTTTCGCAGGGTACACAAAATGGTGTAAGTCTCTCCGGCCTGCCTGCGCTCCCCGTGCTGCTGTGGCACTTGGTGCTGATGTGGTGGCCCGCTACGCCCGGCAGGGCAACTGTGCCCTGCGTGTTGACGATCGTAGCGCTTGGGATACTCCCCTACGTGCCTATAACTCTACCCCAGCCCGTCCGGGATGACGTCCCGGCGGACGCACCGGATAACGGTTTCCCAAAAACCATTGACCAGGCCTTATGCCGCTTGAAATAATCACGGGCAGTGAGAAAACGCTTTCTCATGTCGACCTAGTGTTCTTCCAGAAAGTCAAGGTTGGTCAATGAAGACTCCACTTCGCACCAGCATGGTGGCCAAGGCCTTTGCCACCGCCGCCACGGTAGCCCTGCTGGCTACCGGCTGCTCCTCCGCCTCCTCCAGCGACAGCGGCGGCAATGTCACCGTCCGCTTCACATGGTGGGGCAACGACCTGCGGAACAAACAGACGCAGCAGGTCATCGATGCCTTCCAGGCGTCGCATCCCAACATCAAGATCCAGGCCGAGCCGGGGGTGTGGAGCAGCTACTGGGACAAGCTTGCCACCACCACCGCCGCCAACGACTCCCCCGACGTGATCCAGATGGACCAGGCCTACATCGCAGAATACGGTGGCCGCGGGGCACTGCTGGACCTGTCAAAGCAGGGCAACATCGACACTTCCAAAATTGACCAGGACGCCCTGAAGTCCGGGCAGGTGGACGGCAAGCAGTACGGCCTTAGCACCGGCCAAAATGCCAAGGCCGTGATGATCAACACCAAGATGTTCCAGGACTACGGCGTCCCGATCCCGGATGACAAAACCTGGACCTGGGATGACTACACCAAGACCGCTGCCCAGATCGCCGCCGCGGCGGCGAAGGCCGGCCAGACCAACTACGGCAGTTCCTACTCGCTGACGGACTCTGACCTGAACACTTGGGCCATGCAGCACGGCGAGTCGCTGTACTCGGCGGACGGCGGCCTTGGCTTCAAGGAGGCCACGGCGACGTCCTTCTTCGAGAATGTGCTGAACCTGCGGAACAAGGGCGCAGCCGCTCCAGCCAACATCGCCACGGAAGACATCAGCGCGCCGGTTGAACAAACCCTCTTCGCCACGGGCAAGACCGCCATGTCGTGGTGGTGGACCAACCAGGTCAACGCGCTCCAGTCCGCACTGAAGACTGAGGTAAAGATCCTGCGAGCACCCAGCTCCACCGGCAGCGCCAAGGACAACGGCATGTCCTACAAGCCGTCCATGTTCTGGTCGGTTTCCTCACGCAGCAAGCATCCCAAGGAAGCCTCCGAGGTGGTCAACTACCTGCTGAACAACCTGGACGCGGCCAAGACCATCCTGACGGAGCGCGGCTTCCCCACCAACTCGGAAGTCCAGACAGCGATCGACCCGCAGCTGACGCCCGCGGACAAAGCCGCGGCGGCGTTCCTCAAGGACATCAAGCCGGATCTGAAAGGCGTCCCTCCCGTACCCCCCACCGGTTCTTCCGGAGTGCAGGCGCTGATCCAGCGGTACAGCAGCGATGTCCTTTTCGACCGCAGGTCACCTTCGGACGCAGCCAAGGGCCTTATGCAGGAAGCAAAGGACATGATCGACTCCGCCAGGAAGAAGTAGGCGGCCGGACCGGCCCATAGGTGAAAACGGCGGGCACCCCTGAGGGGTGCCCGCCGTTCCTGCTTAGGCAGTTGCCTGTACCCTGCCGGTTGCGGGAAGAGGTGCGGCCTAGGCGTGGCCCGCGGCCTGCATCTGGCGCAGTTCCTTCTTCAGCTCGCTGACCTCGTCGCGGATCCGGGCTGCCACCTCGAACTGCAGTTCGGCGGCCGCTCCGTGCATTTGTTCCGTCAGCTGCTCGATCAGGCCCACCAGGTCCTCGGCAGGGGCCGCCGCCAGCCCATCGGCCCGGACCGTGGCGGCACCCTTCTTGGCTCCCTTGGCACCGGGTTTGGTTGCCCCGGTGATCCCGCGCTTGCCCTTGCCGTAGTCGAAGCTGCCCAACAGCGCATCGGTGTCGGCGTCTTCCTTGGCCAGCTGGTCCGTGATGTCGGCAATCTTCTTCCGCAGCGGCTGCGGATCCACGCCGTGCTCCTTGTTATAGGCCACCTGGATGGCGCGCCGCCGGTTGGTCTCGTCGATGGCGTTGGCCATGGAGTCAGTGATGCGGTCCGCGTACATGTGCACCTCGCCGGACACGTTGCGGGCGGCACGCCCGATGGTCTGGATGAGCGACGTGGACGAGCGCAGGAAGCCTTCCTTGTCCGCATCCAGGATGCTGACCAGGGAGACCTCGGGAAGGTCGAGGCCTTCACGGAGCAGGTTGATGCCCACCAGGACGTCAAAGGACCCCATCCGCAGTTCGCGCAGCAACTCCACCCGCCGCAGGGTATCCACGTCGGAGTGGAGGTACTCCACCTTGACGCCGTGGCCCAGGAGATAGTCGGTCAGGTCCTCGGCCATGCGCTTGGTCAAGGTGGTCACCAGGACCCGTTCATTCCTCTCCACCCTCGTCTTGATTTCACCGAGCAGGTCATCGATCTGGCCCTTGGTGGGCTTGACCACCACCTCCGGATCGACAAGGCCCGTGGGCCGGATGATCTGCTGGACGAAGCCGTCGGCCTTGCCCAGCTCATACTTGCCCGGAGTAGCGGAAAGGTAGACGGTCTGGCCTACCCGTTCCAGGAATTCGTCCCACTTCAGCGGCCGGTTGTCCATGGCGGACGGCAGCCGGAAACCAAAGTCCACCAGGTTCCGCTTCCGCGACATGTCGCCTTCGTACATCGCCCCGATCTGGGGAATCGTGACGTGGGACTCATCCACCACCAGCAGGAAGTCGTCCGGGAAATAGTCCAGGAGGCAATGCGGGGCAGTGCCCGGCCCGCGCCCGTCAATGTGGGACGAATAGTTCTCGATGCCGTTGCAGAAGCCCATCTGCTGCATCATTTCAAGGTCGTACGTGGTGCGCATGCGCAGGCGCTGTGCTTCCACCAGCTTGTTCTGGCTTTCCAGCACCTTCAGCCGGTCTGCCAGTTCATCCTCGATCCGCTTGATGGCCCGCGCCATCCGTTCCGGCCCGGCAACATAGTGCGAGGCCGGGAACACGTACATCTCCTCTTCGTCGCGAATAACCTGGCCGGTAAGCGGGTGAAGGGTCTGGATGTTCTCGATCTCGTCGCCAAAGAACTCGATCCGGATAGCCAGTTCCTCATACATCGGGATGATTTCCACGGTGTCGCCACGCACCCGGAAGGTTCCCCGGTGGAAGTCCATGTCGTTGCGCGAGTATTGCATGGCGACGAACTTCCGCAGGAGGTCGTCCCGGTTCATCTCGGCGCCCTTGCGGAGCGTGACCATTCCGGCGATGTATTCCTCCGGCGTGCCCAGACCGTAAATGCAGGAGACGGTGGCCACCACCACCACATCTCGGCGGGTCAGCAGGGCGTTCGTGGCCGAGTGCCGGAGCCGTTCGACTTCCTCATTGATAGAGGAGTCCTTCTCGATGAAGGTGTCCGTCTGGGCCACGTAGGCTTCGGGCTGGTAGTAGTCGTAGTAGGAGACGAAGTACTCCACCGCGTTGTTGGGCAGGAGTTCGCGGAACTCGTTGGCCAGCTGCGCGGCGAGGGTCTTGTTCTGCACCATCACCAGGGTGGGGCGCTGCACCTGCTCAATGAGCCAGGCGGTGGTGGCGCTTTTACCGGTGCCCGTGGCACCGAGCAGCACCACGTCCTTTTCGCCGTTGTTGATGCGCTCGGTCAGCTCCGCGATGGCTGCGGGCTGGTCCCCTGCGGGCTTGAATTCGCTGATGACTTCGAAGGGCGCTACAACACGTTTGACTTCCTGCGCAAGGCTCATGGATCTAATTTACAACCGGGCAGTGACACTAGACGTCCCCGTCCGTTACAGGCGAACACCATCCCTGCGCCGGGCCGGCGTCAGGACGGGTACGACGGCGGTTCCCACCCGGTTGCCTCAGCCCACGCCGACATCCGCGGCCACGCAACGTCAGTGAACCAAGGTTCCTTGGCGTCGGCGTACGGCTTGGTGGTGGGCGAACCGGCGAAACGGGCTGCGAGGTCCGCCTTGTGGTCGCCGTAAAGCTTCAGCGCGGGGGGCTCGCTCCGCAGCCAGTCCCGGAACATCAGCGCGTAACGCCAGCCCGCCGAGCCGGCGGCACGGACATGCACATTCACGGCACGGCACGGGTCAGCGTTGGCGTGGAACCGCTTCAACCATGCCGACTGGTCGGGATCGCCGGGCTTCGGGGAGTCGGCCTCCACTCCACGGACGGCCGGAAAACCCGCAGCGGCCAGCATCGGGGCAAGCTTTTCAGCGGCTTCCAAATCCCGCACTGCCACCTGCAGGTCGATGACGTCCTTCGCGGCCAGGCCGGGAACGGAAGTGGAGCCGATGTGGTCCACCGCCAGGATGAGGTCCGGCGCGGCTGCAGCAATCCTCGCTGCGATCCTGCCTGCCTCCTCCGCCCACTCCGTACGGTATGGCTCCAAAACCGCTCCGGGTCGCGGTGCGCGTTTCCCTTCCACGAGGTTGTGGGCGAACGGCACCAGGCGTCGGTCCCAAAGCGCGTCCACCTGGTCCAGCAGCTGCTGCACGGTCCCTGAGTTGTCCAGGACGACGTCGGCGGCGGCCAGCCGCTCTTCCCTGGTGGCCTGGGCGGCAATGCGGGAAAGTGCCGCCTCCGCGGTCATCCCCCGCAACTCCTGCATGCGGTGCAGCCGCACATCGTCGGGGGCGTCCACCACTACGACCAGGTGGAAGGCGGCGCCCTGCCCGGTCTCCACCAACAGGGGAATGTCTTGGACAACGACGGCGTCATCGGCGGCGGCAGCCGTGATGGCCGCGGCACGGGCGCGCACCAGGGGATGGACGATGGCATTCAGCGCAGCCAAGCGTTCCGGATTGCCGAACACCGCCTCGCCCAGCCGGGGCCGGTTGAGCCGCCCGTCGCCGTCGAGCATCCCTGCGCCGAACTCCGCGACGATGCGATCCAGCCCCTCGGTCCGGGGCTCAACCACCTCACGGGCCAGGGCATCCGCGTCCACCAATACGGCGCCGCGTTCCACCAGCCGTGCGGCCACCACCGATTTCCCAGAGGCGATCCCGCCCGTCAACCCGATCTTCAGCACCCTCCCACCATACTGAACCGACACGGGCCGGCCCGTACGGCATGCTCTTATTGCACCGGCAACTGCAATCCCTGCTCCTGGGCGAACTTCATGATGTTGGGCATCATGAGCTCTGTTTGCCGCTTTGCTTCTTCTGTGGGCGTGAAGGCCAAATACTCGCTGCCTGCAAACGAAAAGGGTGTGTGTCCGGGCCCGATGACGAACGCATCCCCTGCTTCGAAAATTTCTTCGCTGCCATCGGCCAGCCGGACTCCAAACCTTCCTTTAAGTACGTAGCCCACATGGTGCGCCTGGCACTGGTCGTTCGGGGCACCTTTGAAGAAGAGCGCCTGGTCCATGTCGATGAAGTTGTTCTCCATGCTGACAGTCCAACCTGCAACCTCATGTTCATACGCGTCCACGTATCCCGGCAACACCTGATGTGACGAAGCGGTGGCCCTCGACACCTTCGGCATGGTCTTTCCCTTTCCTGCGGTGAATTGGTCCCGCCCGCCCCAGCCATCGGACACTGGCCATGCTGGTTACCGAGCGCGGCTGCCGGTTAGGGACGAGCGTCCCATGGATCGCCGACCCCGCAGCCTCCCCATAGACTGAAACGGTGTTGAAACCGGGGGAACCATCAGCAGACAACGCAGACAGCCGGGCCACGTCCTACACCACACTGGCAGCTGGGCAGGATTTCCGGCACGAGCTTGAGGTCAAGCGCTCGCGATTCATCACCGTGCTCCGCCGCGCCGGCACCGAGGACGAAGCCCGCGACCTGGTGGCAGGCCTTCGCCGCGAGTGCCATGACGCCCGCCACCACTGCTCGGCGTTTGTTATTGGCCCCGACCGGACCGTCCAGCGGTCGAGCGACGACGGCGAACCTGCGGGGACCGCCGGCATCCCCATGCTCGAAGCCCTCCTGAAGAGGGAAACCGCCCCAGGGGTGACGGACCTCAGCGACGTCAGTGCCGTCGTCGTACGTTACTTTGGCGGGGTCCTGCTTGGTGCAGGAGGGCTGGTCCGGGCGTACTCTGAATCAGTCTCCGCGTCCCTGGACCTCGCACCGCTGGTCCGGCGCAGCAGGCGGCGCGTATGTTCCACCGCCGTGCCCCACGCCGCAGCGGGGCGGCTGGAGAACGACCTGCGTGCGGCCGGCATGGTCATGGCGGAAACCACCTACCAGGACCGGCATACCGTGCTCCGGGTTGCCGTACCCGACGACGCTGACGCTATCGCCGCCGCAACGGAGCGGGTCCTGCAGCTCACGGCAGGGTCCGCCACGCTTACTCCCGACGGAACGGAATGGGTGGATGAACACCACGACTGACGTGACCCTTGTGGACGTTGACCGGGCGGTGGCGGACCAACTGCTGGAGCTGGCCAAGCGTGACGCCTCCCCCGATGAGGTGGCTCCCCCGGTGGGCGGCCCCGGCTGGAACCTCGACCGGACCGCCTGGTTCTTCAGCTACCATCACGCTGCAGCCGACGGGCTGGAGGGCCCCGCCGCGGAAAAGTCCTGGGCAGTCTATAGCGGCGGCCACATTGCCGGTTCCGTACGCCTCAAGCGCAACCCTGGCGCCGGCGTCCCGTCGGCGGAAACCGGCATCTGGCTTGGCCGCAGCTTCCGTTCCCGGGGCGTTGGCAGCGCCGCCTTGGACCTAGTGCTGGCGGAGGCCCGCCGGGCCGGACTGAAGCGCGTCACTGCCCGCACCCTTGTCGGAAACCAGGGCGCCCAAAGGCTGCTGGCGGCCGCGGGCGCGGAACTGACGCAGGATGACGGGAGGGTCCTGGCCGTCTTCGAGCTTTAGCGCCGCCAGGCGGGAACACCGGCAGCACCTTGCGGGATGACAGGCCCATTTCCCGCAGTCGTTCAGCGCCTTAAACAACAGACCCCCTGCCTTGTGGGCAGGGGGTCTGTTGTTGTCACCCCGGGAGTCCGGGCCGGCGGCAATTAGTTGCCGGTCAGCTTCTCACGCAGGGCAGCAAGTGCCTCGTCCGAAGCCAGGGTGCCGGCACCGGAATCGGTGGCAGCAGGCTCCGAGGAGTAGCTGGTGGTGCCGGAATCGCTGTCACCGGACGTTGCAGCTGCAGCGTCGTCGGCAGCGTGCTGGGCAACCTGCTTCTTGTGTGCTTCCCAGCGGGCCTGGGCGTCAGCGTACTGCTGCTCCCAAGCTGCGCGCTGGTTCTCGTAGCCCTCGAGCCATTCGTTGGACTCGGGGTCGAAGCCCTCGGGGTACTTGTAGTTGCCCTCTTCGTCGTACTCTGCGGCCATGCCGTACAGGGCGGGATCGAATTCGGTGCTGTCGGCGTCGACGCCCTCGTTGGCCTGCTTGAGGGACAGCGAGATGCGGCGGCGTTCCAGGTCGATGTCGATGACCTTGACGAACAGTTCGTCGCCAACAGAGACAACCTGCTCGGCCAGTTCGACGTGGCGGACAGCCAGCTCGGAGATGTGGACCAGGCCTTCGATGCCGTCTTCGACGCGGACGAACGCACCGAACGGAACCAGCTTGGTGACCTTACCCGGAACAACCTGGCCCAGGGCGTGGGTGCGGGCGAAGGTCTGCCACGGATCTTCCTGCGTAGCCTTGAGCGACAGGGAGACGCGCTCGCGGTCCAGGTCGACCTCGAGGACCTCGACGGTGACTTCCTGGCCAACTTCGACAACCTCGGACGGGTGGTCGATGTGCTTCCAGGACAGCTCGGAAACGTGAACCAGGCCGTCTACGCCGCCCAGGTCCACGAAGGCACCGAAGTTGACGATGGAGGAAACGACACCGGGACGGACCTGGCCCTTTTCCAGCTTGTTGAGGAAGGTGGAGCGGACCTCGGACTGGGTCTGCTCGAGCCATGCACGGCGGGACAGGACCACGTTGTTGCGGTTCTTGTCCAGCTCGATGATCTTGGCTTCGATCTGCTGGCCGATGTACGGAGCCAGGTCGCGCACACGGCGCATCTCGACCAGGGATGCGGGCAGGAAGCCGCGCAGGCCGATGTCGAGGATAAGACCACCCTTGACAACCTCGATGACGGTACCGGTGACGACACCGTCTTCTTCCTTGACCTTCTCGATGTCGCCCCAGGCACGCTCGTACTGAGCACGCTTCTTGGAGAGGATCAGGCGGCCTTCTTTGTCTTCCTTGGTGAGCACCAGGGCTTCGACCTGATCGCCGACGGAAACAACGTCCCCGGGATCAACGTCGTGCTTGATGGACAGCTCGCGGGAGGGGATGACACCTTCGGTCTTGTAACCGATGTCGAGCAGGACTTCATCGCGGTCGACCTTGACGACGGTACCTTCGACGAGATCTCCGTCGTTGAAGTACTTGATGGTGGCGTCGACAGCTGCGAGGAAGTCCTCAGCGGTACCGATGTCGTTAATCGCGACTACGGGGGTACCGGGCTTCTCGGTGGAGGTGATGGTCATGTAGTAGGGGCTCCGTTGTGGATAGTTAGTCGGTCAGGCAAAACCGGCGCGCCCGCGTCATGGAACGCAGGCGCGATTCGCGGTGGATCCAAACGGATCCTCCGGGTCATCCTGATTTGTGGATTGCTTTTCAATGCCGCCCTCGAGGGGCAGCAAGTGCGTGCACGTGGTACACGCCCGTTTATTCTAGTCGCTGCCGGCAATGCGGGTCAAAGCGGAAGCGGGGCAGGCCGGCAGCTGATTAGAAGTGCGTCAGGCAGTGAGTGGGCCGCTCCACCGCGAACAGCTGCTGCGCTTTGAAGGCCGCGCCCGGAGTTGCCTCGCAGAGGGCACCTGCCGCCTTCAGCGTCACGGGGCTGATCCCGCCCAGGTAGATGGAGGACAGCGCCGAAACGTCCAGTGCCAGGTCTGCTTTCCCCGCTGGAACACGTTCGACGGCGGCCTCGCCGCCCTGGACGTCCAGCGCGAAAGTTCCACCGGTGAGGCCCAGTGGGTCCCCCACTTCGAGGACCAGCCGTCCGTCCGCAGGGTAGCGCCGGGCGGCCAGGGCCTGCGGGATGTCGAGGATCCGGAGCCAGAGCATGTCGCGGCTGTCCGAGGCGTCGATGCACCGCGGGTCCACCAGCGCCCAGGCCAAGGGATCGTCCACCGGGGCCTCGTTCCAGGACACACGTTCCACGAGGTCGATGGCACCAAGGTATTGCCACAGTTCCAGATAGGCATGATCCGTGGCGGCAACAAGGTCCACGACCTCCACGGTGGCGGGTGTAGTCTCCCAGCCGGCGAACTTGTAGGACACGTAGCCGTCCACACCGCCGTCCGGGCCGTAGTGCAGAGCCGCCTTGATGGCGGGGTCCTCCTTGCCGTCACGGCCCATCGACCCCGAAGCGAGCAGCCAGTACCACTCCTGGCGCCCGAGGGAGCCGGGGGTGTGGCGGTGCACGCGGTCGAAGACTTTAGGGGCAACCTCGAGCAGGACCCTCGGGTCCGCCACCTCCACGGTTCCCGTTGCGTGGTGGCGCAGGCTGAACCGGGCCGTGGTGTCCACCTTGACGGTCCGCTCGAGGCTGGCCACGCCGTAACCAAACCGCCCGTAGATGCTCCCTTCGGAGGCGGTAAGGGCGGCCACCGCGATGCCGTCGTCCTTGGCTGCCTGCAGATCCCCGGTCATCATGCGCCGCAGCAGGCCGCGGCGGCGGTGCGAAGTCCGGACGGTGACGGCGGTAACCATCTGGGCTTCCAGCATCCGGCCAAAACCGATGTTGAGGGTTTTCCGGAACGTCCCGAAAGTAGCCACGGGCACCTCGGCCGGGAGCGAGTGCTCTGCCGGTGTTCCGGTCTGGTAGGCGCCGGTGAAGATCCTGCCGTCGACCTCGTAGGTGGCCATGGACCGCGCCACGTGCTCCGGGGTGCGGGTGGAGTCATGGAAGCCGAAGCCCACCGCCCTGCCCCAGGTTTCGGCTTCGGCGTACCCGTCTTTGCCTTTGGACACGGCAGGAAAGCGCCGGATTTCATAGTTTCCGCTCAGATCACCCATTTACCCGAGCCTAGCCAATGGATCCGGCGCCTGACCAGCAAAAACAGCGCCGCATATCGCCGGCGTCCGCGGCGGGGCTAGTGGCCGGCGTCGTACCAGCTGGGTCCGACGCCGATCTGGACTTCCAGGGGGACGCTGAGGTCCGCGGCAGCGGCCATCTGCTCGGTCACCAGTTTCTCCACGGCAGGCCGCTCCCCTGCCGCCACCTCCAGGACCAATTCGTCGTGGACCTGGAGCAGCATGCGGGACTTCAGGCCCTGGGCCTGGAGTTCGGCATGGACTCCCAACATGGCGCGTTTGATGATGTCCGCGGCCGAACCCTGGATGGGGCTGTTCAGCGCGATGCGTTCAGCGTTCTCACGCAACTGCCGGTCGGTGCTGGTGAGGTCCGGCAGGTAGCGGCGGCGTCCCTCGATGGTGGCCGTGTACCCATCAACCCTGGCCTGGTCCACCACGCCCCGGAGGTAGTCGCGCACGGCGCCGAAGCGGTCGAAGTAGTCCTTCATGAGGGTACGGGCCTCATCAACGGAAATTTCCAGCTGCTTGGACAGGCCGAAGGAGGTCAATCCGTAGGCAAGGCCGTAGGACATCGCCTTGACCTTGGAGCGCATGGCGCTGGTGACCTGGTCCGTGGGGACATGGAAGATGTTGGAGCCGACGAACCGGTGCAGGTCCTCGCCGTCCTTGTACGCCTGGATCAGCCCAGCGTCCCCGGAGAGGTGGGCCATGATGCGCATCTCGATCTGGGAGTAGTCGGCGGAGAGAAGGCATTCGTAGCCGTCGCTGACGACGAAGATCCCGCGGACCCGCCGGCCTTCCTCGCTGCGGATGGGGATGTTCTGCAGGTTGGGGTTGTTGGACGAGATCCGGCCCGTGGCGGCAACGTTTTGCGCGTAGGTGGTGTGGATGCGGCCGTCTTCCGCCACGGACTTCTTCAGCGACTCGATCATCTGCCGCAGCTTGGCGGCCTCACGGTGCGCCATGAGCTGGACAAGGAACTCGTGCCCGGTCTTTTCCAGGAGGTTCTTCAACGACGCGGCGTCCGTGGTGTAACCGGACTTGATCTTCTTGGTCTTGGGCAGCTGCAGTTCGTCGAACAGGACGGTCTGCAGCTGTTTGGGCGAGCCCAGGTTGACCTCGTGCCCAATGGCGGCGAAGGCCTGTTCCTGGGCCTGGTCGATCACCCTGGCAAGGTCGGCCAACTGGTCGTCCATCTTGTCCATGTCGACGGCGATGCCCGCGAGTTCCATGTCCGCCAGGACGCGGCTGACCGGCAGCTCAAGGGTGGACAGCAGCTCCTCCGCCTTGCGGCTCTTGAGTTCGTCCTCGAAGTAGCGGCTCAGGGCCAGCACGACGGCGCCGGCCTGGACGAGCGAATCGGCCGCGGCGTTGTCATCGCCGTCGAAGGACAGTTCCAGCTGCCCGGCTTTGGCAGTGGCAGCGGGAATTCCCACGTTGAGGTGGTGCTGGGCGAGCTCGGCGAGTTCATAGGTGCGGCGGTCCGGCTGGATGAGATAGCCGGAGATGGAGGTGTCGTCCACCACGCCCTCCAGTTCCAGGCCGCGGGCCGTCAGCGCCTTGAGCGCGGCCTTGAAACCGTGCATGACCTTGGGCGCTTCAGGATCGCGCAGCCATGCCGCGAGCACGTTCTCGGTCTCCGCGTCCTGGTTTGCGAGGTCGACGTAGACCGCGGCGTCGCCGCGGACGATGGCCAGCGCAGCGGCGTCCTCGCCGATGCGGCCCGGGACGAGGTCGACGGCGAGGGCGGACCGCTGGCTGGCGCCTGCGGCCAGGAAGGCGGCCAGTCCGGCGGCGTCGGCAGGGGCGGTGTATTCCGGGGTGTCGATGCTTTCGCGTTCGGCGGCGGGGGTGTCTGCGTCGCCGTAGAGGGCGAACAGGCGACCACGGATGGCCTTGAACTCAAGCTGGTCGAAGAGGTCCTCCAGGGCAGCCTGGTCCGGGCGCGGCTCGTGGAGGTCCTCCAGTGTGACGGGGAGGTTGAGGTCGGTGTGGAGCTGGTTCAGCCGCCGGTTGCGCTTGACGTTCCCGATGTTCTCCCGGAGTGCGTCGCCCACCTTCCCGCCAATGGCGTCGAGGTGTTCCAGGACGCCTTCCAGGCCGCCGTACTGGTTGATCCACTTGGCCGCCGTCTTGGGGCCAACGCCGGGCACGCCCGGGAGGTTGTCCGCTGTCTCCCCCACCAGCGCTGCGAGATCGGAGTAGCGGGACGGACTGACGAAGTACTTTGCTTCGATGGCCGCGGCGTCCATCCGGGGGATGTCGCTGACACCCTTCCGCGGGTACAGGACGAAGACGTTGTCCGTGATCAGCTGGAAGGCGTCCCGGTCGCCGGAGACGAGCAACACCTCGTAGCCTGCCTTCTCCCCCATGGCGGCAAGGGTGGCCAGGATGTCGTCGGCTTCGTAGCCCGGCATCTTGATGGTCTTGATGCCCCAGGCTTCCATGACCTGGGCAATGAGGTCGATCTGGCCGCTCATCTCGCGCGGTGTTTCGTTCCGGCCACCCTTGTATTCGCTGTACTCGGTCTTCCGGTGCGTGGATTCGTCCGAGACGTCGAAAGCGACCGCGATGTGGGTGGGCTGCTGCTCCTTGATGAGGTTGATCAGCATGGAGGTGAAACCGTGGATGGCGTTGGTGTGCTGGCCGTTGGAGGTGGAGAACTTGTCCGCGGGCAGGGCGAAGAAGGCACGGAACGCCATGGAGTGGCCGTCCAGGACCAGCAGCCGCGGCTGGTCGGTAATGGGAATGACGGGCGCTTCGGTAGCTGAAACAGACCCTCCGGCAGCGGGGGCGGCGCTCTTGGCAGCAGGCTTTGGGGCGGCGGAGCGGGACTGCGGGGCAGCCCCCTCATCGATGGCCTGGGACGGGAAGGGAGCCGGTTTGGTTGTTTCACTCACAGGTGCCAGCCTAGTTGCCATGACAGACAATTTCACGCCGGGCGCTTTCGCCGAAGAGCTGGCAGCTGCCGGTATTCCCGACCACATGCACGGCTGGCTGGGGAGGTTCGGCGTCGGCGCACTGGTGGTGAAGATGGGCATCCATTTCCTGGAGATGAGCCCTGAACGCACCGTTGCCACCATGCCCGTGGAGGGCAACACCCAGGTGGCGGGGATCCTGCATGGCGGCGCGCACGTGGTGCTGGCGGAAACCTTGGGCTCCTTCGCCGCGGGAATGCATGCCGGACCGGACCGCCACGCCGTGGGCATCGAGGTCAGTGCCACGCACCACCGGTCCATCGCCGAGGGCTTGGTGACGGGCACGTGCACCGCCATTCACCTGGGACGCACATTGACCACCCACGAGATCGTCATGACGGACGGGCAGGGACGGCGCCTGTCAACCGCCAGGATCACCAATATGCTCCGGGATAACGTCGCCTGAGTCAGGCCCAGGGCCTTCGGGCTCAGGCCTGCGGGCCGGAAGCCGAGGGCAGCAGGTAGCGCAGCTCGACGATCCCCCTGCCCAGGGTGCGGGAGGCAGCCAACTCAAGTGCCGGCGTCGGGCCCTTCATGGGCAGCAGCCGCTTCCCTGCGCCCAGCACCACCGGAATGACGGAGAGGATGATTTCATCCAGCAGGCCTGCGTCGGCGAACTGGGCCGCGAGGTTGCCGCCGCCAACCACCCAGATGTTCCTGTCCCCGGCGGCACTTCGGAAGTCCGCAATGAATTCCTGGACGTCACCGCGGACAAAGGTGATGTCGGCACCCTCCGGCGCACGGTATTCGTGGTGGGTGAACACGTAGCTGGGCGTACCGTTGTACGGCCACTTGCCCGGCTCGTGCTCCTGCAACCAGGCGAAGGTTTCCCCGCCCATGACGATGCAGCCAACCCCGGACATGAAGTCGTTGTAGCTGTCAGCTCCGCCCTCGAAACCGTCGAACTGCAACAGCCAGCCCAGGTCGTCTGCGGTGGTGGCGATGAAGCCGTCAAGGGATGCGGCAACAAAGTACTGGATGCGTGGCATGGCCCCAGCCTAGCGAGCCGGCGCAACCCCGCCAATCAGGGGGCCCGGCCACCGGCCCGGCAGTGCTGCGTGGAGAAGGGCAGTGCTACTTCGAGAAGTACGGGATGATCAGGTACAGCCCGAAGAGGACTGCCACGCCACACAACCCAAAGCAGATGTAGGCGAAGGAGCGCTTGACGCCGGGGGACGCCTGCTGGGCGTCAGCGGCA
This sequence comes from Arthrobacter sp. FW306-07-I, assembly GCF_021800405.1. Taxonomy (NCBI): domain Bacteria; kingdom Bacillati; phylum Actinomycetota; class Actinomycetes; order Micrococcales; family Micrococcaceae; genus Arthrobacter; species Arthrobacter sp. FW306-07-I. The sequence continues at coordinate 2,110,788 of NZ_CP084550.1, read as the reverse complement.
ATCGCTGTGAACCGGACACCCAGCGAGTAGAGGGTCACCACGATTGCCGCGGACACGAGGGTGGCGCCTGCAACGGTCAGGAGTTCCAACCACTTCATCGTTGAGTCTCCTTGCGGTCGGTTGCTTTTGCTCTTGCTTCTGCCCTGGCTTTTGCGTCGGCCTTGGCTTTCGCTTTGGCTTCGGCCCGGGCCTTCTTCTTTGCGAAGCGGACGGCCTGGCCGGCTTCCTCCACCTCGACGGCGTTCTGGTGGCTCACGGAGGACTTTCGTGAGTAGAAGAACATGAACAGGACAGCCGCGCTGCCCGCGACGGCGGCGATGAGGACGCCCACGGCGCCGGTCTTCACCAGGAGGGCGGTCAGTGCGCCGACAACGCCTGCGGCCGGGAGGGTGAAGAGCCAGCCCAGGGCGATCTTGCCCACCATGTTCCAGCGGACCGTGGTCCCGCGGCGGCCCATTCCCGAGCCGATCACGGAGCCGGAGGCCACCTGCGTAGTGGAAAGGGCGAAGCCCAGGTGCGAGGACGCGAGGATGGCGGACGCTGTACTGGTCTCCGCCGCGAAGCCCTGGGCGGGCTTGACCTCGGTCAGGCCCGAGCCCATGGTGCGGATGATGCGCCAGCCGCCGGCGTAAGTGCCGATGGCGATGGCCAGGGCGCAGGCCGAGATCACCCAGAGCTGGGGGCCGGAGCCGGGGGCCTGGGTTCCGGCGGCGATCAGGACCAGGGTGATGATGCCCATGGTCTTCTGGGCGTCGTTGGTGCCGTGGGCCAGGGCCACCAGGCTGGAGGTGAAGATCTGCCCGGTGCGGAAGCCGCCGCGCTTCTGGGTGAGCTTGGTGCCCGTCTCGGGATCGTGGCGGGAGGTCAGGGCGTAGGCCAGGCGCGTGCAGACGTAGGCGGCAAGGCCGGCAATGACAGGTGCGAAAACAGCGGGAAGGATGACCTTCTGGAGCAGGGTTTCAAGGTTGACGGAGTTGAAACCCGCGCCGACGATGGCTGCGCCGATGAGTCCGCCGAACAGCGCGTGCGACGAACTGGACGGCAGGCCCTTGAGCCAGGTGATCATGTTCCACAGGACGGCACCCATCAGCCCGGCGAAGATGATCTCCGGGGTGATCTGGACGCCGCCGGATCCCTCCCTGATGATGCCGCCGGAGATTGTCTTGGCAACCTCGGTGGAAAGGAATGCGCCCACGAGGTTCAGCACCGCCGCCAGGGCGACGGCCGTCTTGGGCTTGATGGCACCCGTCGCGATGGGCGTTGCCATGGCGTTCGCGGTGTCGTGGAAGCCGTTCGTGAAGTCGAAAAATAGTGCCAGTGCGATGACCAGCGCCACCATGAAGGTGATATCCACCTGTTGCCCAATCTGCAGAGTCGACGTTCAGCAGTTTCACTTACCAGGCTGCCTTGCACAGCATAGTTCACCAGCTGTTTGCGTGGAATGACTTGCGGCGCGGGCACAACCGGCGGGAAACCCTAACGATCGTACGCGTCCCGGGCATGAGGTCAAAACACGGGTTGGAGCAGGAAAGACCGGAGCCGGTCCAGTTCCGGAGGCGTTATTCCGCGCCGGGGATGCGGCGAGACGGTCAGGATGCGGTGGCCAAGGATCCGGGCCCACTGCTGTGCTTCAGCCTCGAAGGCCAGTTGGTCGTCCACCCAGGCCACGGCATCCGGGCCCGTTTTTTCAACATCCGCCTGGATGGCCCGGAGCTTCCACCAGCCGGTCCCGCCGGCGGCCCCGTCCGCAGCGAGGTACGGCCAGTTCCGGCCGGCAAGTCCGACGGCGGGACACAGGTATTGCGGGGCCAGTTCCTCCCAGCTGGTGAGCCAGACGCACCGCAGCCAGGGCGTCCGGGCCAGGGTGTTGAGCCCGGTCACGAGTTTGGCAGCGAAGGCCACCGGCAGCAGCCCGGCGTTGGCGCGCCGCCATTCAGAGCCCCAGCCGGTTACGCCGTCCGGGCCGAACGGACAGACCACCCCGTCGACGTCCAAATAGAGCGTGCGCCACACACTGCACCTGCAGGGACTCAGCCCTGGTGGAACTGGGGCGGCCGTGGCCCGGCATCCAGTTCCGGCGCAATCTTCTCTTCGAGGGCCGCCACCGTGACATCGGGCAGGACGATGAGGCCGTCCAGCTCATGACGCGCCCGCTTGTAGGCGGCTTGACGTTCGGCCGGGGTGGCAGCGTCGTTCTCGGCGATCATCAGCAGTTTGCGTGCCGTGGCCAGCCGTTCGCGTTCGGGCCCGCTGAACTTGCTGTCCCGGACGCGCCGGGCTTCCCGCTCGGCCACGTCAAGCGCCACCGCAAAGTTGTTGACCGCCTGCCGGTACGCGTCAAGGCCGGCCACCGACCGGAGGTTTTCGGCGGAGGCGGGCCGCTGGCCGTCCGCTTCCCGCTTGGCCCGAAGGAAGGCTACCGTGAGCGGTTCGCGGACGTCCGTCATCATCGGGAAATCGATCAGCTTGCCCACGTCCAGCTCATAGTCGAGCCACCGCCGATTGGTCGCGTCGTGGGTCGCCATCAGCGCCTGCACCTCGCCCACGGAGGCCCTTTCGGCTTCCAGCGCCTGGTTCCTGAGCTTGTACAGTTCAACCCGGCGCCGGTGCCGGCGTTCGCCTGCCTGCCGCCAGCCGCTTGCCCAGCGACCGGCGAACGCCATCAGCGGAAATACCATCCACCACTTGTCGGAGAGAAACTCCATGAGGGGGCTCACCCGTTAATCCTCCCAGCCCGCGGGCCCGGCCTCAAGAAGCAAGGGAAGATCCGCCACCCGGCGGCGGGGCAGGGAGCTCAGGAGGCCGGAGTCACCTGCGCGGCGTTGACGTTGACCAGCCAGGACACTCCGAACCGGTCGGTACACATGCCAAAAACATCTCCCCACGGAGCCCTTTCCATGGGAACTGTCACCGCTCCCCCGTCGGCGCTGAGCTTCTGGTAGTAGCCGCGAAGCTCCACCTCATCGTCCCCGCTGAGGGAAATGGATATGGAGGAGCCAGGGTGGTATTGCATGCTGTTGGGGGTGTCCGCGCCCATGAGTACCAGGCCCTGGGTGGTGGCCAGCATGGCATGCATGATCTTTTCCGCTTCCGCAGGGTCTTCGCCGGCCTGGAAGTCGCCGAAGGTGCTGAGCGTCAGTTCGCCGCCGAACACGGACTGGTAGAAGTTCATCGCCTCGCGGGCATTGTCGCGGAAGCTCAGGTAGGGATTGAGGACTGTTGGCATGGGAGGGTCTCCTTCGAAGGGGCCGGAACCGCGTCGGCCGGAACTGGGGCAGACACCATCCTGCCCCATGCTGTGACGGCCCGGAAGGGAAACACTCCCCTGTTCACGGCACGAAGCGGTAGCCGGCGCCGGCTTCGGTCAGCAGGTGCCGGGGATTGCCTGGATCGTCCTCCAGCTTCCTCCGCAACTGGGCCATGTACACACGGAGGTAGTTGGCTTCCTTACCGTAGGACGGTCCCCAGACTTCGGCCAGCAACTGCTGCTGCGAGATGAGCCGCGACGGGTTGCGGACCAGGATTTCCAGGATGTTCCACTCCGTGGGGGTGAGCCGCACGGGCTGCCCGGAACGCAGGACCTGCCGGGCCAGGAGGTCAACGGTAAAGCCGGCGGAGCTGACCAAGGGGTGTGTCTTGGCCTGCGGCACCCTCCGCAGCAGGGCACGCAGCCGCGCCAGCAGCTCATCGAGGCCAAAGGGCTTGGTGATGTAGTCGTCGGCGCCGGCATCAAGGGCGCCCACCTTGTCCGGGGATCCATGGCGGGCGGACAGGACCAGGACGGGCACGGCGCTCCAGCGGCGCAGGTTCCTCAGGACCTCGGTCCCGTCCATGTCCGGCAGGCCCAGGTCCAGGACCAGCACGTCCGGCGCGGACCGGGAGGCCGCCGCGAGCGCGGAAGCACCGTCCACGGCCGTGTCCACCGCGTAGCCGTGCGCGGCGAGCGTGATCCGGAGGGCCTTCAACAGGTGCGGATCGTCATCGATGACCAGAACCCTCGCCCTGGCCTGCCGGGCACTGCCAGGGGTGCCGCCGTCGTTCCCCCTCATGGCTGCACCCCGGCAGCCGTGTGAATGCCGGGGCTGCCGCCGGCGGGGGCGCTGGCCGGTATGCCGGTAGAGAGGGGCAGGCGGATCACCATGGTCAGGCCGCCGCCCGGGGTTTCCCTGGCGGTGAGCGTTCCCCGCATCGACTGGACGAAGCCCTGCGCCACCGAGAGTCCCAGTCCGATCCCGGTGGACGTGGATGTGTCGTCGAGCCGCTGGAACGGACGGAACATCTCCACCACTTTGCGGGCCGGAACGCCGGGGCCGTGGTCAATGATCTGCAACTCTCCACAGGGATGACCGTCCAGGACACTGCCGCCGGCAACGCCTGCCACCACTACAGCCGTGCCCGCGGCATACTTCAGCGCGTTTTCCAGGATGTTGGCCACCGCCCTCTCCAGCAGGCCGGCATCGGCATCCACCGGGGGCATGTTGGCCGGCAGCGCCACCCTCACCGCTCCCCGGGGCAGGCCCCGTAAAGCAGCTTCAACGGCCTCGGACCAGCGGACCGGGCCCAGCAGCGGTTCCACCGATTGCGCGGTGATCCGCGACATGTCCAGGAGGTTGGCCACCAGCAGGTCCAGCCTGTCCGTGCACTCATCGATGGTCTCCAGCAGGTCATGCTGCTCCGCCGGGGTGTAGGCGACGCCGTGCTGCAGGAGCCCGCCGGCAGCCAGCTTGATGCCGGCCAGGGGCGTACGGAGGTCGTGGGACACTGCCCGGAGGATGGCAGTGCGCATGGCGTTTCCCTCCGCGAGGCGGAGCATTTCGGTGCGGGTGGCTGCCAGCTGGCGGCGCTCGAGCTGTGCTTTGACGTGGACCGCGAAAGCGGCCAGCAGCCTGCGCCCGGACGGTGGAACCTCACGCCCCAGCAGCACCAGCGAGGTTTCCTCATCCACCTGCTCAACGGTGGTAGCGGGAGTTCCGGTGGCGGGAACCCCGGCCAGGGGCCCCCGCAGCCGGTCCGCGGCATCCCCGGCTGCGGCAACCACCTGCCAGCCGCCCAGCCCAACGTCCGATCCGGCGTCGTCCTTCACTGCCGTGCCCGGCCCGTCACTGCCCCCGGCGGACGCGTGCCCATCGGTACCGGGTCCGGCGCCGGGCCGGGCCAGGACAGCGGCGCCGGTGGCGCCGAAAACGTTCACCGCTTCAGCCAAAAGCCCCTTCAGGTTGTCCTCGTCCCGGGACGCCGCGAGGGCCAGATCGGCCAGGGTGGCTGCTTCGGCCCGTGCCGTGGCAGCCTCCTTGGACCGCCGGGCAGACCGGTCCACCACCCCTGCCACCGCAACGGCAACCCCGGCGAACACAGCCAGCGACAGGACGTCCTGAGGGTCGTGGATGGCAAGATCCCGCAGCGGCGGCGTGGAAAAGTAGTTGACCAGCACGCTGCTCCATAATGCTCCCGCAATCGCGGGCCAGAGGCCCCCCACCAGGGCGACGGCCACCGCGCCGGCCAGCTGCAGCAGTGCCGCCGTGGCCACGCTGTGGTCAAAGACTGCCAACAGCAGTTGCAGCCCGGCCGGAAGCGCGGCGGCGAGCGCAAACCCGATCATCACCCTGCGCCGCCCCAATGCGGTCCGCTGCCCGGCGCCCCTGGACAGGGATGGCCGGGACACCGCAGGCCGGGGCACCACCTGGACATCGATGTCCCCGGCACCGCGCACCACCTTCGCTTCCACGCTGCCGCCGGACAGGACGGCAAACCTGCGGCGGCTCTGCCCTACCAGGATGTGCGTGGCATCGTGCGCGCGGGCATAGTCGAGCAGGGCCCCGGCGACGTCGCCGGACGAAAGCGCGTGATAGCTGCCGCCGAGCCCTGCGACGAGCTGCCGCTGGGCCTCCAGCGCATGCGGCGACTCGCCCTGCGCGCCGGACGGGGTCCGGACGTGGACGGCAAGGACGTCACCTTCGCCCGCCCGCTCCAGGAGCTTCGCGGCGCGGCGCACCAGGAGGTCTCCCTCGCCGCTGCCGTTAAGGCCGATGACGATGCGTTCCCTAGCCATGAGGCACATTCTCCCACCAATGGGCAGGGCAGGTGCCCTCCTCCGCCGCGCCGGCCGGCGGCGGAGGAGGGGTGCGGTGCGGCCCGCGGGAACGTAGGCTCGGGGCATGGCCCGATTCTTTGATGTCCACCCCCACGACCCCCAGCCCCGCGCCATTGCGCAGGCGGTGAAGATCATCCGCGACGGCGGCCTGATCGCCTACCCCACCGACTCCTGCTACGCGCTGGGCGCTCAGATGGGCAACCGCGAGGCCCTGGACCGGATCAGGAGCATCCGGCACCTGGATGACAAGCACCACTTCACGCTGGTCTGCCGGGACTTCGCCCAGCTGGGGCAGTTCGTGAACATCAGTAATGACGTGTTCCGGAGCATCAAGGCCGTCACCCCCGGCAGCTACACGTTCATCCTGCCCGCCACCAGGGAAGTTCCCAAGCGCCTGCTCCATCCCAAGAAGAAGACCGTGGGCGTGCGTATCCCGGACAACCGCGTGGTGCAGGCGCTGCTGGCCGAACTGGGCGAGCCGCTGCTGTCCAGCACACTGCTTCTGCCGGATGAGGAGGAACCGCTGACCGTGGGCTGGGAGATCAAGGAGCGGCTGGACCACCAGGTGGATGCCGTCATCGACGCCGGGGACTGCGGCGCCGAGCCCACCACCGTGGTGGACTTCTCCAGCGGGGTCGCCGAGATTGTCCGGCGCGGCATGGGCGATCCGTCCAGGTTCGAATAACCCACACAGGAGTATCCGCAGGGAGCCGTCGCGGGGCACTTTGCCGCCGGCCGCCGTCGTAAGTTACGACGGCGGCCGGCGGGTCCGTGTCAACGTGCCCCATTACGGGTGGGCGGCTTAGTCCTGCTTGCGTGCCCTGCTGGGCTGGACCCTCGGCGGTTCCCCCGGCATCTTGGGGTAGTCCGGCGGAAAGGGCAACTCGCCCAGGCCGGCCTTGCAGTCGCGGTCCCACCACTCCAGCAGAGTATCGATGGTGCCGGGGCTTGCACTGAAATCCGCCCAGGGATCGCCCACCGCCTTCAGCCGTCCGGGGACGGTGAGGATGGTGAAGTTTTTCGGATCGGCGTGCTCCAGTTCGTCCCATGTAATGGGGCATGAGACTGGGGCGTGCGGAAGCGCCCGCGGGCTGTATGCGCCGGCGATGGTGCGGTCGCGGTTGGCCTGGTTGAAGTCCAGGAACACGCGCCGGCCCCGTTCTTCCTTCCACCAGGCAGTGGTCACTCTGTCCGGGATGCGCCGCTCCACTTCCCGGGCAGCGGCGATGACTGCATGCCTGACGTCCAGGAACTCGCGGGTGGGTTCGATGGGCGCATAGACGTGGAGTCCGCGGTTTCCGGAAGTCTTGATGAAGCAGGTCAGCCCGGCCTCGGCGAGGACCTCCTTCAGCACCAGGGCGGCGGGGACGGCGTCATCGAAGTCGGTGCCGGGCTGCGGGTCGAGGTCGATGCGCAGCTGGTCCGGGTTGTCGGTGTTTTCTGCGCGCGAAGGCCAGGGGTGGAACACCACCGTGTTCATCTGGACGGCCCAGACGGCGGCCGCGGGCTCATCGAACACCAGCTGCGGGTGGGACCGGGCACTGGGGTAGACCACTTTGACTGAGCGGATGAAGTCCGGCGTGCCCTTGGGCGGGTTCTTGGAGAAGAACTGTTCACCGTCGATGTTGCCGGAAAATCTTTGCAGCGCCACCGGCCGGTCCCCGTTGGCGGCGATGAACGCCTCCCCCACATCGCAGATGTAGTTCACCAGGTCCAGCTTGGTGAGGCCCAGGTCCGGCCACAGGACCCGGCTGGGACTGGAAATCCGCATCTCCCGCGGACCGTGGGGACCCTGCACTGTGATGGTGGTCTGTTCACTCGCCATGGGGACAACGTACACCCCGGCGCAGGCCGGGACCGGCACATCCGGCAGGGCTCCGGCATGATGGACCCATGCCAGCCTCCGAACAGCAGCTCACCATCACCGCAGGTGACGCCACCTTTTCCGCCGTCTATGCCCGCCCCGCGGAGCCCACCGCAACCGTGGTGGTGGCACACGGCGCAGGCGCGGGCATGGAGCACCCGTTCCTCCGCGGCTTCAGTGATGCCCTCAACCGCCTGGGCCTGGCCACCCTGCGCTTCAACTTCCCTTACCGGGAGGCAGGGCGGAAGTTTCCCGACCGCCCTCCCGCGGCGATTGCCGCCTGGCGGGCCGCGATGGCTGCGGCCCGGTCACAGGCTGAAGCGCATGCTGACCGCGGCCCGGTGTGGGCTGCCGGCAAGTCGTTCGGCGGACGAATGGCCTCCATGGCCGTGGCCGAGGGGATGAACGCCGCAGGCCTGGTGTACCTGGGCTACCCCCTGCACGCTCCGGGGAAACCCGACAAGCTCCGGGACGAACACCTGTACGGGCTTACCACGCCCATGCTGTTCCTGCAGGGGACCCGGGACACCTTTGCCACCGCCGACATCCTGTCGGACGTCGTGTCCCGGATCGGGCCCAGTGCCGTCCTGCAGTGGGTTGAAGGCGGTGACCACTCGTTCGCGGTGGCGGGCAAGAAGCGCCCCGCCGACGAGGTGGGGGCGTCCTTGGCCGCCCCGGTCGCCGACTTCATTGCAGCGCACTCCTAAGGGTCCTCGGCCAGCCACTACCTGCGCTGCTTGGTCCGTGCCGTGGCCGGGGCGGACCAGGGGTCTTCCGGCCACGGATGCTTGGGGTAGCGGCCCCGCATTTCCGCACGTACCTGGCTGTACGGTCCCGACCAGAATGAGGTGAGGTCATCGGTGACGGCGAGGGGGCGGCGGGCCGGCGAAAGCAGGTGGAACAGCACCGGCACCCTGCCTCCCAGCAGCCTCGGGGATTCGGCCAGGCCGAAGCACTCCTGCAGTTTCACCGCCACCACCGGGGCAGCCGCGCCGTCACCGGGCTCCGGGTAGTCAATCCGGACTTTGGCGCCGCTGGGCACGTCAAGTCCTTCCGGGGCGAGCTCGTCCAGCCGGGCGGCTTCGGGCCACGGCAGCAGGCGGCGCAGGGGCTGGGCCAGGTCGAGGGAACCCACCGGCTTGCCGGCGGCGAGCTCTTCCAGCTCCGGCCCCAGCCAGTCTTCCAGCCGCGACAGCAGTGCACTGTCCGACATATCGGGCCAGGGCGCTCCCAGCCCGTGATGCAGGAAGGCGAGCCTGCGCCTCAATACGGACGCCGACGCTGACCATGCCAGCGTCGAGAGCCCCCCGGACTGAAGCGCCGCCGCCACGGCCCTCCTGCCCTGCTCTGCCGTGGGGCGGACCGGCGTGGCGGACAGCACGATGGCCCCGAGCCGCCTGGTCCTTCGCGCACTCACCCGGCCGCCACGGAATTCGGTGTCCACCGTCTCGGCCAGCAGGTTCGCCGCGGCCCTTTCGGCCATCGCCGCCGAAAGGGGTGCAGCCGCGCGGATCACGGCGCCGGTTCCGGCAGCGGCCCGGCCCTCCGTCCGGGACACTTCCGCCACGGCCACCCATTCCTCCCCCGACAGGCTGCTGCCAACGGGCAGGCCGGCCCTGGTACCGGATGTAAGTAAGTACTGCCCGGCGCCCCCGCTGGCGGGAACGCGGCGGGCCACCCGGTCCGGAAAGGCGAGGGCGACGACGGCCCCTACAGCTTCGCCGCCGGTGGCAGGTATGGCAGGGCCTGCCACGGCAGCGGTTTTTTGCCGCCGTGCCAGGCCAGCCAGGCGCTTGGCCTCTTCTGCCCAGCGGCGGCCCGCGGGGCCCGGGTCGGCACGGAGCTGGGCGAGGAGGCGGGGCAGGTCGGCTCCGGGGGCACGGTTGTCCCCGGAGAGCGCCGCCACCACCTCGGCGGCGAGCTGCTGGCCATGGGAGGCGCCGCCGTCGAGCAATGCCCGGGCCAACCGGGGATCGGCGGGTATCCCGGCAAGGGCGCGCCCCGCCTTCGTCACCTGGCCGTCGTCGGACACGGCGCCCAGCTCGCGGAGCACCTCGACGGCGTCCTCCATGGCCAGCCGCGGGGGTGCATCCGGAAGGGCGAGCCCCCTTCCGCCCGGGGCACCCCAGCAGGCCAGTGTGAGGGCGGCACTTGTCAGGTCGGCCACGTTGATTTCCGGCGTCACGTGGGCGGGGGCCGCCCCGTATGCCTGCTGCGAGTAGCAGCGGACCACCGTTCCCGGCCCTTGCCGCGCGGCGCGGCCGGCACGCTGGTCGGCGGACGCGCGGGAGCAGGAGACCGTCACCAGCCCGCTCATGCCCCGGCCGGAGTCCCGCCGCGGCTCGCGCGCGAGCCCGGAGTCGATGACCAGCCGGACGCCGGGCACCGTCAGGGAAGACTCGGCAAGATCGGTGGAGACGATGATCCGCGGCGGGTCACCGGGACCGCGTCCCGACACCGCCCTGTCCTGCTCCGCCGCGCCCACCTGGCCGTGGAGTTCGAGGACGTCCACGGTGCGACCAGTGCGGGTACGCAGCGCTGCTGCAACGTGGGAGACCTCCCGGGCGCCAGGGAGGAACACGAGGGCGTCCACTGACTGGCCGGCGGCGATGGCGCGGGCGTGGGCGTCCGCCGCTGCCGCGGCCACATGGTCCAGGAAGGAACGGCTCACCCCCCTGGCGTCCAGCCGCGCCCCTGGCGCCGGGATCCACTGGACCTCCAACGGATGGTTCACGGAAGGACAGTCGACCACGGGTGCCGGCATGCCGCCGTCGGAATCCCCCAGCAGCCCGGCGAACCTTGGCGCGTCCAGCGTTGCAGACATGGCGACGACGGCGAGGTCGCCCCTGAGCGCCCGGACCTCCGCGAGCATGCCCACCAGGAGGTCGGTTTCCAGCCCACGTTCGTGCACCTCGTCCAGGACGACGGCGGCGGTCCCGTCAAGCCCGGGATCGGCCAGCAGGCGGTGGAGCAGGATGCCCGGGGTGACAAATTCGACCCGGGTGCCGGGGCCTGCCTGGCGTTCCCCGCGGACGGTGTAGCCCACGCGGCCTTCCCCCCGCCCCCTTCCGTCCAGGACGGAGAGCCGGCGGGCAGCGGCCCGGGCGGCAACACGGCGCGGCTGGGTGACGACGACGCGCCCGCGCCGGCCGTACAGATTCGCCAGCAGCGGCGGGACGAGCGTGGTCTTTCCTGTTCCGGGCGGCGCCTGCACCACAGCTGCGCCGGGTGAGCTGCCGCTTTCCAGTACGCTGCGCAATGCGGACAGGGAACCCTCGAAGGCAAGCCCGGCGCCGATGGCCGCAAGGTCGAAGGCGTCGGCGGGCAGAGGGCCCTCAAGGGGAGTCATCCGTCCATTCTGCCCTGCCGTGTGGCACCCCGCCGTTGGGGTCAGGGCTTTCCTTGCCCCTTGCCCTTGTTCTTGTCCTTGGCTTCTTTGGCAGTGTCCGACCGCTGGTCGCCGGGAACATCCGCGGCCGGTTCAGGGGCGGGAGCAACGGCAGGCACCGCCGGTTCCACGGGAGCGGGGACGGGTCCACTTTGGTCCGTGTCGGCAAGTGGGGTGCTGTCGGAGGGGGCAGGAGCGGCTGCACCGGGTTCCGGCGCGGGAGGTGCTGCGGCGGCCGCCACTTTCGTGGCGAGGTCCGACTTTACTGCCGAGAGCGCGGTCTCGATGCCGCGGTAGCGTGCGGCGGAGAGGCGCCCCGCTGCCGCCGCGTCACCCAGGTCTTTCTCGAGTGCCTGCAGGGCGGCCAGTGCCCCGTCCATCCTGTTCTCCGCGGCCGCCTGGCTGATGCTCAGGACGCGGATCTGGAAGCCCCGGAGGACGTTTTCGTCGGCGTCCGCAGAGCGAATGCCTGCCGCGCCAACCACCAACGCCGCGGCAACCAGGGTGCAGCACAGGGCGATCAGGCCACGGAGCCTCCGGCGGCGCGCTGGCGCAGGGTTTGCCCCGGCTGCCTCAGCGGTGTGTCCCGGTGCCGTGGCCGGTTCCCCCTCACGCGGCATGCCGGCCCCGCATCGGCATGGGAGCGGTGGAGCGAACAGGCAGCACGGTGACGGTGGCCGGTTCGGCCCCGGCGGCCGCGGCCGTGGTCTTGTCTGCGGGGGCAGTACGCCGGGCCAGGAGAATCCGGACAGCCGTCCGCAGGATGGTGGCGATCAACAGGCCGATGCCCACTCCGAGGAGCACATGGCCCGCAAGATAGTGCTGGGCAGCTCCCGGGCCACCCTCAGCGGCAACCGCCGCCCCGCCAACGGTCAGCATCAGTGACAGGGCCGTACCGAAAATTGCGCCCATGGCTCCTGCTCCCATCCCATTTAATCAGCAAGCTTACTAGTAATGCTCAGTAAGCTTACTACCTGATGGGCCTGAAGCAAGAGTACGGAAGGCCGGCGTTCCCGCGCGCGGAGCGGAAGCCTTACGCCCATCGATGGGCAGGCCCGGTCAGCCCGCCGCTTCGAGCAGGCTCTCCGCCGGCGCAAGGCCGGCGTACCGGCCCTTGTAGAAGAGCAGCGGTTCGGCGTCGTGCCGCGCGTGGAGGTGCCGCACCGCGGCCACCACGATGGTGTGGTCGCCGCCGTCGTACTCTGCGTGGAGCTCGCAGTCGATCCACGCGAGCGCATCATCGAGCACGGGATTTCCCAGCGGCGAGGAGGTGTGGCTGACGCCGGCAAACTTATCTGCTCCCGAGCGGGCGAACTGCCCCGCGAGGTGCTGGTGTTCTGCCGGGAGGATGTTGACGGTGAAGGAACCGGCCTTCCGCAGCACCGGCCACGTGGTTGAGGTGCGCGCCGGGCTGAACGTGATTAGGGCAGGATCCAACGACAGGGATGCGAAGGACTGGCAGGTAAAACCGGCGGGCCCGTCCGGAGTGGAACTGGTAATTACGGTCAGGCCACTGGCGAATGTTCCGAAAATATCGCGCAGGCGGCGCGGGGCAAGATCTGAAGTGACTGTCATGGAAATGGCCTCTCATCTGGATCGTTACCTCACCAAACCACCCCGACCAGGCCTGTTCAAGCGGCCTGAAACGCGCGGACTCGGACCGCAATCCAGCGTCACGCCCGTACATCCGGCGTCATCCGCACTGGTCCACCTGGATCCTGCCGTGTCCCTGGATGACGTAACACATGACGGTTCTCGTCGCGGCCATTCGCGCCCTTCGCGCCTGGCTAGCCGCGCTGGTCCAGCGCGGCCAGCAGCCGCCGGACCGATCCGCCCAGGTTCCAGTCGGCGGCAAGCCGCTCGAGTTCGGCGCGCCGCTCGCCGCTCACGGGGTGCAGGAGGGCGCCGGCTTCGTCAAGGGTGGGAAGTTCCAGGTCCCGCACCAGGCGGACGACGGCGGGGGCTGCTTCAAGGTACGCGGCGGCGGCAGCCAGCTTGGCCTGGACAGGACCGGATACCCCGCCGTCGGGCTCTTCCGCCGCTGCCAGCAGGCGTTCCAGGGTGCCGTGCTTGAGCAGCAGGGACGAAGCCGTCTTCTCCCCGATTCCCGCCACGCCGGGCAGGCCGTCGGAGGCATCCCCGCGCAAGGTTGCATAATCGGCGTACTGCTGCGGCAGCACCTTGTACTTGGCCACCACGCTTTCTTCCGTGATGACTTCGAGGTTCTTCATGCCGCGGGCGGTGTAGATCACCCGGACGCCGCGCTCGTCATCGCAGACCTGGAAAAGGTCACGGTCGCCCGTGACGACGTCCACCGGAAAGGCAGACTGGCTCGCATAAGTCCCAACGACGTCGTCGGCCTCATGGTGGGCCGCGCCGACGATCGCGATGCCGGCCAGCTCCAGCACCCTGCGGATCATGGGCAGCTGCGCTTCGAGCCCCTCCGGGACCACCTCAACGTCCGTGCCATCCGGTACCGCCCGGGCCACCCGGTGGGCCTTGTAGGTGGGAAGCAGGTCCACCCGCCATTGGGGCCGCCAGTCATCGTCCCAGCAAGCCACAAGATGGGTGGCCTGGTAGTCGATGGTGAGCCGGGCGATCATGTCCAGCAGTCCGCGGACGGCGTTGACCGGCGTACCGTCCGGATGGCGGATGGTGTCCGGGAGGCCGTAGAAGGCACGGAAGTAGAGGGAGGCAGTGTCGAGCAGCATGAGGCGCTGGGGCATACCTTGATCCTGACACGGAACGGCTCCGTACGGCAGCAGGCGGGTCCCGTGCCTGAAGCGGCCGCCCAGGGATGACCACCTGGTTCAGAGGCGTTGACCCCCGGGGAGGCATGGGCGAGGATAGCGGAATACGCTTTCCTACTCGAACCAGGAGTGCCATGCCCGCGGACCCGATCACAATCAACGACAACGGCGCATGGTGCTGGTTCCAGGACGAGCGGGCCCTGGTCGATCCCGTTACCAACACCCTGCTGGCGGGTTCCGTGGCTGCCCCCGACGGCCCCGGCGGCGAAAGCCGGGGCGGCAACATCGAAATTGCCGTCCTGGACCTGGCCACCGGCCAGAGCACGGTGCACGTCCTGCACCAGAGGCTGGAGCCCGACGACCACAATGCGCCCGCGCTGCTGATCAGGCCGGACGGCCGGTACCTGGCCATGTACGCGAAGCACAAGACAGACAACTTTTCCCGCTGGCGAATCTCCACGCGACCCCACGACGCCTCTGAATGGGGCCCGGAAGAATGCTTCGACTGGACGGAACTGGCGGCCGGCCGCGGCGCCACCTACTCCAACCTGCACCGCCTGGACGCGGAATCCCGGGTATACAACTTTGTCCGGGCCATCAACGACGACCCCACGATGATGGTCTCGGAGGACGACGGCAGCAGCTGGAGTTACGGTGGCAAGCTCTTTACCCGGCCTAAAATCGGCTACGTCAACGGCTACACCCGCTATGTCGGCAACGGCACCGACCGTATCGACCTCATCACCACGGACCACCACCCCCGCGACTTCAACAACAGCATTTATCACGGCTTCATCCGGGACAACGCGCTGCACGATGGACAGGGCCAGGTGGTTTCCAAGCCCCTGCTCGGCTCCCCGGCATCAACCAGAGCTCCCTCACCACGGTTTTCAAGGCAGGCACCGAACTCGGCGGGGACATCCTCACCCACGGCTGGACCGTCGACGTCCGCGGCCAGGGCTCCCAGCTGGCCGCCATCATCAGCTGCCGGTCTAACGACGTCAACGGCGCCCTCGGGCGGGAGCAGGCGCTCGACGTCGATGACCACCGCCTGCTCTACGCCCGCTTCGACGGGATGCGCTGGCAGTTGCACCATCTCGCAGCGGCCGGCCCGGCCCTGCTCCCCCACGAACAGGACTACACCGGGCTGGGTGCGGTGGACCCCTACGACCTGGACCGGGTGTACGTCTCCGCTCCGGCCGATCCCCGGACCGGCGATGCCACCGCACATTACGAGCTCTACGCCGGCCGGACCCGGGACGGCGGCGCCACGTGGGAGTGGGAGGCAGTGACAGCCAACTCCGGCGTGGACAACCTTCGTCCGATGGTGCCGCCCGGAGACGCCGCCGTGCATGCGGTTTGCTGGTTCCGCGGCAGCATGCGCTCCTCGCAGGCCTACCGGACCGAAGTCGTGGTGCTTCCACGGTGACCTGACGCCGGAGGCTTTACGCCTGCCCAGCCCCTTGCGGCGTGTCGATCACGCGCGGGATGTACTCGAGCAGCTGGAGGCGCCCGTCAAAGGTCCTGCTGTCCACCATCTCCAGGGCAACGTCAGGGTAGCCCTCATAGATCCATTCGCTTCCGGTACGGCCGGTGATCAGGGGGAAGACAACCAGGCGAAACCGGTCCACCAGGCCGGCTGTAACCAGGGACCGGCAAAGGCTGAGGCTGCCCAGGGTACTCAAAGGCCCCGCGGAGGCCTGTTTCATCTGCCTGACGGCCTCAACGGCGTCCCCGGCCACCAGTTGGGAGTTCGGCCACCGGAGGGGTGTTTTTAAACTGGAGGAAAACACCACCTTGGGGACGGCAGCGAGGCCCGTCAGCGAAGTGGCTTCCTCCGCGGAGAACCCTTCACCCCCGGCCGCCGCGTCCTCCGACATGCCGGACATGAGGCGGTAGGTGTTGGCCCCCATCAGATAGGTCCGCTCCTTACGGGCCTCCTGCTTGAGCCAGGCCAGGTATTCCGGCCCTTCCAGGCCCCACCAGCCCGGCCAACCCTCCCCATTGGCACAGCCGTCCAGGGTGACGATCAGGTCCACCATCAACTGGCCCACCGCCGGTCAGAACCAATCGCCGTCGGCGTAGGCGCTGCGGACGTGGGCGCGCAGGTACTCGCCCACCACTGCGGCCCCCAGATCGCCCACCTCGGGGGCCACCACCCGACCATCCACGCGGTGCGCCATCCGCTGGATGAAGCGTTCCAGGCCGGGGTCGTTCCCCAAGCGGAAAAAGGTGGTCTGTGCCCCCATGCGGCCAAGCCGGTCCAGTTCCCCGATGGTAGCCCGGATGGTTTCCGCATCGGGCGGCCAGTTGAACCAGGAGTCCCCGTCGGGCAGCAGATGCGCGGTGGGTTCGCCGTCGGTAACCACCAGCAGGACCGGCTGCATGGACGGGTGCTGGCGGAAGAAGCGGCCCGCCAGCAGCAGGCCGTGGTGCAGGTTGGTGCCCTGTTCGCGCAGGGCCGGCAAAGCCGTCAGTTCCCCGATGTCCATGGACTGCGCGTAGCGGCCGAACGTGATCAGCTGCAGCCGGTCCCCCCGGAAACGGGTGGACACCAGGTGGTGCAGCGCGAGCGCCGTCCGCTTCATGGGAACCCACCGCCCCTCGGCAGCCATGGAGAAGGACACGTCCACCAGCAGGGCAACGGCGGCTTGGGTCCGGGCTTCCGTCTCCGCTACTTCGATGTCGTCCACGGCGAGGCGCAGTCCGCGGGCCGGGTCACCGCCGTCGGCCATGGTCCGCCGGATGGCGTTGGTCATGGTGCGGGTGACGTCCCAGGGCTCGGCGTCGCCGAACTCCCACTGCCGGCTGGACCCGGTCTGTTCGCCCGCAGCCCCTGCCATCCTGGTGTCCCGGCTGCCCTGCCGCCCGGACAGCTGCCTGGCAGCGTCACGCAGCAGCGACTTTCCAAGCCGGCGCATGGCCTGCGGGGACAGCCGAAGGTCGCCGTCCGCCCCGCGCCGCAGATAGCCGCCGTCCTGCATCGCCCGCTCAATCTCCGCAAGCGTCCTGGCGCTTACCGCGGCGCTCTCCCCGAGCTGGCGCGCAAGGGCATCCAGGTCCAGGTCGTCCAGCCGGGAGCCGTTGTAGCTTTGTGACAGCTGTTCGGACAGTTCGTCGAGTTCGGCGATGTCCTGGAGCACCCCGGTGCCATCACCCAGGCCCAGGCCCTCCTGTCCTTCGAAGCGTTCCGATCCGTTCCAGTCCTCCCCGGGCCGCAATTCCTGCAGGGTGGCGTCGAGTTCGCTGAGCTGGGCCATGAGTTCGGGTGAACCGAAGGCCTGGGCGGACAGCCGCATCAGCTGATCACGCTGCTCCGGGGACATTGACTGCAGGAGCCGCTGGGCCGCGGCGGCGCGCTGGGCCAGGGCATCCACCAGTTCCTCAACCGACTGCGGGTTCTCCGGAAAGTACTGGCCGTGCTTGGCCATGAATTCCTGGAAGTCCGAGTCTGTGTCTTCGCCCCGCCGGTGTTTGCCCAGCAGCTCGTTAAGGTCCCGGAGCATGGCGCTTACGGCCTCGCGGTCTTCATCGGTGGCGCTCTCCAGCGCCTGCTTCATCCCGGCGAACCGCTGCTCCAGGACTTCCCGGCCCAGCAGGTCCTTGATCTGTTCGTAAGCCTCGCGGGCTGCACTTGACTGCCAGTCGTAGGATGCGAGCTCGTTGACGGCCGCGGCGGTGGATGGCGGGAGGTTCTGCAGCTGCATTTCCCGGAAGGCACGGTCGGTGTTGTCCATCATGGCGTCCCGGGCGAGTTGCTTGCGTTCTTCCAGCACGGCGGTGTCCAGGAGTTTCTTCACTTCGTCCAGGGTGCCGTCCAGCCGGTGCCGGCCAAGCAGGTCGCGCCGCCGCTGCTGGACGCGCCGGGCAAGGTCGTCCAGCCCGTCGCGGTTCCGGCCGCCCCTGCGCAGGAACTCCTGCAGGGCGTGGCGCGGCGAGTAGCCTGCCATGACGTCCTCGGCGACGGCGTCGAGCGCCTCGGCCAGGTCCACCGGCGGGGCGAGCGGGTCCGGGCCGCCCCTGTACCGGCCGTACCTGGCGGACCGTTTGTGGATAGCCATGGTGCCTCCTGGGCTTAGCCGTAAATGGTTTCCTCGTCGTCGGACTCCTTGGAGATCCGCCGGCCCAGGTACAGGCCTTCCAAGGCGAGTTCGACGGCGGCGGCCCGCTGGCCGTCGTTCACCGCACCGAGGCGCCGGCCAATTTCCTCGTAGAGGCCGGAGCCGTTCAGCGACGGCAGGTTGCCAAGGAACTCCCGGGCTGTGACCTGCTCGCCGGTGCTGACGGTCCGGTGGCCATCGAGGGCGTTCACGAGCGGGCCCATGTCCAGCCCCTGGAAATGGGCCCTGACCGCCTCGGCTGTGGCGGTGCGCAGCAGGTGGTCAAGGACGCCCTGCTCGCGCCCTTCCTCGCCCGATTCGAATTCAATCTTCCCGGTGAGCACCTCCACGGCGGGTTCCAGGTCGATGATCCTGGCGACGGCTTGGTCCTCACCCCGCAGGCTGGCCCGCCGCAGGGCCGCGGCGGCGATGGTCTCTGCCCCGGCAATGGCAAACCGGGCGGAAACACCGGACGTCTGGTTGATCGCCGGCGACTGCCGCAGCGCCCTGGTGTAGCGGGCCAGGATCTCCAGGATGAACGGCGGGACATCCGCCACCAGGCGGCCCTCCTGCCGGATGACCGAGACCTCGTCTTCCAGTTCGATCGGGTAGTGCGTGCGGATCTCCGCGCCGAAGCGGTCCTTCAGCGGCGTGATGATCCGGCCGCGGTTGGTGTAGTCCTCAGGGTTGGCGGAGGCGACCACCAACACGTCCAGCGGCAGCCGCAACACGTAGCCGCGAATCTGGATGTCCCGCTCCTCCATGACGTTGAGCATGGCCACCTGGATGCGTTCGGCAAGGTCCGGCAGCTCGTTGATGGCGATGATGCCGCGGTTCGAGCGCGGAATGAGCCCGTAGTGGATGGTCTCCGGGTCCCCCAGCCGGCGGCCTTCGGCCACGCGCATCGGGTCCACGTCACCGATGAGGTCTGCCACCGAGGTGTCCGGCGTTGCCAGTTTCTCGACATAGCGCTCCGAACGGTGCCGCCATGCAACCCGCAGCCGGTCCCCTTCGGTCACCGCGCGGGTCCGGGACTGTTCGGTGATCGGTTCGAACGGATGCTCGTTAAGCTCCGAATCCTCAATCACGGGCGACCACTCGTCCAGCAGCCCGGCCAGGGTGCGGAGCAGGCGGGTCTTGCCCTGGCCGCGCTCGCCCAGCAGGACAATGTCATGGCCTGCTATCAGTGCCCGCTCCAGCTGGGGAATCACCGTCCTGCTGAAGCCATAGAGGCCTGGCCAGGGGTCGCGTCCTTCCGCCAGGGCGGCGAGGAGATTGTCGCGGATTTCGTGGCGAAGGTCCTTGAGGACGTAGCCTGCCGCACGGAGTTCACCAACGGTGTAGATATCGGGGCGATCAGTCACCTCTCTACCGTAAGCCCCGCCCTGCGGCTAATCGAGAGATTCCTCCAGATTCCCAAACGGCTGCCCGTACCGCTTGCCGCTCCCAGCGCCTAGCAGGCTCGGCACGGGGTCCCCTCGCGGCTACCGCTTGCCGCTCCCCGCGCCTCGCAGGCTCGGCACGGGGTCCCCTCGCGGCTACGCTTAGACGCAATGACACAGAGCACATTGATCCTTTTAGTCCGGCACGGCCAGACGCCCACCACTGGTACCGTCCTGCCCGGCCGGGCCCCGGGGCTGCACCTTTCCGAGCGGGGACGTGCCCAGGCCGACGCCGTGGCTGAGCGCCTTTCCGGCCTGCCCGTGCACGCGGTCTATTCCTCGCCCCTCGAGCGGGCACGGGAGACGGCGGAGCCTACTGCGGTCCGTGCCGGGGTCACCGTCAGCGAGGACGCCGGTCTCCTGGAATGCGATTTCGGCGACTGGACCGGTGCCGCGCTCGCCGGCCTGACGGGTTTGCCGGAGTGGCAAACCGTCCAGCACAACCCGTCCGCTTTCCGTTTCCCCAATGGCGAGGGGTTCTCCGGAATGCAGGCCCGGATTGTCGGCAGCCTGGACGCACTCCGGGCCGCGCACCCGGGTGCCGTCGTCGTCTGTTTTTCCCACGCGGACCCCATTAAAGCGGCCGTGGCGCACGCGCTGGGCACCCACCTGGACCTCTTCCAGCGGATCATGATCAGCCCGGCGTCGGTCTCGGCGATCTCCTACACCGACGGCCAGGCACCCGCCGTGCTCACTGTGAATTCGATGTCCGAACCCCTCAGCGGGCTGAGGGCGCAGTGAATGGACGTGCACTAGCGTGGGGCCTGCGGTGTCCGGGCGGGAACTGACACTCCTCACGGAGGGCCGCGTGGAGTTGCTGGGCCGCATCATGAGCGGCAGCAATGCCACCTTCCTCGTGGAGCTTTCGTGCGGGGACGACTCCAACTGGGCAGTCTATAAACCCGTTGCGGGGGAACGTCCGCTCGCAGATTTCGACGCCGGCCTGCACCGCCGGGAGCGGGCCGCGTACCTGCTCAGTGAGGCACTGGGATGGGGAATCGTCCCGCCGACGGTGGTCCGCACGGATGCACCGCTGGGGGTGGGGTCCCTGCAGTGGTTCATCGAGGGCGACCTCGAGGAGCACTACTTCACACTTTTCGCCGACTCCCCCGAAACTCATCCGGAGCTTGCCCGGATGGCCTTGTTCGATTACGTGGCGAACAATACCGACCGGAAAAGCGGCCACGTGCTGCGCGGCACCGACGGCCACATCTGGGGGATCGACCAGCCTGTGCTTCTCGGCCGCGTTCAAGCTGCGGACGGTGATCTGGGACTTCGCCGGCGACCCCGTTCCTGATGCCCTGCTCGAGGACATCAGCCCCTTGGCCGCCGCGGTGCCGCCCGACCTCGCTGCGTTGCTTGACGAAGCCGAGGTGGCCGCACTCCAGCGCAGGGTCCAACGCATGCTGCAGGAAAAGGTCCTCCCCGTGGACCGCACGGGCATGCGCTACCCCTGGCCCTTGGTCTAGATGCTTTGATCCAGATGGTTCCGGCCAGGCCTCTCCGGTCCTGGCCGTGGGACTAGGCGGCAGGCCTGCGCGGGTCCTGGCGCCCTTCCATGGCGGCCGCTGCCGCCGGGGCTGCCTGCTCAAGGTAGGCGCCGATGTGGTCCAGCAAGTAGTGCTGCCCCTGGACGGTTGGATGGTCGCCGTCGGGACCGATCAGATCGTCGAAGTCATCGCTGATCCAGCCCTCGGCAATCGGGTCCACGAACTCCCCGCCGGCCTGCTGGGCGGCGGCCTTGAGCTGGTCGCTGATGTCCACCAGCCCCGGGTCCGGGGTTGCCGTGTAGGA
The DNA here is from genome assembly GCF_021800405.1 of Arthrobacter sp. FW306-07-I. Classification (NCBI taxonomy): domain Bacteria; kingdom Bacillati; phylum Actinomycetota; class Actinomycetes; order Micrococcales; family Micrococcaceae; genus Arthrobacter; species Arthrobacter sp. FW306-07-I. Next base: position 2,089,359 of record NZ_CP084550.1, on the reverse strand, counting down.
AGGCGGGCCCACCACGATGATTCTGGCATCAGGGGCCAGGGTCTCCGCCCGGTCCATTGCGGCAAGGGCAGCGCTGCCTATGTCAGCGGGCGCGTACCCCAGGTCGTTCTCGGATCCGAAGAAGACCACAATGCCCGTGTCCGGGGTGACGAAGTCTTCGACCTGGGTGCCGAAGGTTCCGTTGTAGTCACCCAGGCTGAGGTAGCCGCTTCCGTCCTCGGCGGCGTTGACCACTTCCAGGCCGGCCACTTCCGGGTCTTTCCGCATGAGCGCCGGCCATGCCTGCTGTGGAGAGGTACCGTGGCCTGTGCTCAGTGAGTCCCCGACCACCACCACGCGGACAGGAGGCGCCGCCGTGGCGGATGGCTGGGTCTGGGCCGTGCTTCCCGATGTGACGGCCAGGAGGAGGGCAACAGCTCCCGCCGCGAGAACGCGCCCGGGGTGCTCGGAAAGCAAGAAATTGTGCCGCATGGGTGCTGCCTCCTCCCTGGAAATGCGTGGCGGCAGCTGACTCGCTGCCGCCGATCTGTCCTTTGTCCGTGTCCCATCGTAGGCAATTGTGGGAACACTGTAGGGCGAAGGTGACCAGAATCAACAGGATGCACAGCGACTGCACAGGAAGTCTTAGGGCATTAGGTAGCCCCTCGGCCGGGTTTGGGGGCAGGGGTCCACGGCCACCCCGGCTGCGCTTGGGCAGCTACCCTTGACCCGTGCAGCAGCAATCCACGTGGAACCCCGCCGCCAGCCTTTCCGAGCAGGCACCTGGCATCTACTTCGCCGAAGGGCCGGCCGCCAACTGGATCGTGGTCCGGGACGGGACGGGCTTCATCCTCATCGACAGCGGCTACCCCGCCGACCGCCGCCACGTCCTTGCCTCACTCCGCTATCTGGGCCTGGAACCTGCCGACGCCCTTGCGCTGCTGGTCACGCACGGCCATGTGGACCACACCGGCTCCGCGGCGTACTTCGCCGAGGCGTTCGGAACCCCGGTGCTGTGCGCCCCCGAAGAACTGGCCCACGTGCAGGGAACGGAAAAGCACCAGGTCACCCTTGGTCAGGTGCTCAGGCGTGCATGGCGGCCGCGCGTCCTGCGCTGGATGGTTCATGCCATAAAAGCCGGTGCGCTGGCGGCGAAGCCTGCGGCCGGAGCACAGGGGTGGGACGCGGCCACGCTCCGGTCCCTGCCGGGCAACCCCGTCGCCGTCTCACTGCCCGGCCATACCCCGGGCAACGCGGCAATCCTCCTTCCGGAGGCGGGCGTCATCGCAGTTGGTGATTCGTTCGTCACCGGCCACCCGATCAGCCGGACTGCAGGGCCGCAGATGCTGCACCGGATGTATCACACAGACCCTGCAGAGGCGGTGGCCGCCCTGCGGAAACTGGAGGGAACGGATGCCACTGTCATCCTCCCCGGCCACGGGCCCGCGCTGCACCTCCCGTTGGGCGCGGCTCTGGACGCCCTCGGCCGGGGCGCCCGGGAACGCTCATCCTGGCGGGGCCGTCCGGGGCGGGTTCAGAACTTTCCGTAGCGCCCCCGCGCCATGGAGTACACGCCGTAGCAGATGAGCCCGGCCGCGATGGCGGCGAGAAGGAACACGCCGTAAGGCTGTGACCCGAGGGTTTTCAGTCCACCGTCCAAACCTGAGGATTTGGACGGGTCAGCGGTGGCGGCCGCCACGATGATCAGGACGCCGACGACGGCGAGCACCACACCTTTGGCTGTGTAGCCGACAGTTCCGAGCCACTCGACCGCCGTGCGGGCGCTGCCCGGATCCTGCAGGTCCTTCATGAACTTCCGGGAAACACCCCGGTAGGCATAAAAGATGCCGGCGCCGGCGATCGCCAGCCCCACCGCAACCACAAGCACCATCCCGGCCGGTGCCCCCATCAGCTTTGCCGTGAAGTCGCTGGCCGACTGGCTGGAGTTCTTGCTGCCGCCCGAGGCAAAGACGGCAAAGGTGAAGGCCAGGAAACCAAACACGACGGCCTTGCCCACGGCGGTGGCCGCCTCTTTGACCTTCTTTTTGGATTCAGTCCCGCTGCGGGCACCATAGAACGCTTCACTGAGCATCCACAGGGCGAGTGCGCCGCAGGCCACGGCGCCGGCCCAAAGCAGGATGCCGCCGCCGGGCTTGGCTGCCAGCGTTCCGATCGCGCCCGACTGGTCGGCCTCGCCGCCCTGGCCGCGGGCCAGTTGCAGGGCAATGACGCCGATCAGGATATGGACCAGGCCGATGAAGACAAATCCTGCCCGGGCCAACATGCGGACCACCGGGCTGCGGCTGGCGGATGCGGCCTCCGATACTGCCCTGTTAGCTCCCTGCGACGCGTTGCCCATGGCCGGCCCTTCCCAAATATGTAGTTGGTTCTTCTCTTCCCGGTCAGCCTCCCCGCCTGCCAGCGTCGCGGAATGATTCAGTGTAAATCCGCCCGTGCCGGCCCAACAGGTGCAAAGAAATTCCCGGCCATCCACGGATCGGCACTACAGTCGAAGCGGTGCATGCAAAACAGAACCCTGACGAACTGACCGCCCCGACCCTACCGTCCGTTGCGGCCGGCAATGCCGAAGACGGGTTCGTCCGGGTGCGTGGGGCCCGCGAAAACAACCTGCGGAACGTGAGCGTGGACGTGCCACGGGATGCGATCGTGGCGTTCACCGGTGTCTCCGGCTCCGGCAAGTCGTCCCTCGCGTTCGGCACCATCTACGCGGAAGCGCAGCGCAGGTTCTTCGAATCGGTGGCACCCTATGCCCGGCGGCTCATCCAGCAGGGGCACAACCCCAAGGTGGAACAGGTTACCGGGCTGCCGCCCGCCGTCGCCCTCCAGCAGCGCCGGGGCACGGCCACCTCCCGCTCCACCGTTGGGACCGTCACCACCTTGTCCAATTCGCTGCGCATGCTCTTCTCGCGTGCAGGCACCTACCCTGCCGGCGCCCCTTCGCTGGACTCGGACGCCTTCTCCCCCAACACTGCGGCTGGCGCCTGCCCGGAATGCCACGGCCTGGGTACTGCCCACACCGTCAGTGAAGCATCGCTGGTTCCAGACCCGTCCCTGAGCATCCGTGATGGCGCCATCGCGGCCTGGCCCGGCGCCTGGCAGGGCAAGAACCTGCGCGACATCCTGTCCCACCTGGGCTACGACGTCGACACCCCCTGGCATCAGCTTCCCAGGAAGCAGCGCGACTGGATCCTGTTCACCGAAGAACAGCCTGTGGTGGAAGTGACGCCGCAGCGGGACCGCGTGGCCAAGCCCTACAAAGGCCGGTTCTGGAGCGCCAAGAGCTACGTGATGCACACGCTGCTCGACTCCAAGAGCCCTGCAATGCGGGAGAAAGTGCTGCGGTTCATGGAGACGGGACCGTGCCCCCGCTGCGGCGGGACAGGACTCCGGCCCGAGGCTCTGGCGGTCACCTTCGCCGGCCACACCATTTCCGGGCTTAACGCCGTGCCCATGGCCAAACTGGCGGAGCTTATCCGCCCCACCACGGAACTGGCCGCTGCGGGAACCGCCTCCCGAAGGCAGTCCTCCGAGTCCAACGAAGTGGCCGTTGCCATCACCCGGGACCTGCTGCAGCGCATCAACGTGCTGCTGGAGCTTGGCTTGGGCTACCTGGCGCTTGGCCGGCCCACGCCAACGCTTTCGCCCGGCGAAATGCAGCGGCTCCGGATTGCCACGCAGCTGCGCTCCGGGCTTTTCGGCGTGATCTACGTGCTCGATGAACCGTCCGCAGGCCTGCATCCGGCAGACGCCGAACCCCTAGTTGCCGTGCTGGACCAGCTCAAATCGTCCGGGAATTCCGTGTTCGTGGTGGAGCACAACATGGACCTGGTCCGCCGCGCGGACTGGCTGGTGGACGTGGGACCCCGTGCGGGCGAAGACGGCGGAGAGGTGCTGTACAGCGGCCCGGTGCAGGGCCTCAAGGCAGTGCCGGAGTCCGTGACGCGGCCGTTCCTTTTCCAGGAGGGAGAGCTCCGGGGGGAACGGCAAGCGGCAACGGGCGACGGCGGCGCTGACGCCGGCAGGGGTGGGCCCCGGCAGCCCGCGGGCTGGCTTGAGCTGCGCGATGTGAGCCGCCACAACCTGCGGAACCTGGACGCGGCTTTTCCACTCGGCGTCCTGACGGCGGTCACCGGTGTGTCCGGTTCCGGGAAGTCCACCCTGGTCAGCCAGGTCCTGGCCGGCGTGGCCGGCGCGGCACTGCGCACGGTGACCGGGCCTGCCGCCGATGAGCCGGAACCGGACCAGGCCGAAGACAACAATGGGCCCCTGAGCGTCGGCACCGTGAGCGGGCTGGAAGGGATCGACCGCCTGGTCAAGGTGGACCAAAGGCCGATCGGCCGCACTCCGCGCTCCAACCTCGCCACCTACACCGGGCTGTTCGACGCCGTCCGGAAGGAGTTCGCTGCCACTGAGGCTGCCAGGAGCCGGGGGTTCGGGCCCGGCCGTTTCTCGTTCAATGTGCCCGGCGGGCGCTGCGAGACCTGCCAGGGCGAAGGGTTCGTGGCCGTGGAACTGCTCTTCCTGCCCGGCAGCTACGGTCCGTGCCCGGAATGCCACGGCTCGCGCTACAACCCGGAGACCCTGGAGGTCACGTACCACGGCAGGAACATCGCCGAGGTACTGGGCATGACGGTCGACGCCGCCGCCGGTTTCCTGACGGGAGTTCCCACCGCGGCACGTTCCCTGCAGACGCTGCAGGACGTGGGGCTGGGCTACCTCCGGCTGGGCCAGCCCGCCACCGAACTCTCCGGCGGCGAGGCGCAGCGGATCAAGCTGGCCACGGAGCTGCAGCGCGCCCGGCGCGGGCACACGCTGTACCTCCTGGATGAGCCCACCACGGGACTGCACCCCGCGGACGTTCAGCTCCTGATGGCGCAGCTCAACCGGCTGGTGGACTCCGGAAACACCGTGGTCCTGGTGGAACATGCGATGGATGTGGTGGCCGCCGCCGACTGGGTGATGGACCTGGGGCCCGCCGGTGGTGACGCCGGCGGGGAGATCGTCGCCGCCGGTGACCCGGCCGCCGTCGCGCGTTCCGTTGACAGCCGCACCGCGCCCTACCTGGCTGCCGCACTTCAGGCCCGCCACGCAGCCCGGCACGGGTAGCCGCCGGCCCCTTGCCCTCCTCCGCGCCGGGCGCGTATCACTGAGGAATGCGTTTACAACGCGGTGCCCTTCCCCGGGACGTGCTTCAGGGCCGCGTAGCGGTGGTGACCGGATCGTCCCGCGGGCTCGGCTTTGCCATGGCACGGGCTCTGGGCCTGCACGGCGCAACGGTGGTGCTGGCGTCCAGGTCGGACGACGGCGTTGCTGCCGCCGTCGGGCGCCTGCGGGCTGAAGGCATCGCGGCGTCAGGACGGCGGTGCGACACCGGAGAGCCAGGGGACGTGGAGGTGCTCCGGGACGAGGCCACCAGCCGGGGGACGTTGGACATTTGGGTCAATAACCCAGGCGTGTCCGGCGTGTTCGGGCCGACGGCGTCCACGCCCGTGGCTGACTTCACGCAAGTGGTGCGAACCAACATCCTGGGGACTTTCCACGGCGCCCGGGTGGCGTTGCCGGTGTTCCTTGCCCAAGGCCACGGCGACCTGGTCAACCTGTACGGCCAGGGCGACCGCGGGCCCGTCGCGCTCCAGAACGCCTATGCCTCCAGCAAGCGGTGGGTCCGCCAGTTCACGGAGACGCTGCGGCTGGAAACCAAAGGCACCGGCGTCCGGGTGCACGGCATGAATCCCGGCCTGGTGCAGACCGATCTCCTGGGGCGGGTGACCTCCCAGCCCGGGTACCAGCACCGCCTCGGCGCCCTGCCGGTGGTCGTCGGGCTGTGGGGCCAGACGGCGGACGATGCCGCATGGCCCATCGTGGACCTGGTGACCTCGGATAAGGCGGAATTCCGGTTCCTGACCAAGCGGAGGCTGGTGACGTACGGGCTGCGCAACGTCCTGCACGGGCGCCTGCGCGACAGGCACCGGATGGCCCTGGACGTCACCGTCCTGGAACAGCCGCAGCAACCGCTTCCGGGGTGCGCCCCTCGTACCGGGGCAAGTCCTGACGGAAGTGCTACACGTTCTTTCGCTGACGGGCCAGGAAGCCCTTGACGCGGCCCTGGAACTCAACGGGATCCACTGCAGGCCCCGGTGTTGCCCGACGACCGGCGTCCGTCACCAGGCCCAGACCCTCGTTGACGGCTGCCTTTGATGCCCGCAGGGACGCCGCCGAAGCTCCCCGCCAATTATCGAGGATCGCTTCCAGCAGCGCATCCGCGTCATCGTCGGGAGCCAGGGTGGTGACCAGGCCCATGGACCAGGCTTGGTGGGCGGTCAGCATACGGCCGCCAAACAGAAGGTCCTTGGTCCGCGACGGGCCTATGCGCAGTGCCATGCGGTTGGCGAAGGTGGCTGGAACCAGCAGTCCGAGGCGCGCCACAGGCATCCCGATGCGGGCCGACGGGGTGAGCAGCTGCAGGTCGCAGGCGAGAGCCAGCTGGCAGCCCCCGCCGGCCGCTACTCCCTCCACAATGGCCACGGTAGGTACTGGCAGGTCCTCGAGCGCCTGCAGGGCGGACTCGATCACATCGAACGTCCGGCTGACCTCCGTGTCCGTCCGGCCCTCCCATTCGCGCACGTCAAAACCTGAGCAGAACACTCCTCCCCTGCCCCGCACTACCACCGCACGCAGGGACGGGCTGGCTGCCAGCCCATTGACTGCATGCCCCAGCTCCTGCCACTCGGCGTAACCGAGGGCATTGAGCCGTTGCCCGCTGCCAAAGGACAGCGTCGCGACAGCTCCCGCTTCTTCAACACTTACTGACGCCATACGTCGGCTGCCCTTTCCTGCACCCCGGTGGAGACTGATCCGTGGACCACCACCCCGAACACCAGGACGCAGTCGCCGATACGCAGGGTCTGGTGAAGTGAACACTCCAGAACTGCCGGGGACTCCTTGACGCGGGGCGGCCGGACCACGGCGCTGGGCTCGCGGGTGAGGCCCGCGGCATCAAACTCGCTCACGTCGGAACGGAAATTCGTGCCGGTGGCGTTGACCTCCTGGATCAGCGCGGCCGGAGCAAGGTTCACAACGAACTCCCCCGTCGCCTCGATGTTCCGCAAGGAGTCCTTTTCCCCCACGGAGGTGAACTGGATGATCGGAGGGTCCACCGAGGCGACAGTGAAGAACGCGCGAGGTTGTCCACGCCTGCCGGTGACGTGCTCGAAACCCAGGCGATGGGCCGTGGAACAACTACGGAGGTCAGGAACTTGTAGAACTCCCGCGGCCCCAGCTGGCCGGGGTCAAAGTCTGATCGCATTCGTCCTACAGGTTCCTGGGCGTCGCGGCGGCAGCGGCGTCCTTGGCCAGCGCCCCCTTTGCCCTGGGCAGGAAGATCAGGGCAAGCATGGCGATGATGCAGCAGAGGATGATGTAGAGCGAGATCGACGTCGAGTTGCCGTAGTTTGCCAGTAACGCCGCCGCAATCAGGGGCGCGGGACCACCGGCGATCACGCTGGCCAGCTGGTATCCCAGTCCGGCACCGGTGTAACGGATGTCCGTGTCGAAGCTTTCGGCGATCAGGGCAGCCTGCGGGCCGTACTGGATGTCGTGCAGGATCAGGCTGACCACCACCGCAACGCCGACCCACAGTGCGTCCCGGGTGTTCAGCAGCCCAAAGTAGGGAAATGCAAACAGCGCCGTGAGCACGATGCCGGTTCCGTAGACGCGCCGGCGGCCGAAACGGTCTGAAAGGCGCCCGAAGAGGGGCACGCTGATCAGCCCCAAGGCTGCTGCAATCAGCGTGTCATCGAGGATGGAGTTGCTGTCCAGCTTCAGCTGCTTGGTGGCGTACGTGATCACGAAGGTAATGAACAGGTAGAAAGGTGCCTGTTCCGAAGTGCGCACCAGTGCGGAGAGCAGGATCTCCTTGGGCTGCCTCCGGATCACCTCGATGATCGGAGCCCTTACCACCTTGTTGGACTGCCGGACGGCGTCGAACTCGGGGCTTTCAATGACGCGCAGGCGAACGAACAGGCCTACACCGATCAGGATGATGCTCAGAATGAAGGGGATCCGCCAGCCATAGGCGACAAATCCCTCAGCGCCGGTGGCGGCAGTAGTCAGCCGGACGACGCCGGTGGACAGGACCAATCCCAGCGGCACCCCGATCTGCGGCCAGGAAGCGGACAAGCCCCGCCGGGCCTGGTCGCCCCATTCCATGCTCAGCAGGACCGACCCGCCCCACTCGCCGCCAACGCCGATGCCCTGGATGATGCGGAGCAGTACCAGCAGGACCGGCGCGGCGACGCCGATGCTTTGGTACGTCGGGAGGCAGCCAATTAGCACGGTTCCGAAGGCCATGAGGAAAAGCGTGGCCATGAGCGTTGTCTTGCGGCCGATCCGGTCACCGAAGTGGCCGAAGATGGCCGCACCGATGGGCCGGGCCACAAAGCCGACAAACTGTGTGCCGAAAGCTGCAAGCACACCGGCGAAGGCCACTTGGCCCGGGAAGAACAACTGGGGAAACACCAGGGCAGCGGCAGTTCCATAAAGGAAAAAGTCGTACCACTCGATCGTTGTACCCACGACACTTGCCACGGTGGCCCGCCTTACGGCCTGCTCCCGGGTCACTCCTTGAATACTCATCATCACTCCATTGGTCAGATGTAGTAGGGCGCCGGCCTGGCTTCAAAATCGGACAGATGGGGGTTCCGAAATCAGGCCCACTGGACCCGCAATGCGGTTCTCCAACCCATGGTGCGGGTCCTCGTTGCCTATGTCAACAATTAACTTCACCTGGCGCGGCGCCATAGAATAACCACTCACACCCCGGAAGATCGCTGAGATAAGGGACAAAGGCGTTGGCGTCAGAGCGAAGCAGCGGATCCGCGCAGCCCCTCCTGGTGCTGCGCAAAGTCAGCGAGATCCTGAACTGCTTTTCCATTGAGTTCCCGGAACCTACGCTCCAGCAAATCGTCCGGCAGACGGGGCTGCCGTCGAGTACATGCCAGCGGCTGGTGCAGAACATGGTGCGGGAAGGGTTCCTTGACCGCGACGGAGACCGCTACCGGATCGGGTTGCGCCTGGTCCAGTGGGCCACCCCCGGCACCTTCGGCCTGGATGTGGTCCGTTTGGTCCATCCCTTCCTCCAGGAACTGCGCGACAAGACCGGAGAGACGGCCTGCCTGTACATGCGTGACGGCGCCTTCCGCACTGTGGTTGCGGTGGCCGAAACCCGTCACGTGGTGATGCGGCCCTTCCTGGTGGGGCAGGTCATGCCGATGCATGCCGGGGCGCCGGGAAAGATCTTCCTTGCCTTCGATCCCGAAGCCCGTGAGGCAATCCAGGACACGGAGCTGACCAGCTACACCTCGGCGACCCCGGATACGTGGGAGAAACTCGACAGCCAGGTCAGCGAGGCGAAAGCTGCGGGCTTCTACGCAGCCTTTGGGGAGCGGAACTCAGACGTGGGCTCCATCAGCGCCCCGGTCTTCAACCACGCCGGGCGCCTCGCTGCGGTCCTGGGCGTCGGTTTTCCCACCCAGCGCGTAAGTCCGGACGACGTCGGGCGGCTGGGTCCGGCGGTCGCGGACGCCGCGAGGGCGGCCAGCGCTGCCCTCGGCTACCTGGAGAAAAGCCCTCCCTCCTGACCTGGTCCCGCCCCGGTTGCCGGACCCGACAACGGACGCCAGGTGCCGTCGTCGTTAGCCATTTTCCGTTGCCGCAGGCAAATGTCGGCCCAGCTCTGGACTCCTGCGCGGGGCCGAATCAAACTGTCTACAACAGCTGGCCGGAAACGCCTGAATCGAGGGCACTTCAGCGGTGCGGTAAAAGGACGGCTGCACTTATTGGGGCTTGACCGTGATGCCTGTTCACGGCATTGAAAGGATCTGGTTATGCCGGACTTTGCACCGTTCTTCCCGCTTATTGCCATTGTTTTGGGGGTTCTTTTTGCCATCGCCTTTATCTGGGTGGCCACCAAGCTGATGTGGAAAGTAGCTGAACCTAATGAGGCCCTCATCATCTCCGGACTCACGCGCGGAACGCTGGAAACCCGGGAAGGAATGGACTTCAAGATTGTCACCGGCAAAGGCGCCTTGGTCCTGCCCGGCCTCCAGACGGTGCGGCCGCTGTCGCTGACGTTGAATGAAACCGAGCTCAAGGTTTCCTGCGTTACGTCCCAGGGCATCCAGGTCGTCGTGGAGGGCGTGGTTATTTACAAAATCGGTGATGCCCCGCCATTTATCGCCAATGCGGCCCGCCGTTTCCTGGGCCAGCAGCCAAAAATGGAAAGCCAGGTCTATAACGTCTTCGAGGGCCATCTGCGCTCCATCATCGGCAGCATGACGGTGGAGGAGATCATCCGTGAGCGGGACAAGCTCGCTTCCCAAGTCCGCAGCGCCAGTGGCGTGGAGATGGAGAAGCTGGGGCTGGTGGTGGACTCCCTGCAGATCAAGGACCTCCAGGACCCAACGGGCTACATCCAGAACATCGCCAAGCCGCATATCGCCCAGGTGAAGATGGAGGCCCGCATTGCGGAGGCCACCCGCAACCGGGAAGCTGCGGAGAAGGAGGCAGAGGCGGCAGCGTTGATTGCGGACGCGCAGAGTGCTTCCGCAATCAGGCAGTCCGTGGCGCAGGCCAACGCCGAGCGCGCCAGGGCAAACGCTTCCCAGGCCGGCCCGCTGGCCGAAGCGACGGCACGGCAGCAGGTGGTGGTCCAGGAAACGGAGGTGGCCAAGCTCGAGGCCGACCGCGAAGAGCAGAAGCTCCAAACCATTGTCAGGAAGCCGGCGGACGCCAAGGCCTATGCCACAAGGACCGAAGCGGAGGGCAAGAAGGCCGCGGACATCAGCGCCGCGGAGGCATTGGCCCGCCGAACGGAACTGGAAGCCCAGGCCAACGCACGGCGGACGGAGCTGCTGGCCCAGGCCAATGCCACCGCAGCCGCTGCCACTGCCGGTGCCACCAAGGTCACCGGCGAGGCCGAAGCCGCCGCCACCAGGGCCAAGGGAGATGCCGCGGCCTCCGCGATCAAGGCCAAGGCACTGGCCGAGGCAGACGGCATCAAGGCGCGCGCCGAAGCACTGGGCACCAACCAGGACGCAGTCATATCCCAGCAGCTTGCCGAGAACATGCCCGCCATCATTGCTGCGGCGGCGGAACCTTTCTCCCATGTCGGCAACATGACCGTCCTGAACGGCGGAGAGGGCGTCAACCAGATGCTGGGCGGAATCCTGGCCCAGGCCGGCGACTACCTCCCCGCCCTCGCGTCAGCGCTGCGCAAGGGTGAAGACGCCAAGCGCCCCGCGCGGGCACAGGGCTCCTAGCGGGTTTGGGGAACCCTGGATGCGCAAAAACGTTGACCGCAGCCTGACTGGAAAGATTGGCCGGGTGACCGGGCGGGTTGGCCCGGGCACCATCGGCGAAGTCATGCTGCCCTATCTCGGCGGCATCATGGCCTTCCACGCCCACCCATTCGACAAAGCCAGCGACTTTCCGGTGGGTGCTGAAGTGCTGGTGATCTACTTCGACCCTCCGCAAACCGTGTATGTGGATGAACTGCCGGACGTGCTCAAGCACTAAGTTGGGGGCTCCCCCGGACCTGTCGTGGCTCGCTACCGGCCGCCCTCCATCTTGCGGCTGCGCTGCTCCTGGGCCATCGGCCCGTAGGGGTAGACGCCGGTTTCGGGCTGGCTGGCCTGAGTGAGGCGGGAGATTTCCTCCGCGGTGAGTTCCAGTTCGGCGGCGGCCAAGTTGTCCGCCAGCTGCTCCGTGGTGCGGGCGCCCAGGATCACCGAGGTCACTGCAGGCCGGTCCGCCAGCCACGCCAGCGCCACCTGGGAATGGCTGACACCGTGGGCAGAAGCAATGTCCGCAACGGCGTCGAGAACTGCCCACGTCCGCGGGTTCTCGTTGCGCGCCTTCCAGGCCTCCATGCCGCGTTCGGGGTTTTCGCCGAGGCGGGTTGCACCGGACGGGCGCTGGTCCCGCTGGTACTTGCCGGACAGCCAGCCGCCGCCCAGCGGTGACCAGGGCAGCAGGCCGATACCGGCGTCGAGCGCGGCCGGAACGATCTCGAACTCGATGTCCCGGACCAGCAGGCTGTACTGCGGCTGGAGGCTTACGGGCGGGTTCCAGCCTTGGCTGCGGGCCACGTGCACGGCCTTGGTGAGCTGCCAGCCCAGGAAGTTGGAGAAACCGTAGTAGGCGATTTTTCCGCTTGCCACGGCATCGTCCAGGAAGCGGAGGGTTTCCTCCAGCGGGGTGATCGGGTCCCATGCGTGCATCTGGTAAAGATCGACCTGTTCCACGCCAAGGCGGCGGAGGGAATTATCCAGGGCCCGCGCCAGGCGACGGCGGGACGTCCCGACGTCGTTCGGTGCCGTCCCCATGGGGAAGCGCCCCTTGGTGGCGACCACGGCGCTGTCCCTGGCCTCGGGCCGTTTGGCCAGCCACCGTCCGATGATTTCCTCCGACACTCCGGCGCTGTACACGTCCGCGGTGTCAATGAAGTTGCCGCCGGCCTCGAAGTAGCTGTCCAGGATGGCATGGGAGGTTTCCTCTGTCGCCTCTGCGCCGAAGGTCATGGTGCCCAGCGCATAGCTGGTGACGATGGTGCCGCTGTTTCCTAGGGTTCGGTACTGCATGGGTGTCCTCGCGATCAGTTGGTGTCGGGCGGAAAGGTGCGCGCGGCCGCGTCCGTGGTGGTGGTGCGGATCCGGTACAGGCTGGTGGTTGCGGTGAGGTAGAGGTCCTGCCCGTCGGGGCCGCCAAAGCACAGGTTGGATACGGTTTCCGGCACGGCGATGGTCTCCAGGAGATCGGAGGACGGCGAATAGACGCGGACCGAAGGGCCGGCTGAAGTCCAGATCCTGCCTTCGACGTCGATCCTCAAGCCGTCCGCCGGGTACCCGTCTTCCAATTCCAAAGTGCCTGTCCGGGGTCCGCAGGTACCATCGCCAACACTGTAGCTGGCGATTCGCAGGGGGACGCCGTAACGGGGACCGGCGGTGTCGGCGACGTAGAGGACCGTCTCGTCAGGTGAGAAGGCCAGCCCGTTGGGGTGCACCAGGTCCGTGATGACAGCACTGAGTCTCCCCGTGGCCGGATCGAAGCGGAAGACGTTGCAGCCGCCGTATTCCTGCTCACCCTCGTGCCCCTCCTTCGTCCCCGGAAGAATGCCGTACGGCGGGTCGGTGAACCAGATGCTGGAGTCACGGGCCACCACCACATCGTTGGGTGAGTTCAGCCGGCGGCCCTCGAAGGAGTCCACCAGGCCCGTCACGGTCCCTTCACTGTCCCGCTCCACCCGGCGCCGGCCGTGGCTGCACTGCACCACGCTCCCGTCGGCGTCGAGGGTGCGGCCGTTGGTGTATTCGACGCCGACGGCATACTCCCGGGTGGCACCGCTGGCCGGGCTGAATTCCAGGATGCGGTCATTCGGGATGTCACTCCAGCGCACCGTCTGCGACGAAGGAACCCACAGAGGTCCTTCGGCCCAGACCGAGCCCGTGAAAAGGCACTCAAGTGAGCCGGTCGTGAAGTCGCTAACCATTGGAGCTCCTTTGCGGTCCAGGGTTCCGCCGCGGCGTGCCCGGACACGACAGGCCCCGGCGGCGGCACAGGCACCACCCTAGCCGCAAGCATCGTACCGGTGACCTTACCGCGCCGGATCCTGCAGGATATGTTTCGGATACAATCGGCTGTCGGCGAGCCTCACTCGCCTCGATTCCCCCTGCAGGGCGGAGATTGACAGCGTTGTACGGAGGGAAAGCAATGAGGCACGCCGCGGTTAAGCGACGCCGGGGGCACGTCCGGGCCGGCCATGGCCCCAGGCCGGACATCCAGGGCCTCCGGGCGCTGGCCGTGGGGATCGTGGTGATCTACCATCTTCGCCCGGAAGCCCTCCCGGGCGGATTCGTAGGAGTCGACGTGTTCTTCGTCGTCTCGGGTTTCCTCATCATTGGCTCCCTTGCAAGGGAAGCCGCCAGAAACGCGTCCATCTCCGTCCTTGATTTCTACACCCGGCGCATCCGGAGGCTGTTCCCGGCGTCGGCAGTTGTTTTGGTCGCAGTCCTGGCCGGCGCTGTCCTGCTGCTTGCCCCCAGCCGCTGGCAGAACATCTCCTCCGATGTCCTGTTTTCGCTGCTCCAGGTACAAAACTGGCACCAGGCTCTTTCCGCCGTTTCCTATGCGGGTGCCACGCAGGAAGTGTCTCCCCTGCAGCACTTCTGGTCCCTCGCCGTCGAGGAGCAGTTCTACCTCGTCATCCCGTTCTTCTTCCTTGGCCTGGTCGCCGCCGCCCACGCTGCAGGGCAAAAGGCCGGCCGGTTCATTGTCCCGGCCTTATCCGTAACTGCCTTGGCATCGTTCATTTACAGCATCTACCTGAGCGGCCACGAGCACACCATCGCGTACTTTGCCACCACCACCAGGATTTGGGAACTCGCCGTCGGCGGACTCGCTGCCCTACTCCCGACCCTGCTGAAGGGCTCCGCCCGCCTTGCCTCACTCAGCGGCTGGCTGGGCGTCTCCGCCATCGTTGTGCCCGCCTTCCTCTTCAGCACCGATATGGCCTTCCCGGGCAGCATCGCCGCCATTCCGGTGCTGGGCACCGCCATCCTGCTGCGTACGGGCACCCTGTCAATGGCCGTTCCGTGGTCCGCCTCCCGGTTCCTTGGCATCCGGCCCATGACCTTCGTTGGCGACGTGTCATATTCCCTGTACCTGTGGCACTGGCCGGTCATCGTCTTCGCTGTCGCGCTGTTGGGCCGCGCCCCGCGCATCAGCGAAGCACTCCTCCTCGCCGTCGTAAGCCTCGCCCTCGCCGCCGCCTCCTACTACCTGGTGGAGCAGCGCTTCCGGCACCACTCCGGACAGGCTGACTGGCGCACGTACCGCCGGGTATACGCCATGGCCCTTTGCGTGGCGCTGGTGGTGTCTGGGGCAGCGTGGGCGCCTTGGCAGGTCATCGAGTTCAAGCGCGCACAGTTGTCCACCGAACTGTCCGATCACGATTACCCCGGTGCGCAGGCGTGGTCTGCCCGTCCTGCGGCCGTCCCCGCCGGCCTGCCCGTCCGCCCTGACCCCTCAGTGGCCATGCAGGACGTGCCGGCCACGAGCGTCGGGGCCTGCGGCGTGTACGACCCCGCCCTGGTGCCCGACACGGATTGCTGGTTCGGTTCAACGGCAGATCAAGGTGCCCCGGTTGTCGTGGTTGTCGGGGATTCCCATGCGGGTCAGTTTGTTGACCCCCTCATCGCCGTCTCAAAACATATTCCGCTCAGGATCCACGCCATGGTGCGCAATGGCTGCCCGTTTGCGCTGACGCCGCCACGGTCTGCCGCCACCGTCTACACCAACTGCCCGGCCCAAAACGCTGTAACGGCGGAAAAGATCGCGGCAGCAAAACCTGACCTTGTCCTGGTTGCCGGGATGCGCGAAACGGGGTACCGGAAAGCGCTTGGATGGTCCTGGGGGCCGGACGCCCCGCTGCTGGATGGTTATGTCCAATCCCTTTCCGCCCTGCGCGCTGCCGGGCTCCGCGTCGCCGTCATCGCGGACCTGCCATATCCCCACGGGAACCCGGTGGAATGCGTTCAGAAGCATGCCGACGGCGACGCCTGTGCCACGCCCGCTTCGGAAGCCCTGGCGAGCGGTGAGGACGCGCTTGTGTCGGCAGCCGGACGGATTAACGGCGTCGAAGTTGTGGACCTGTCGAGGTTCTTTTGCCGGGAAGGTCTTTGCCCTGCTGTCATTGGCAACGTTCTGGTCTACCGGGACAACCACATGACGAATACCTTCGCGAAGTCACTTGGGCCGGACCTGGCCGTCGCACTGGGCCTGAGCTAAGGGCGCAAGGGAAGCCCCGGCAGCTCAAGGAGCAGGTGGGGCCGTGGTGGTTCGGACAATCAGCCGGGTCGGCATCTTGAGCTGGGTGGTTTCAGGCGCCTCGCCATTCATGAGCGCCACCACCAAGGCGGCTGCCGAGGCGCCCATACGGCTCATGGGCTGGTGCACCGTGGTAAGCGGTAAGGCGTGCCGGGCTGCTTCCGGAATGTCATCGAAGCCGACTACTGAAAGCTCTCCGGGCACCTGTATTCCAAGCTCCCGCGCCACCGCGATGACAACGATGGCAGAGAGGTCGTTTGCGGCGAAAACGGCAGTGGGGCGGTCGTGCCTGGTGAGGAGGCGGTGAGCTGCCCTACGGGCATATTCGGGGTCGTAGTTCCCGATCTCGACCAGGGTCTGGTCAAAGGGAAGGCCGCCTTCGGACAGGGCCCGGCGGTACCCCGCCTCCCTTGCGATAGCGGAACGCAGGTCGGGGCGGCCGGCGACGAAGCCGATCCGCCGGTGGCCGAGGCCCATCAGAAACCTGGTGGCGTCACGTGCGCCGCCCAGGTTGTCTGATTCCACGGTGGGGAGGTCGGCCCGGCCAGTGTGGGGATCCACGGCCACAATCGGCACGTCCGCAGTGACGTTCACAACCGTCGGGGTCACCATGATCGCGCCGTCGATAAGGGTCCCGCTCAGGCGGCTGAGCGATCGCCGTTCCCATCCCTCGGAGGAGAGCTGGTTCGAACCGCTGTAGGCCAGGAGGTCGTAGCGGGAACCGCTGAGGGCGGAGCCCACGCCCTTCAGGATCTCGGCACTGAAGGGCTCAAAGTCGGCCACCAGCACCCCGATGACGCCCGTCTTGCGGGAGCGCATGCTGCTGGCCACGAGGCTTGACTCGTATCCGAGGTCGCGCGCGACCTGTAGGACTCGTTCTACCGTCTCTACCGCAATGCCGTAGCGTCCATTCACTGCTTTGGACACGGTTGAGACTGAGACGCCGGCCGCTTCGGCGACGTCGAGGATGGTTGCACGCCTTCTCACAAGTCACGATTCTAGCCATGGAAAATGTTTTCGAAAACGTTTGACGGCCTCTCCGGCCATTGGCAGGCTTTAGTCGTCCGGGGTGCTCCGGATCACTTCTAGCCCCACTGAGCCGGTCATTCATTTATGCCCTGCCAAGGAACGGGCTTCGCTCCTACGCACGTCCCCACGGACGGCTCAACGACGAGAACAGGATGGAATTAGATGAAAGCCAGGAAATTCTTGAGAGGGGCGGCCATTCTGGCCCTGGGGTCCATAGCCCTTAGCGCTTGCGGCGGTCCTTCCGGCAATTCCTCGGACGGCAAGGTGTCTATGACACTTTGGGAGAATTCGACGACGGGTCCCGGCCTGGAATTCTGGAAGTCGGCTGTCGCTGACTTCGAAAAGGCAAACCCGAACGTCACCATCAATGTCCAGGCCATCCAGAACGAGGACCTGGACGGCAAGCTGCAGACTGCCCTCAACTCCGGCGACGCACCTGATATCTTCATGCAGCGCGGCGGCGGCAAGATGACGGCAATGGTCCAGGCCGGACAGTTGATGGACCTGACCGACAAGATTTCGCCTGACACGAAGAAGGTAGTTTCGGCAGGATCCTTCAAGGCCGAAACCTACCAGGACAAGGTCTGGGCGATGCCCATCGCGGTACTTCCCGGCGGCCTCTTCTACAGCCAGGACCTTCTCAAGGCCGCCAACATCACCGGCGCCCCCGCCACGATCAGCGACCTCGAAGCCGACGTCGAAAAACTGAAGGCAAGCGGTGTCGCCCCGGTTGCACTCGGCGGGAAGGACGCATGGCCGGCAGCAATGTGGTTCTACTGGTTCTCGCTGCGCGAATGTGATGCCGCGACGATGCAGAAGACGGCGGACTCGAAAGACTTTTCCGACCCCTGCTGGCTGAAGGCGGCCCAGGACCTGCAGAGCTTTGCTGACAAGAAGCCGTTCAACGACGGATTCCTGACCACCTCCGCCCAGCAGGGCGCAGGCAGCTCAGCAGGCCTGCTTGCCAACCACAAGGCCGGGATGGAACTCATGGGCGCGTGGGATCCGGGCGTCATTGCCTCGCTCACACCGGACCAGAAGCCGCTGAAAGACCTTTCCTGGTACCCCTTCCCCGCAGTCCCCGGCGGAAAGGGCGACCCCGCTGCCATCATGGGCGGTGTTGACGGATTCTCGTGCTCCGTCAATGCGCCCAAGGAATGCGTTGACTTCCTCAACTTCATCGCAAGCACTCCGCAGCAGGTCGCCTACTACAAGGCCTTCAACGCCCCGCCCGTGAACTCCGAAGCGCAGAAGTCCGTCACCGAACCGTACCTGCAGGAAATCCTGAAGGCATACAACGCAGCTCCCTACGTCTCGCAGTGGCTCGACACCGTGCTCGGCCAGAACATCGGCAACGCCCTGAACGTTGCCGTCGTCGACATGCTGGCCGGCAAGAGCGATCCGCAAAAGCTTATCCAGACGGCGAACGACGCCGCCAAGAAGGGCTAAGAGGAAGATCCGTGAGCAACGCCCCCCAGACAACCTCGACCGAGCGTGTGTCGACGGCGGAGCTTGCGCAGCACGATGGGAGCGTCGCCCGCGCGTCGCTCCCATCGAAGCAGCGCCGCCGCCGTACCGCCTGGTCCGGACCTTTGGAGATTGCAATCCTGGCAGGACCGGCGATTGTCTTCTTCGTGGCCTTCGTTATCCTGCCTGTCGCCATGGCTGCGTATTACGGCTTTTACCGCTGGAACGGATACGGGCCACCCACCAACTTCGTCGGGCTGCAGAACTACGTGGTCATCCTGCAGGACCCGGCATTTTTGCAGGCCTTGTCCCACAACGCATTTATCGTCGTGGCCTCGCTCGTCCTTCAAGGGCCCGCCGCGATCCTGTTGGCGCTGCTGCTAAACCGCAGGATGCGCGGGCAATCCGTCATTCGCGTCCTGATCTTCGTGCCCTACGTCATCTCCGAGGTGGTCGTGGGTACGGGATGGAGCCTGATGCTCCAGAACAATGGCGCGCTCAACGGCTGGCTGCGCAACCTGGGGCTCGGCGCCCTGGCCCACGACTGGCTGGCGGATCCCGGCGTGGCCATGTGGACCCTGATGGGCATCCTGACGTGGAAGTACATCGGGTTCGCCGTCATCCTGTTCCTCGCCGGCCTGCAGGGCATCCCGGAAGAGCTTTATGAGGCTGCCTCGCTCGACGGTGCTTCCTATTGGCAGATCCAGCGGCGAATTACGTTGCCGCTGCTGGGTCCGACGCTGCGCATCTGGGCGTTCCTGTCCGTTATTGGCGCCCTGCAGCTGTTCGACCTCGTCTACATCATTTGGGGCCAGTACGTCGCGTCCACTGCCGGCACGTCCACCATGGCCAGCTACATGGTGACGAACGGCCGAAACGCCGGAAACTACGGTTACGGCAACGCTGTCGCCGTCGTGATCTTCATCATCTCCCTCGTCGTCGCCTTGGTGTACCAGCGGTTCGTGCTGCGCCGTGACACCGCAGGCGCCCTGACAGAAAGGAAGGCGCGATGACCGCCGCCATCACCGCCCGGCGTTCCCGTCGGGCTGACCAGCAAAGCCTGCCATGGGGCTCCCCCGTCGTGTACTTCGTTGCGCTTGTGGTCATTGCGCTCATGTTGGCACCGATCGCCTACATCATTTTCGGCGGTTTCCGTACGAATGCGCAGATCACCACTGACCCGGCAGGCCTGCCAAATCCCTGGAACGTGGGCAACTACCTCACTGTCATAGGCGGGGGCGTCTTCTGGCGGCAGGTGCTGAACTCAACCATTGTGGGGGCCGTAACCACCCTGGGCGCGGTCGGCTTGGGCCTGATGGCCAGCTACGTGCTCGCCCGGTACCAGTTCCGGGGGCGCGGCGCGCTGTACTCGCTTTTCGCGGCCGGGCTGATGTTTCCCATCACCGTTGCCATCACACCGCTGTACATTGTGGTGCGCAACCTCGGCCTTATGAACTCCCTGGCCGGCGTCATCCTCCCGCAAATCGCGTTTGCACTCCCCACCACGATCATCATCCTGGTGCCGTTCCTGCGCGCCATCCCGGATGAAATCCAGGAGTCTGCCTTCATCGACGGCTGCAGCCGCCTGGGCTTCTTCTTCCGGATGGTGCTGCGGCTTTCACTTCCGGGTGTGATCACCACCGGCATCCTGGTCTTCATCGGCAGCTGGAACAGCTACCTGCTGCCGCTGTTCATCCTGAACAAGGAAGCCACCTTTACCCTCCCCCTGGGGGTGCAGGCGTTTTCGTCCCAATATTCCACGGATACAGCGCAGGTCCTGGCCTTCACATCCCTGTCCATGATCCCCGCGCTGGTGTTCTTCAGCCTCTTTGAACGGCGCATCGTGGGTGGACTCACCGGCGCCGTCAAGGGCTGACGGCAGCCCAATTAAGGAAAAGAAGCATGAGTAATCCTGGCAACAGCCCCACCCTCCCTCCCGTGTCGGAACGGGTCAGCCGGCTCCATGCCCGGATGACCCTCCCGGAAAAGCTGGCCCAACTGGTGGGTTACTGGGTGGACAAATCCGAGGACAAGGTGGCACCGCTTGACGGTGAGTTCGCCGAAGTACCGAGTTACGCTGACGCGACGGCCGAGGGCATCGGACATCTCACCCGGGTGTACGGCACCCGTCCGGTTGAGCCGCTTGAACGCGCGCGGTGGCTGTGGTCGGAACAGCGCAGGCTTCGGGAGCAGACCCGCCTCGGCATTCCCGCGCTGGTGCACGAAGAATGCCTGACCGGGCTGGCAGCCTGGAAGGCGGCCACGTTCCCCACTCCCCTTGCCTGGGGTGCCGCGTTCAACCCCGACCTGGTGGAGGAGTTGGGCGCTGCCATCGGCGACTCGATGCGCGCGCTCGGCATCCACCAGGGCCTGGCGCCGGTGCTGGACGTCATCCGTGACCCGAGGTGGGGCCGGGTGGACGAGTGCATTTCGGAGGACCCGTATGTGGTGGGCACCATCGGTACGGCTTACGTACGGGGCCTGCAGTCAGCGGGGGTGCATGCCACGCTCAAGCACTTCGTCGGTTACTCGGCGTCACAGGCAGGCCGCAATCATGCCCCCGTGCACGTCGGTGCCCGCGAACTCCGGGACGTCCTGCTGCAGCCGTTCGAGATGGCGGTACGTGACGGGAACGTACGCTCGGTAATGAATTCGTACTCCGAAATCGACGGCGTGCCCGTCGCGGCGGCCCCTGAGTACCTGACGGGCATCCTGCGCGATGAATGGAATTTCGACGGCACCGTGGTCTCCGATTACTTTTCCGTCGCTTTCCTGCACACGATGCACCGGATCGCCGCCGACCGCGGTGAAGCCGCAGAGCTGGCGCTGCAGGCCGGCATCGACGTCGAGTTGCCCACCGGTGATGCATTTGTGGGCCCGCTCGCCGAACGGATCCGCAGCGGCCTCTCCGACGAGGTGCTGGTGGATCGCGCGGTGCTGCGTGTGTTGAGCCAGAAAGAAGAACTGGGGCTGCTCGACGAGACGTTCGACGCCCCACCCACAGAAATTGACCTGGACAGCCCGCGCCACCGCAACCTGGCGTTGCGGCTGGCCGGGGAATCATTGGTGTTGCTGGCGAATGATGGGGTCCTGCCACTGAAGCGGAACCAGGGAAGCATCGCGGTGCTGGGACCAAATGCCAACGCGGCGGAGGCCCTGATGGGGTGCTACTCGTTCGCCAACCACGTGCTGGCACACCACCCGGAGGTGCCGCTCGGGTTCGACATCGTATCGGTCCTGGAAGCGCTGCGGGACGAATTCCCTGCGGCCGCAGTCGCTTCGGCCCGAGGCTGCGATGTGGACGACGACGACCGCTCGGGCATCCAGGAAGCCGTTGAGACCGCAGCCGGCGCAGACGTTGCCATCGTGGTGGTCGGTGACCGCGCCGGGCTGTTTGGCCGCGGGACTGTAGGAGAGGGTAACGATGTCGAGAGCCTGGAGCTGCCGGGCGTCCAACGTGAACTGGTGGAGGCTGTAGTCCGAACAGGCACACCTACCGTGATGCTCGTACTCTCTGGGCGGCCGTACGCCATCGGATGGGCACTGCAGGGGGCCACTGCCCCGGCCGCAGTGTTGCAGGCCTTCTTTCCAGGAGAAGAAGGCGGACCGGCCGCAGCCGCGGTACTGTCAGGGCGCGCAGCTCCGTCCGGCCACCTGCCGGTCTCGCTGCCGCGCTCAGCGGGGTCGCAGCCGTTCTCGTATCTGCACCCTGTACTCGGAGGTCCGTCAGACGTTACCAGCGCCGACAGCACACCTGTGCTCCCTTTCGGGCACGGCCTGACCTATACGACGTTCGAGCACAGCGGGCTCGAGGTAGCGGACACGGTGTCCGCCGGCGACGCTTTCACGGCAACGGTTACCGTCCGGAACACAGGCGAACGCGCGGGCACCGACCTGGTTCAGCTCTACGCGCACGATACCTACGCCACTGTCACCCGCCCCGTCGCGCAGCTCCTTGCCTACGCTCGAATCTCGCTGGAACCGGGTGAAAGCGGGTTGGTGACATTCGATGTGCCGACTGCCCGGCTGGCCTTCACCGGCCGGCATGGTGCGCGCATCGTGGAGCCCGGTGACATCGAGCTTTGGGTTGGACCGTCCTGCGCGGAACGTGAAACCACAGCGGTGTTCACCATCACGGGCCCCGAGCATGTCGTAACGGCCGACGATGCCCGACTGGCCCGGCACAGTGTCGCCGTGCCGGCCCCCTCCCCAGCCAGATAGCGCCCAGCAAAGAGACCTGGGCCCGACAGGAAGCCCCCAGTTCCACCCGAGAAAGTTCTGCATATGTACAACGACATGCCCGAAACGGAACTCCGAACCTACAAGAGCTCCCAACTCTGCAACGAGGACTTTGACGCATTCTGGGAGCAGACCCTGCAGGAAACCCGCCAGGCCGGCGGCGAAGTGGTGGTCGAACCGGTGCATCCAGGCCTGAAGACAGTTGATGTCTACGACGTGACCTTCCCCGGCTTCGGAGGGGATCCCATCAAGGCCTGGCTGCGGGCCCCGAAGAATCCAAACGGACCACTGCCCGCGGTAGTCCAGTACGTAGGTTACGGCGGAGGCCGGGGACGTCCCTGGGAGAACCTTTTCTGGGCCTCCGCCGGCTTCGCCCACCTGCAGATGGACACCAGGGGGCAGGGATCCGGCTGGTCGGTCGGCGACACCCCCGATCCGGGCCCCTCGGGCCCGCAGGTTCCGGGCGTCATGACAAAAGGAATCACCAGCAAGGAAACCTACTACTACCGCCGCCTCATCGCTGACGGCGTCCGGGCAGTCGATGCGGTCCGCACCCTCCCCTGGATCGATCCTGGCCGGATCGCTGTGACCGGGGGAAGCCAGGGAGGGGCGATTGCGCTTGCGGTGGGCGCGCTGGTGCCGGACATCTCGGCAGTGGCCGTGACTGTCCCCTTTCTCTGCGACTTCCCAAGGGCAACAGTCATCACGGACGCGTATCCCTTCCGGGAGATCGCGGACTATCTTTCCACCCACCGTGACAACACTGAAGCCGTAGCCGACACCCTCAGCTATTTCGACGGTGTCAACTTCGCTGAACGGTCAAGGCACCCCGCCTACTTTTCCGTAGCACTCATGGACCCGATTACCCCTCCGTCGACGGTCTTCGCCGCCTACAACGCATACAGCGGCGAGAAGGAAATTAAAGTCTGGCCCTTTAACGGACATGAAGCCGGCGGGCCGGACGACGACCAATTGGTACGCCAGTTCCTGGCACCACGGCTCGCGGCGCCCTCTCACGGCGACAAGATCTCCGCCTCTGAAAGATGAAGTCAAACCAGAAACCGAAGGAGTACTACGTGCCTTTTCAACGTTCCCTTTTCATCGGTGCGCTCGGCTTGTGCGCCCTGCTCGCCACTCCAGCCGCTGCCATGGCTGCATCAGGACCACTGGAAGCCGGCGGACCGTCGCAGCAGCGCGATTCTCTCCGCGCACTTGGCGCCAATATCGGATTGCGCATCGGCACTGCGGTCAACAGTGACCAACTCGGAAGCAATCCGGCCTACACCGATATCACCGCCGCCCAGTTTTCCACGGTCACACCGGAGAACGTCATGAAATGGGAAGTGGTTGAACCGACCCAAGGCAACTATGACTGGGCTGCCGCTGATCGGCTCGTGGCATTTGCTGAGGCGAACCACCAGTTGGTGCGCGGTCACACCCTGGTTTGGCACAGCCAGCTCCCCAGCTGGCTTACGGCTGCCGCCCCAGGGATGAGTGCGGACCAGCTGAGGCAGGTCCTGCACAAGCATGTCACTGATCAAGTCACGCACTTCAAGGGCAAAATCTGGCAGTGGGATGTCGTCAACGAGGCGTTCAATGAAGACGGCACCCTGCGCAACAGCATCTGGCTGCAGAAGCTGGGGCCGGGCTATATCGCAGATGCCTTCCGTTGGGCGCACGAGGCAGATCCACAGGCCAAGCTCTTTTACAACGACTACAACATCGAATCCACCGGGCCGAAGAGCAACGCCGCCTATGCGCTCGTCAAGGACCTGAAAGCGCAGGGCGTTCCCATCGACGGGGTGGGGTTCCAGACCCACCTGGACACGCAATACCCGCTGCCTGACCTGAAGAACAACCTGCAGAGATTCGCTGACCTTGGCCTGGACGTGGCAGAGACAGAAGTCGACGTGCGGACCACCCTGCCGGTCACACCCGTCGAACAGTCGGCACAAGTGGCCGCATACTCGCAGACGCTCCAGGCCTGCATGGCAGTGAAGGAATGCATCTCCTACACCATATGGGGCTTCGGTGACGCCTACTCGTGGGTGCCCGGAGTCTTCCAGGGCGAAGGCGCAGCGAGCATCTATGACGAGAACCTCCAGCCGAAGCCGCAGTATTACGCCCTTCAGCAGGACTTGCAGCTTGCAGCGGGCGCACCTCACAGGAGCGGCCAAGGAGCGGGCCGGGGCTAAGTCCGGCAGCTGACGGAGCTTTGCCGGGAGGCCGGTGATGCACAGGTAGACATCGCCGGCCTTCCGGTCAACGACGGCGGCATAGCAAGGAGAAAACACAGTGCTACGAATAGGAATCCTGGGTGCAGCAGGAATTGCGCCCGCTGCAGTCATCCGGCCGGCCGTCCGCCGCTCCGACGTCCAAGTCGTGGCCGTGGCGTCCCGCCGGAAGGAGAGTGTCCGGCAGTTCGCCGATAGCCACGGAATCGACCGCTTCTACGGGGACTACTCCGAAATGCTGGCCGACTCCGAGATAGACCTGGTCTATAACGCACTTCCGCCCTCCGGGCACGCCGAGTGGTCTATTGCGGCCCTGGAGGCCGGCAAGCACGTACTTTGCGAGAAACCGTTCGCAATGAACGCTGAAGAGGCCGGCCAAATGATTGAAGCTGCGCGCTCGACAGGCTACCGGCTCATTGAGGCCTTCCACGACCGTTACCACCCGTTGAGCGCTGAAGTCGATGCCGTCAAGGCTTCAGGCGCGCTCGGCGAGATCACGATGTTGCGCGCGGACTTTTCCGCCTCCAATCCGTTTGATCCGGCCTCGCTGCGGCACGATCCGCAGTTGGGGGGTGGGTCGCTGATGGACCTGGGCTGCTACCCCGTCCACTGGGTGCGTGCGCTTATGGGCGAGGAACCAACGGTGCTTGGGGCGAGGGCGACAGTTAATCCTCTCGGCGCGGACCTCAGCGTCAGCGCCGACCTGCAGTTCCCCTCGGGAGCACAAGCGCTCGTCACCTCGGCAATGGTCGAACAGGCACAGCACCTGAACTCTTCACTTGAGGTAACCGGTACCGGAGGACGGCTGCAGGTCAACAACATGGTCTTCCCCTCCCGGGGCCATTCCATCACCCTTACCACCGAGGGGCTGGACCGCACCTGGACTGTAAGGGGGCTCGAGACGTATGACCACCAACTCGAAGCTGTCGTCACTGCTCTTCAAACGGGCAGCGAACTGCCCACGGAGGGGTCCGACTGCCTGGCCAACATGAAAATCATTGACGCAATTTACCGCGCCGCCGGGGTTGCCCGCTGAGGCCCGCCGCAGCTTGGCACGGTCCGCGGGGCACTGTTCAAGCCCGGTTGGGCCCTTCGCCCCTATAGCCGGGGTTTGCCTCGGGAAAGACTTGATACATGCAGTCCGCCGGCGCATGGAGTGGGGTGTCATGTCGGGAACAAACCTGAGTGGAAGGGCCCATGTTCTGCCGCGGTTTGCCTGGCCGGTGTTCCTCGTCGGCGCGATACTGCTGCTGTCCTTGGGGAACCCCGCGGTGTACGGGGTTGGCGTTCCAGTTGCCGCGCTGGTTTTCGCACTCGTTTTGCCCACGTCCCGGCCCCGCTGGGCCGGACATCCGGACTGGCCTGACATCGGTGCCGTTGCCGCACTGTACCTGGGCGTCGTGGCCCTCTTTTGGCTGGCCTTCAGGGTGTTCACCCAGGGAAATACGCTGGGGCTGTTCCTGTCATTCGCGGCCGGCATGCTCCTCGGTGTCCTCGGCCCCATCGGGTACAACACCTGGATCCGGAGGAGGTCCCTGGACGCGCTAGGGATCAGCCGCAAAAACCTGGGCCAGGCATTCGCCCTGGGACTCGCCCTCGCAGCCGTGCAGTTCGTCATCACGCTTTGGGGGTACCCGCTTCCGCGCCCCGTCGACTGGGTGCCTCTGGCAGCCCTTGCCATCACCGTGGGTTTCTTCGAAGCAGTCTTCTTCCGGGGCTTCATCCAGGCGCGCCTGGAAGCCAGCTTCGGCCCGATCGCGGGAGTGGCCGGCGCCGCCGCACTGTACGCGGCCTACCACGTCGGCTATGGCATGACAGGGTCCGAGATGCTCTTTCTTTTCGGCCTCGGTGTGGTCTACGCGGTTGCGTTCAGCGTCGCCCGGAACCTGATCGTCCTCTGGCCCCTGCTGGTCCCCCTCGGTTCCTTTTACAGCAACCTGCGCGGAGGTTCGATCCGGATGCCGTGGGAGGCGATCCTGGGTTTCGCGGACGTACTGGGCCTGATGGTGGCGGCTGTTTGGTTCGCCGCGCGGCATGAGCGCCGGTCCGGCTTGGCTGGAGTGCGGGGGGCCAGGGATGACAAAGCAAAGGGCAAGAACGTACGACGCCGGGAGTAACGACCCAGGGGCAGGCTTTGATTAAGATCGAGGTTCTACGGTTATTCAATTGGGTGCTTGGCACTCTGCGTTCCCGCCAGCAGCGTGAGGCACAGGGGGCCGCCGAGCAGAGAGGCCACCATGGACACCGCTGAGTCCACGCAATACCCGCTGGATCCCTTTTCCCACTATGAACACATGCGCGCAGCCGCCCCCGTTTTCCACGACGAACCATCAGGGAGCTGGCACGTGTTCCGGTACGATGACGTTCAGCGGGTGCTGTCCGAGCACGCTACGTTCTCCTCACGCATGGGCGGCGACGCTCCATCGGGTTCCGGCCAGTTGTTCGCATCAAGCCTGATCACAGCCGATCCCCCGCGGCATCGGCAGCTGCGTTCCCTGGTGACCCAGGCTTTCACGCCGAAAGCAGTCGATGCCTTGGCTCCCCGCATCTCCGCACTCACGGACGAACTGCTGGAGGGACTCGTGGGGCGCGGCGGCAGCGCGGACCTGATCCAGGACTTGGCCTACCCGTTGCCGGTTATTGTGATCTCCGAACTGATGGGCATTCCGGGGCAGGACCGTGAGCGCTTCAAGCACTGGTCGGACACGATTGTCAGCCAAACACGGACCGGGCCGGGCACCGACCGCCAGGACTCCACCACATCGGAAATGGTCGAATACTTCCTGGCCCTGATCGACCAGCGCAGGAGGCATCCGGGTGAGGACCTGATCAGCAGGCTGCTGTCTGCCGAGATCGAAGGCCAAAAACTTTCGGTGCCCGAACTGCTGGGTTTCTGCGCCCTGCTGCTGGTCGCCGGCAACGAGACCACCACCAACCTGATCGGCAACGCCGTTTTATGCCTGGCCGAATCGCCCGGCACCCTTGAGCGCCTACTGAACGAACCGGCCTTGTTGCCCCAGACCCTCGAAGAGGTGCTGCGCTTTCGCTCCCCTGTCCAGTCGATGTACCGGGTGAGCGTAGCGGACACCGATGTGGGCAGCGTACGCATCCCGGCCGGGGCACCGATCGTGGCCTGGATCGGCTCGGCCAACCGCGACGAGCGGCAGTTTGAACACGCGGCGGAGTTCGACGTCGACCGCAACCCGAACCGGCATCTGGCGTTCGGCCACGGCATCCACTTTTGCCTCGGCGCGCCGCTGGCCCGGCTCGAGGCGAAAATCGCACTGGAGGCCCTGCTGGCCCGCCTGCCCGGGCTGTCCGTGCCTCCCGGAGCCCGACTGAAGCGCATGGAAAGCACCATCGTCTACGGCTTGAAAGCACTTCCCATTACCTGGCACCCCGCCTGACCGCCGCCCAGGCAAGCGCCCGGAAAAACCCCCGACTGCCAGTCGTGGCTTAGTCGGGGGTACCCGTTTTCGTGGCGTAGGCAGTGGCTTGGGCACGTACCTTGCGGATATAGGCGTCGGACTGGTTGTAGGCGTAGATGGCATCCGTCCACCCCTGCGCTGTCGTGAGGTCGCGGCCGCGGTCACACAAGTAGGTGGCGGCGCTGAGGGCGGCATCGTCGATATTGAAGGGGTCTGCTGTTCCGTCCCCGTTCCCGTCCCTCCCTGCCAGACGCCAGGTGGAAGGAATGAATTGCATGGGCCCCACCGCGTGGTCCCAGTTGGCGTCGCCATCCAGGGCACCGGCGTCGGTGTCGGGGATAGCGGCGAAACCTGACCCATTGAGGCTTGGGCCCACGATGGGCCCGCTGGCCTGGCCCAAGGCGTCCAGGCTGCCCCCACCATAGGTTCCGTGGCCTGATTCGACGAAGCCGACGGCGGCCAGGGTATTCCAGCCGATTCTGCATTGCGGCATGGAACCATTTGCCGTCACGGCCGCAGCAACATAAGCGCGCAGGGCACGGGCAGGGATTCCAGTTTCGGCGGAAGCCGCGCGAAGCCATTCGGCGTCGGGACTGTGTGTGACGTCCACGGCAGTGGTCATCCCGCCCGTCCCGGTTTCAAGAGTCACCAGCGCCCGCGGCGGCGGCGAAAGTGCCACCCTGGCGTCCGCCCCGGCCTGTCCCATCACCCAAAACGAGAAAACCGCGCTGGCGCAGGCCACAAACAGGCTGAAAACTACAAAGCGTCTTACACGGAGCACTGACTAATCAAACCACTCAATCCGGGAACCGAATGCGTCACCGCGTGGGATCGATCATTGTCATGCCGGCGACGTTCGCAGTATCGAAGCGGGGCAGCATGGCAGCGGCCTCCTCCAACCCGATAATGCGCTCGATGAGTTTCTGTGGTTCCAGTGCTCCCGATGCGATCAGGGCGAGCATTCCGGGGTAATCCACCGCTGCCATGCCGTGGCTGCCGAAGACATCCAGTTCCCACGCAATGACTCGGGCCATGGGCACCCGGGGATGCCCCTCCACTGGCGGGAGGAGTCCGATCTGGACGTGCCGGCCGCGGCGCCGCAGGCTAAGGAGCGCGTCAGCGCAGGTTTGCTCACTACCCACGGCATCAATGGAGACATGGCTTCCACCGGTTAGGGCGTGCACTTGGGACGGGATGTCCGAACTGTCGGCGACCAGGACGTGGTCGGCGCCAAGAGTAGCGGCCACCTTGAGTGCCCCCGGATTGCGGTCCACAACCACCACCTTGCCGCCGAGTGCCTTCGCAATCATGACCGCGCTGAGCCCTACGCCGCCGGCCCCCACGATGGTGACCCATTCGCCGTCGGCGAGGCGTGCCCTGCCGGTAAGCGCGCGGTACGCCGTGGCAAAACGGCACCCCAGGCTTGCCGCTGCCTCGAAACTGACTCCTGCCGGGACGGCGACAAGGTTAGTGTCCGCACCGTGAATGACTACTTGCTCGGCGAAGGAGCCCCAATGGGTGAAGCCGGGTTGCTGCTGTGCGGGACAGACCTGCGCGTTCCCCCCGCGGCACCACTCACAGGCCCCGCAGCCCTCGACGAAGGGGGCCGTCACTCTGTCGCCGACCGCCCACCTGGTCACCCCTGCGCCCACGGCGGCAACGACGCCGGCGAACTCATGGCCCGGAACATGCGGCAACGCTATGTCGTCGTGGCCGGCCCAGGCGTGCCAGTCGCTGCGGCAGAGGCCGGTGGCGGCGACGGTGACCAGGACACCGCCTGCCGGCACCTCAGGTACGGCTACCTGTTGGACAGCCAGCGGGCCGGCGATGCGGTCCATGACGATTGCACGCATAAGACCCACCCTAGAGAACGTTGATGGCAACAACGATGCCTATGATGATGGCTGCTACGAGCCCCAGCATCATGTAAAGGCCGGCCTTCATTGCGCTCGTCCGGACGGGTGCCCCTGTTTGGGAAAGGACCGCCTGCCAGGCCTTGATGGTTTCCAGCCCCTCGTAGTAGGAGAACATCATCAAGGCACTCCCGGCAATGCCGGCCACGCCGCCCACTCCCCCTGCGCCGCTCATGGCAGCGCCCGCGGAACCGGCACGGTTGAGGGCTGTGCGGTCCTTGAAGTCGTCGGAGGCCACCTTCATCTCCGCCTTCTGCTCCGGCGACGGGTCCGGCGACATTGACGCCCCGACGCCCAGCAGGTCAAATTTCCGGCCCTGGGCTGTGACTGCCATTGTTCCCATGCTGGTGAATCGGAATGATGCCTGCTTCACAGGCAGGGAGAGCACACTCATGCCGGCAGCATCCACCATGCGAAACATCCCTGAGGAATCCATGCTGACCACCACGGGCACTGTCTTGGCTCCATTGATCATGCTTTTTCGCCAGTACAACAGGGATTTCATCGGTGTCACGCAAACATGTGGTGGCGTCGTCATGACCACAGCTTAGGCAGCACCCTTCGCAATTGCCCGCAAGGGACACGGGGAGAACTCCCCTGGCCGCGCATCGGTACCATCAGGCATGGGCAGGAAGAACTACCTCATCGAAGGCGGCTCGGGCACCGGCAAGACGGCAGTCTGCAATGAATTGCGCCGCCGTGGCTACCACGCCATCAACGGCGACCGCGAACTCGCCTATCAAGGTGATCCGGAAACCGGAGAACCGGTAGGCGGCATCACCGGAGTCGCCGTACACGGGCACCACCTCTGGAGGGTGGACCAGGTCAGGGCGTTGGCCGCGGACCCGCGGGAAGCGGTGACCTTTTTCTGCGGCGGGTCGCGGAACCTCGCCAAGTTCATCGATCTCTTCGATGGTGTCTTCGTTCTTGAGGTGGACCTGGAAACCTTGAAGCAGCGGCTGGATCAGCGCCCTGAGGACGAATGGGGAGGACGCCAAACAGAACGGGAGCTGATTGAGCACCTGCACCGAACACGGGAGGAGATTCCACCCGGCGGCATCACGATCGACGCCACTGCCCCGCTGGCGCGCGTCGTGGATGACATCCTCCGCCGCGTCCAGCCAGCCGTCCCGGACTAGCCGTCCTTCCAAACGTGCTGCATGAGGGGCCCGGTCAGCGAACCACTGTACGGTGACCGGCATCAATCCGTTTGGTCCAGCCGCGGGAATCAAGGTGCTCCAGCAGCGGGACCGCGATCCGGCGTGTTGTGTCCAGCGCCTGGCGTGCCTGGCTGGTGGTGAAGGGCTGGGCCAGGCCGGCGAGGGTGCGCATCGCAAGCGCGGGTGCCGTGGGCAGCAGCACCACCCCGTCACGCAGACGCAGCAGCCGTCCCGTGCGTTCGGCGGCGGCCAGTTCCCGGGCGCCGAGGCCCATTGACGCCAGCTCGTCGGCTTCCGGGGCATGGAACGCGTCTGTCTTGAGCCTGCGCTCCAACCGGGCGATTGCCGGCTCAATGGGGCCAAGGTTGCCCTGGCTGCCCGGCACCCGGATGTGGCCGCTGTCCTGCTCCAGCTCCGCCCCGCGGATAACGTGGGACAGCAACCTCTCGTCGGGCAACCTGAGCAGGTCCCGCGCCGCGCCCATGGAAAGGCCTGGGGCCAGGGGGTCCCGCTCCTGCAGCGCCTCGACCGCGCCCCGAAGCCGGTGCTGCCACGCCTCAAGGACAGGGGCATGCACCCACCAGTCACCGAAAACCCGCACGCCCTGCGGGGAATCCACAGCGTGCCCGGGCAGCAGCCCAAGCTTGCGGAGATGATCCATTTGGACCGCTCCGCGGGCTGCCACTTCCCCCAGAACGTCCCCTGCGGGATCCATCCCTGCAAGCCGTTCGGCCCAGTGCGCGCCGTCACCGCGCCACCGCAGCTCCGGTGGGTCCGCGTCGAGAATGCGCGCCCCACCCAGGACCGAACGGCTGCCAGGGTCGCGCAGCACCAGCCGGTCCCCGAGAACCAGGGGCAGGTGCCTGTCGAGGACCAGCCGGGCATGGTCGGCCCCGAAGGGACGCAGCCGCGCCGGCACGGACGCCGTGCCCACATGCACCATGATTTGCTCGGGCACGTCGGTATACGCCACCCCGGTGGTGCGGTGGATGCCTACGACGCCGGTGGTGGGCCATGCACCAGGGGTAACCAGCGCGTCCCCGCGCCTGATGTCCGTTGCGGCAACGTCGCGCAGGTTCAACGCCACCCGGCTGACCGGCTCCACCGACTGGTACGAGGTGTCGCGGCTTTGCAGGCCGCGGACCGCCACCGGCCGGGACCCCGAATGGCCCAGCAGTTCCAGCCGGTCACCCTGGGCGAGCGTGCCCGCTGCCAGTGTTCCGGTGACCACCGTTCCGGACCCGTTGATCGTGAACGACCGGTCCACCCACAACCGGACCCGCCCCGTTGTGGTGGGGGCAGGCACCTGGGCCAGGACGCCGTCGAGCGCTGCACGCAACTCAGCCAGGCCGGTCCCGTTGATGGCCGAAACAGCGATGGCTGGGGCATCCCGCAGCCCGGTCCCTGCCAGCTCCGTGCGGGCCCGCGACAGCACGTCGGCGACGCGCTGCCCGGATGCCCGGTCCGCGCGGCTGAGGACTACCACGCCGTGTTCAATGCCAAGCGCAGCTACCGCATCCCGATGATCGCTTGACTGGGCCTGCCAGCCCTCATCCGCGGCTACGACGAAGCAGACCACCGGAGCCGGTCCGATTCCGGCAAGCATGTTGCCGAGGAAGCGTTCGTGGCCGGGCACGTCGACGAAGGCAACGTCCTGCCCGGACGGCAAGGTGGTCCATGCGTAGCCGAGGTCAATGGTCAGCCCGCGGCGCCGCTCTTCCTCCCATCGGTCCGGCTCCATGCCGGTAAGGGCGCGGACCAGGGTGCTTTTACCGGAATCGACATGTCCGGCCGTGGCAACGACGTGCACGGTCAGCCCGCCCTGCCTGCGTCCGCAACGTCGAGGGTTGCCAGTGCCTGCCGAACGGCATCGAGGATCCGGTCATCCTCGGCCGGCGGCACACAGCGCAAGTCGATCAGGCAGGCGCCGTCGTGGACGCGCGGCAACACGGCCGGGTCGCCGGTGCGCAAGCGTCCTGCAATTCCCTCGGGGAGCCGCAGCGCCCATCCCGGCAGCGGAACGCCGGGGGCGCCGCCGCCGCCCACCCGGCCGTCATGGGGTACGACGGGGACGCCCAAGGCGTGGGCGAGCCTGTCAGTACGGCGCCGCAACTGTTCGACGTCGGCGTGCAGCGCCTCGACGACGGGCGTCGGCCCGCCGGCGACGGTTGCTTCCAGGGCGGCCAGGGCAAGCTTGTCCGCCCGGACAGCACGGGCGAGCGGGTGGCGGGCCAGCCGGGTAATGATTTCCTTGCGGCCCAGCAGCAACCCGGCCTGGGGGCCGCCCAGCAGTTTGTCGCCGCTGGCGATGACGACGTCGGCGCCGCCCGCCAGGGCGGAGGCGACATCCGGTTCGTCCGGCAGGTACGGATCGGGCGCCAGCAGCCCACTGCCCAGGTCAGCCACGAGTGGAACGCCGTGTGCCGCGGTCAGCCGGCTCAGTTCGGCAATCGGAACCGCGGACGTGAACCCGTCCACCCGGAAGTTGCTCGGGTGCACCTTGAGGATGCAGCCCGTGTCCGGTCCGACGGCCCCCGCGTAGTCATGCAGGTGTGTCCGGTTGGTGGTACCCACCTCGTGAAGCACCGCGCCTGTCGACTCCATCAGGTCGGTCAGCCTGAAGCCTGCACCGATCTCGACGAGTTCCCCGCGGCTCACCACCACCTCCCGGCCGGCGGCCAGGGCTGTGGTGGCCAGCACCA
Source organism: Arthrobacter sp. FW306-07-I (assembly GCF_021800405.1). Lineage (NCBI taxonomy): Bacteria > Bacillati > Actinomycetota > Actinomycetes > Micrococcales > Micrococcaceae > Arthrobacter > Arthrobacter sp. FW306-07-I. Next base: position 2,055,305 of record NZ_CP084550.1, on the reverse strand, counting down.
GCGCTGCAGCTCCGTTGTTGACCACCAAGGCGTCCTCGGCGGCAGGACAGGCAGCGAGGAGGGCGGCCCGGGCACCGGCACCGCGGCGGGAGCGGCCGCCGTCTGCAAGGTCCAGTTCCACGTCAACGTAGCCGCTGGCAGCGACAAGGGCTTCCACCGCCGCTGCAGAAAGGGGGGCGCGGCCAAGGTTCGTGTGCACGATGACGCCGGTTGCGTTCAGCACCGGACGGAGGGTTGTTGCTTTATGTGAAGCGACGGCTGCGAGCAGGGCAGGTTGCACCTGGTTGGGAGGCAGCTCACCGCGGCGGGCCTGTCCCTGGATTTTTCGGACGAGTTCGCGGACGACGCGCTCATTCATCCGTGTCCGGGCCTCGCGGACGGCGGGCAACGCCAGCAGGTCGTTCGTGCGGGGAATCAGCCGCCGGGGATCGACCTGGACCACAGCCCTCCTCTTTTCACGGCATTCACGCCGGTAGTTTGGCGGTGGCGGACGGGAATCGAACCCGCCAGGCCGAGATGCTCAGCCTCACCGGTTTTGAAGACCGGGGGGCCCACCAGGACCCGGACGCCACCGCGCCTCAATATAGCAGGGTTAACTGGAGGGGTACGCTAGGCGGGTGAATGAGGCTCAGACGTCAGTACAGCAACTTGATGATGGTGCCGCCGGCTTGCTCCGGCTCACCGACTATGCCCACGGCGGAGGCTGCGCCTGCAAGATTCCGCCAGGCGAACTCGAGGACGCCGTCCGCGGCCTGATCGGCCAACCGGGCGCAGAGGTGCTGGTTGGCCTGGACAGCGGCGACGACGCCGCGGCGGTCCTGGTCCGCGATGATCTGGCCGTCCTCACCACCGCTGACTTCTTCACTCCCGTGGTTGACGACGCGTTTGACTGGGGCCGGATTGCGGCCGCCAATGCCCTCTCGGACATCTACGCGATGGGCGGCCGCCCGGTCACGGCGATCAACCTCGTCGGCTGGCCCCGCGGAGTCCTGCCGATGGAATTGATGACGGAAGTCCTCCGCGGCGGGCTGAGTGTGGCGTCCCAGGCGGGGTGCCCGGTGCTCGGTGGGCACTCCATCGACGATCCGGAGCCGAAGTACGGCATGGCTGTCACGGGCGTCGCCCACCCCGACCGCCTGCTCCGCAACGACGCCGCCCAGCCCGGGCTGCCGATCACGCTCACCAAGCCACTCGGCGTCGGACTTCTCAACAACCGGCACAAGCAGACCGGGGAGGTGTTCGCTGAAGCGGTGGAGACGATGGCGGCCCTCAACCGGGACGCAGCCGACGCCGCGGTTGCTGCCGGCGTCCGGGCCGCCACTGACGTGACGGGTTTTGGCCTGCTGGGGCACCTTTACAAGATGGTCCGCGCCTCGGAGGTGGGCGCCGTGATCGATCTGAAGGCTGTACCACTGATCGAGGGCGCGCGGGAGGCACTCCGTGACGGTTTCGTCTCCGGCGGAACCCGGCGCAACCTTGATTGGGTGCGGCCGCACCTGCGCTCCGCTGCCGGCGTCACCGAAAACGACCTGCTGCTGCTGGCCGATGCCCAGACCTCAGGCGGGCTGCTGGTGGTCGGCGAGTTGCCGGGCTACCCGGTGATCGGCCACACCACTGCAGGGCGGGGCATCGAGGTCCGCTGACGCGGCTGCCCGCTCAACCGGCGGTGGTGATCGCGTCGCCGGTCACGCCTGCGGCACGGCGGGCAGCGAGCCGGTTCTTCTGCGGTTCGATGGTGTACCGCGGATCCCTGGCCGAGGCGAGGCCCGCTTCGAACACGCCGAAGCGGGTCAGGGCCGAAGCGCCCAGCAGCGCCAATCCCGAAGCTGCCGCCACCACGCGGTTGCGCCCCGCGAGCAGCGTTCCGAGTCCGCCGGCCAACGCCAACCGCTCGCTCCACTTCAGCATGGAGCCCGCCTTACCCTGGTGCAGGGGCTCGGCGGCCACCGGATCCATGCGGCGCTCCATCACCTTCATGGCAGCGACATCCCCCAGCACGCCGAGCACCGCAAGTTTCCGGGCCGGTCCTGTCTCATGGATGGGTGTGGTAACCATGGCGAGGCCGGCAGAAGCGAGGCAGGCCGAACTAACGAAGACGAATGGCAGTTCCTCGTGCGCAGCATTCCATGTCGGGGTGGCGGTATCACCCAGCAGGACAGCCGTGTACGCCGCCAGTGGCCCGGCGAAAACCGCCGCTTCGACGCCGGCCGCACCTTCCACTGCATGCAGGACCTTCCGCAACGGACCCAGCGGAAGCCGGCTGCCGGTCATCCGGTCGATTTCCGCCACCGCGGTCACGGCCGTGCCCGCGCTGAAGGCGCTAAGGATCCACGAGCCCACACTCATCGGCGAGGTCACCTTGAAGGTCCGCAGCATGTGCAGGAAACGTTCCGGCCTGCCCAGGTCCTTCACCAGGGCAACGGCACCGGCGCTTACTGCCGCCAAGGCGCCCAGCCGGGCGTTGCGGCGAAGGATAGGCCGGCCGGTCAGCTGCCCGCCAAGACCGAGGAGGGCTGACCCGCCTGCCACGCCACCCAGGAACAGGTATATGGCCACGTCATCGCCCCAAGGCGCCGGCTTCACGACGGGACGCCCGTAGTACGAGGTGAACTCAGGCTCCGGAACCATGGGCATTTCCCGTGAGCCGTCACCATTGTCCCGGCGTCGACCGGTGCCGCGCTTGCCGCCCTGCCGGCGGCGTCGGGCAGGTTCTGATGGCCGGAAGCTGTCGAACTCTGAGAGGGTCACGCCCGTCCTCCCAGGAAGGCCAACGCAGCGGCCGCAGCCATGCCTGCCACGGCCATGCCGGCGCGGCGGTACATCTTCGGCAAGTCTGCGGTGGGCACCCGGGGGTCCGGCGGAAGCCCGTACACTTCTGGTTCGTCCAGCAGCAGGAAGACAGATCCGGTTCCGCCGACGCCGTCGTTTTCGTTCGCCCCGTAGAGCCTTGCTTCGGTCATCCCCTGCGCATGCAGGGTGGCCACCCGCTCCCGGGCCGTCTCCACCATGTCATCGTGGTCGCCGAACTTGATGGACGTCGTCGGGCATGCCTTGGCGCATGCCGGCGTCTGGTCGTCAAGCAGCCGGTCATAGCACAGCGTGCACTTCTGGGCGATGCCCTCGTTGGGGACGTCGGGATGCTTGGCGTGCTGTTCTTCCCTGCTGCTGGCGACTTTGACCGTGCCGTTGCTGCGGCGCTCGATCACGCCGAAGGGGCACCCGGCCACGCAGGTACCGCAGCCGTTGCAGACGTCATCCTGGACCACGACGGTGCCGAACTCTGTGCGGAACAGCGCGCCGGTGGGGCAGACGTCGAGGCAGCCGGCGTGGGTGCAGTGCTTGCAGACATCAGAGGACATCAGCCACCGGAAGTCTGCGGTGTCCGGCGGGGTAGTATCAGCGTCCGCAAGATCCGTAACAGCCGTTGCCGGGGCCGGCGGCCCGATGCGCGGCATGCCCAGGCTGACCAGGGCACGGCCTGACTCTCGCGCCTCGATAATGCGTTCCTGGCCCTGTTCAATAAAGGCGACGTGCCGCCAGGTGCTGGCACCCAGCGATCCGGTGTTGTCGTAGGAGGACCCAAGCAGTTCCAGGTTTCCGTCCTGCGGGTTGTGGTTCCACTCCTTGCAGGCAACTTCGCAGGCCTTGCAGCCGATGCAGATCGAGGTGTCGGTGAAGAACCCCTTGCGCGGATGGTTGTGCTCCCAGTGGGCATCGGCGGTGGGGTCGGTCGGTCCGGACAGCTGGCCCATCTAGTCCTCCGTCGTCGGGTTGGTGTCCGGAACGCCGCCGGCAGGCAGCGTTCCGGACGGGGCAGTGTTTGCTTGGGCTGACACGGTGGGGAGCAGACTCATCAGTTCTCCCCACCGTCGGCGCTGCCCTTTTCACCCGGGCGGGGTTGGATGCCTTCCGCCGCGGGATTGGTGACGGCGCGGTTGCCGGTCTCGGTGGTCACTCCGGCCCGTTCCTGATATTCAGCAACCAGGGCAAGCAGTTCCGCCCCGCGGGGCCTGCGGCCCGGCCGGATGTCGCACGAGGCCACCTTCGATTCCTGAATCTGGACATTGGGATCAAGGGTCACACCCAGCAAATCGTTTGCAGCGTCGCCGCTGACGACGGCATTGCTGCCGACGCCCCAGTGGTACGGCAGCCCGATCTGGTGCACGGTGTGGCCTCCGACCTTGAGCGGCGCCATGCGGTCAGTAACCAAGACCTTTGCCTCGATGGCGGAGCGCGCCGAAATAATCGTGGCCCACCCGTAAGGTTCGAGACCCCGCTCCGCCGCCAGCTGAGGCGAGACTTCGCAGAACATCTCCGGTTGCAGCTCGGACAGGTACGGAAGCCAGCGGCTCATTCCGCCCGCTGTATGGTGCTCGGTCAGCCGGTACGTGGTGAAGACATACGGGTAGACGTCGGAGCCACTGGTCCCCGCGCTTGGCGCACTCAGGTTGTCCTTGCGGGGGAACACCAGCCGCGCAGGGTTCTGCTGCTGCGGGTACAGCGCATTGGCCACCGGTGATTCCTGCGCCTCGTAGTGCGTGGGCAGGGGTCCGTCCATGAGGCCCTTCGGCGCAAACAGCCAGCCCTTGCCGTCAGCCTGCATGATGAAGGGATCATCACCGCTGAGGGCGGCCGGACCACCGACAGAGGGGTCCGGGTGGCTGCCCGGGGCAAGGTCAACCGGGAAGTCGGGCACGTCGTCTCCGACCCATTTACCCTGCTCCTGGTCCCACCAGATGTACTTCTTCCGCTCGCTCCACGGCTTACCGTCCGGGTCGGCCGAGGCGCGGTTGTAGAGGATCCGGCGGTTGGCAGGCCAAGCCCAGCCCCATTCCGACGCCGTCGGCCCCTGTTCCTGGCCCGGCTTGCGGTTGGCGGCATGGTTGAAGCCGTCAGCGTAAACACCGGTGTAGATCCAGCAGCCGCCAGACGTGGATCCGTCAGCCTGCATCTCCGTGTAGGAGGACAGGGGCTTCCCGGCGTCAGGACCTGCCAGGTGGCGGCCGTTGATCTCGGCAAGGACCGCTTCCGCATCGGGATCGCCGTGCTCGTCCGTGGGGTAGTCCCATGTCAGGTCGAGCAGCGGACGGTCGCGTTCGTCCTTGGAATCGGCCAGCTTCTCGCGGATCCGCTTACCCAGTTCAAAGAAGAACTGCAGTTCGCTTTGGCACTCCCCTGGCGGTGCAACCGCCTGGTGGCGCCACTGCAGCAGCCTTTGGGTCTGGGTGAACGAGCCGGCTTTCTCCACGTGGGTCGCCGCCGGCATGAAGAACACCTCTGTCTCGATGTCTTCGGTGCGCAGCTCCCCCGATTCGATCTCCGGACCGTCTTTCCACCAGGTAGCGGACTCGATGAGATTCAGATCCCGCACCACAAGCCACTTCAAGTGGGACATGCCCATCCGCTGCATCCGGCCGTGGGCTGAACCCACAGCAGGGTTCTGTCCAAGGATGAAGTACCCTTCCACTTCGTCCTCGAGCATGCCCATCACGGTCTCGTATGTTCCGTGGGCTCCGGTCAGCCTCGGAATGTAGTCATATGCCCAGTCGTTGTCCGCTGTGGCGGCGTCGCCCCACCATGCCTTAAGAAGGCTGATGGTGTAGGCATCTGCATTGGCCCAGTAACCTTTTTGCTGCTTCGACCCGATGACGGACAGATAGTCCTCGAGCGTGTCGTGGCGGCCTGCGCTGGGCATCGGCAGGTACCCGGGCAGCAGGTTGAACAGGGTGGGGATGTCCGTGGAGCCCTGGATGCTGGCATGTCCGCGGAGGGCCATGATTCCGCTTCCCGGGCGTCCCACGTTTCCGAGCAGGAGCTGCAGGATGGCGGCAGCCCGGATGAACTGCGTTCCCAGCGAGTGCTGGGTCCAGCCCACAGCATAGGCGAAACAGGTGGTCCGGTCGCGGCCCGAGTTCTCCGTGATGGTGCGTGCCAGGTACTCGAAGTCGGCCACGCTGATTCCGCACATGTCCTGGACCATCTCAGCCGTGTAACGGGCGTAGTGCCGCTTCACGATCTGGAAAACGGTCCGGGGGTTCTGGAGGGTATCGTCACGCTGGACTTCGGCGTGCTCCAAGGGCGGACCACCGCTGCCGAAAGCATGTCCGGCAGCGCGGTCCCTGGCATCGGCACCGTGTTCCGATCCGGGGCCGGGCTCGTCAATGGCGCCGTCCCCGCGTTCCGCGTATGCCCATGAGGACGTGTCGTAAGCACCCTTCTCGGGATCGAAGCCGGAGAACAGCCCGCCCAGATCCTCGGCATCGCGGTAATCGTCGTGGACCAAGGTTGCAGCGTTGGTATACGCGCTGACGTACTCCTTGAACCAGAGATCGTTGCTGATGACGTAGTTGATCAGTGCGCCGAGAAGCACGACGTCCGAGCCGGCCCGAATAGGTATGTGCTTATCCGAGACCGCTGACGTGCGGGTGAAGCGGGGATCGACGTGGATGACCTTCGCACCGCGCGCCTTCGCCTCCGCCACCCACTGATAGCCCACAGGGTGGCACTCGGCCATGTTGGACCCCTGGATGACGATGCAGTCGGCGTTGGCCATGTCCTGCAGTGATTGCGTTGCACCACCGCGTCCAAAAGAGGCTCCCAAACTGGGAACCGTCGCGGAGTGTCATATGCGGGCCTGGTTCTCGGTCTGCACCGCCCCTGCTGCTGTGAAGAGCTTCTTGATGAGGTAGTTCTCTTCGTTGTCCAGGGTTGCGCCACCCAGCGAAGCGATGCCCATGGTGCGGCGCAGCAGCCGGCCTTGATCGTCTTCCTGTTGCCAGGTCCTGCGGCGGGTCTCGATAAACCGGTCCGCCACCATGTCAAGGGCCTTCTCCAGGTCCAGGTGTTCCCACTCGGTGGAACGCGGCGCACGATAAAGCACTTTGGTCTGCCGGCCCGGCGAATTGACCAACTGCTCACTGGCAGAGCCTTTGGGGCACAGCCGGCCGCGTGAAATGGGTGAATCCGGATCGCCTTCGATCTGGACTACCTTTTCGTCCTTAACGTAGACGCGTTGCCCACAGCCAACGGCGCAGTAGGGGCACACGCTCTGCACCACACGGTCGGCAGTGGCCGTGCGGGGAGCTATTGCCTTGGTCTTGGCCGATGTGACCGCTGGGCCACGGCCGAACAGGTCGCCCGTGCTCAGCTGACGGACGACCGGCCATTGAAGAAAACTTCGCGGTGCCATTTCTGGAGCTTACCCCTGACCACGGCCGAAGTAACAGGACACGGCTGGGCGTGTCCCGTGCGAAGCATTTTTGGCAACGTCTAACCTCGGCGATCTTCGGTCAGGCAGCAAGTCCAGGAAAATATTGCTCTTGAGGTGGACTTCAGACGCTCATGATCACCGTGGCGAGATCTGCGGGACGGCTGATGAAAGGTGAGTGGCCCGCCTTAATGGTGACCGATGTGGTGCACCTTTCCGCCATGCGCTCCTGAAGCGCGGGATCCAGTGCTTTGTCACCCTCGCAGAGAACGTAGGTGCTTTCAAGGCTTTGCCACGCCATGCGCTCGGGCATTCCGCGGCCGTGGCCCGGTTGCTGCGGTACCAGCAGCGCCGTTGCCCAGGCGCTGTCGGCGTCAGTGCAGTCGGCATAAAGGGCTTCCCGGGCGAGCCCTGGCTGAATGCTGGTGCTTCCATCGTCGTTGTGCTGCAGTGCGCTGTTGATTGCAGCGCCGGGACCGCCCAGTGAGGCCCCGCTCTCACCCGCCGCGGGCACGAACGCCGCGACGTACACGAGTCGCGAAATTCGTTGCAGGCCGCTGATGACTGATCCCCCGTAGGAGTGACCGACGGCGACGGGCGGGACGTGGCACGCGTCCACCACCTCCTGCACCCCCGCAGTATCCGCGGCCAGCGAGCCCCGATGCAGACGGGGAACATGGACAGTAACAGCCTGCTCCCTTAGGGCCTCCGCGAGCCGGTCAAAGTGGGCGGGCTGGTGCCACAATCCGTGCACAAGTACCACCTCGGCCTGCTGCCCCATGCTCACAGCTTAGGGATACCCCCTGGCTTCCTTGGGCATCTTAACCAGCGTTCCTGGTTTGAAATCGAGCAACTCAACTCCGCCCGGCAGGAAAGGCACTGGACGAAGTGGTTCGCTTCAGAGCTTGGCAGAGCTGGTGGCTATGTTGAGTTGAAGGCCCAAAACCAGCCCCAATCGCAAGCCCGGTCAGTAGTTAGCGAGGGCATCCCGGAGCATGTGGTGACCTTGTTCCTCGAACTCACGGTCACCAACCTGGAACGCCCAGGCAGCGGTGGAGACAGCTTCGCGAAGCTGGGTTATGTTCCAAAGCCTGCTCTCTCGAGGGTCGAAACCGTACCCCTTGAAGAAGGCCTCCTCCAGTTCGGGGCCCGATCGCCATTGCTGCGCGGCCAAGCGGCAGAAATCGCTGAGTGCGGGCCTGAACTCGAACCGTCCGAAGTCGATGATCCTGAGCTCGGTCCCGTTCATGAGCCAGTTACGCGGTTGCCAGTCGCCGTGGGTCGGGACGGCCCTGACCGGTTCCGGCCGGTAGGAGGCGAGGATGTTCCGCGCTTTTTCTGCGGCGGCTTTGTCCATCTGCTGGGGCTTGTCCAGCCAGGCCATGGCTTTGGCGGTGGCTGCATCTTCATACTGCGGGTCCACCCGTACCGCTTGGGCGTGGAAGGCACGCAGTAACTGGCCGGCCTGCAGGTAGGTGTCTGCGTCATATTCAGCGGCTCCTCCTTCGACCGGGGAACCGTCCAGGTATTCCGTCACCAAGAGGTTCAGCCCTCGGCTGGCAGTTACTAAGCTGGGTGCCCTGTCCTTGGAGGCCCAGATGCCGGTGAAGGACCCGTGGGCCGCTATCTCACGGCCGATGTGACGGTTGGCCGGTCCCGCAGCCTTGACCACGTATCTGCGCTCACCGTGCTCCACCTCCAGCACGGTGGTATCTACGAGATTCCACGAAAGATCATTCAGGAGGCGAACGCCGGGAAACCGGCTCTCCACAAAGCCAGCCTGTCCGGCGCTGAGCCGGTTCCGGTGCCAGGATTCCATCCCTGGAGACTACCGGGGCGAGAACAATGCCAGAGCTTTTTCACGCGGGATGCAGTCCCAGCTGATGCCAGGTGAGGTGTTCGTGGTCGGTCAGAGCGACCACTGCGACTCCGATCCAGAGTGCGGCGCTGAGCAGCGAGGCGTGGATCAAGAAGGATGTCCCACTCAGGGACGGCGAGAGGATAGGGAGTGTGCTGGCTGCGTAGCTTGCATGCATCAGAGTTGCCACGAGCAGGCTCCTTGTCCTGTCGTAGACCCATACCATCAGCACCCGGTAGGCCGTCAACGATGCGACGGAGCAGAGGAAGTAGAGCGGCACATAGAGCGCGACCGGAACTTCCCCGTTCGAAGTCCCGGCGGTCCAGAGGATCTGGAACAAATGCCAGGGCCCCCAAAGTGCACCCACGATAAGCCCTGTGGCCAGGACACCGTGGCGTAGCCGCAGCCGCGGGATGGCAAATCCTGTCCAGCCAACTTCTTCGAGCAGGACTGAGACGCCTACTCCAAGGACGGGCAGAAGGAGAGCGATCTTGTCCTCGGCCGTGAGGATCGGCGGCAGGAATATGGGAGAAGCGATCGACAGGACGGAGAGGACCACAGCCGTCAGGACGGGTGCGGTAAGGAGGGCGATGGTGTACCAGCGGCCTGCCACCCGCCACTTAGCCAACCGGGATCCGATCTCACGGAGGCCCGCCTTTCCGGTGAGGAGGCCGGTCAGCAGGAGCCCTGCGATGGCAGGCCCCGTGAGCATGGCCAGGACGGCTGGAAGGAACCGGGGGTCGGTTTGCCAGAAGGCCCGCGCAAAATAGCCGGGCCCTCCCACAATCAGGAAAAGACTCCACGAGATGGCGAACGTAAGAATGTAATAGCTCAGTACTTGATGCCGCCTGACAAAGGCGACGATGACGTTCATTGAAACCTCCTACCCTGAGGACCCTTTGCGGCCTGCCTTCCGCCGAGAAGCCGAAGCCGGGGGGCGCACCGATGCCAGATGCGGCTTGAACCCCTGGTGCTGAAGTTGTTTGCGGGCACATAGCCGGCAGGACCACTGGGACGCGCTCGAGCTCCCGGACACGCTTCCTCTACGCCGAACCAATTTAGCGCTGCACCATAGGCGCCACCAGGGCCGTTCGCCTCCGGGTGGGCCACGCATCTGACCCAGAGGGTAACCAGGCGGAGCAGGTGATGGCATCCTCAGCTGGGGTGCCCGACGGTCGCCCCCGGACGCACAGACCGTTGCGCTAACGCAAATAACGCGGGACACTGGCCAAAGGTATCCATGGCCAAAGGGAGGCATGATGCGCGCGTTGACCGTTACACCTGGAGAAAAGGACTCATTGCACCTGCGGGAGGTTCCAGACCCCGGGACCGGCGAGGGCCAGGTACTGGTGGAGTCCCTGGCCGTGGGCCTGTGCGGAACCGACAGCGAGATCATCGCCGCCGACTACGGGGAAGCACCTCCGGGCCAGGACTACCTGGTGCTGGGCCACGAGAACCTCGGCCGGGTGATCGACGCTTCCCCGGATTCCGGCTTAGCTAAAGGCGACCTGGTGGTGGGAATTGTCCGCAGGCCCGATCCGGAGCCATGCAAGGCCTGCGCCGCCGGGGAATGGGACATGTGCCTCAATGGCAAGTACACCGAGCACGGAATCAAGGGCCTGGATGGTTTCGCGCGGGAACGGTGGCGGGCCGACGCCCAGGCGATGGTGAAACTGGACTCACGTCTGCAGGATGTAGGCGTCCTGCTGGAACCCACCACCATCGTGGCCAAGGCGTGGGAACAAATCAACCGAATCGGGCAGCGGGCATTTTTCGACCCCCACACCGCCGTCGTCACCGGCGCCGGGCCCGTTGGGCTGCTGGCGGCGCTGCTGGGAGTCCAGCAAGGCCTTGACGTGCACGTTTTTGACATCGTCACAGACGGTCCCAAGCCACAGCTCGTCCGCGACCTGGGGGCCACCTACCACAGCGAGCCCCTGCCGGATTCGGGCATCAAACCCAATGTGCTTGTTGAATGCACCGGCGTCACCCCCGTGGTCCTGGACGCACTCAAATGCCGGGCCCAGGACGCCATCACCTGCCTGACGGGCGTTTCCGCAACAGGCAAACAAACAAGGGTGGACGTGGGCGCGCTCAATCGCGAGGAGGTGCTAATGAACGGCGTGGTCTTCGGCAGCGTCAACGCGAACCGACGGCACTACGACGCCGGCGCGGAGGCCCTCGCCAAGGCAGACCTCGAGTGGCTGCGCCGCCTCATCAGCCGCCGGCTACCGTTGGAAAGCTTCGCGGAAGCCTTCAAGCACCAGCCCGACGATGTCAAGGTGGTCCTGGACCTGGAAGCAGGAGCCGACGAGGGGAACGAACGGTCATGAACCGGGAAGGCGGCCCTCAAGGAGCAGGCGCGGACCACCTGTTTCCTTCGGGGCGGCAATACGACATAGCCTTCGATCGCCAAAGCGCCACACTGACCGAAGTGGGCGCTGCATTGCGCATCTACCGCCAGGACGGCCGGGACCTGCTTGACGGATACGGGAAGGAGGACATGTGCACAGGCGCGCGGGGACAGTCGCTCATCCCCTGGCCCAACCGGATCAAAGGTGGCCGCTACGAGTGGGAAGGCAGGCACCTCCAGCTCGACCTCAGCGAGCCGGACAAGGGCGGTGCAATCCACGGGCTGACACGGTGGCGGAACTGGACTGTCCACCGCCATACCGCGGACTCCATTTCGTTCACCTACACCCTGCACGCCTGCCAAGGCTGGCCCTGGGTGCTCGACTGCCACTTGGACTACCAGCTTGGCCATGACGGATTGACTGTCCGCACCACGGCCGTGAACCGCAGTACAGAGCCATGCCCCTTTGGCACAGGAGCGCATCCTTATCTCAGCACCGGAGTGGGCCGCCCCGGTGCTATTGACGCCGGTCTGGTGCAAGTGCCCGGGCGTACCTTCCTGCCAGTGGATCCGCAGGGCATCCCCACCGGGCATGAACGTGTGGACGGCACCGAGTACGACCTGCGGGAACTACAGCAACTGGGAGGGCGGCACATCGATGTTGCCTACACGGATCTACTTCGCGATGCTGACGGGCTGGCTCGGGTGAAACTCCTCCGGCCGGATCGCACCGGAGGGGTTGAGCTGTGGGTGGACGAGACCTATCCGTACCTGGAAATCTTCACCGGCGACACCCTCCCCCAGCCGGACCGCCGACGCAGCGGACTGGGGGTCGAACCCATGACGTGCGCACCCGACGCCTTCAACTCCGGCGAGGGGCTGATCACCCTTGAACCCGGGCAATCCCACACCGCCCAGTGGGGCATCAGGCCGCTCTAAGGAAAGACCGTAAGGAAAAGCCATACGAGCGCAACGTCAACCATTGCGCAAACGCAAGTATTGGAGTTCAATGAAAACATGGCTTCTGCGGCGTCAGGATCCGGTCACTTCAGTTCCCGGGCTCCCAATGTAAATCGGCCATCGGAAGTGCCCTGGCCGCCGGCGGCGGCCGCAAAAGCCTCCAGCGCCGCAGCCAGCGCCGGGCGCCGGCCCGATGGCATCCTCGAAATGACCTCTCCAATCGCCTGCCGCCGATGGTCCAGCACCGAATCAACCAAGGCATGTCCTTTCGCCGTCAGCTCGAGCCGGACGTATCGCCGGTCTGCCGGGTCCTCCCGCCGCTCCAACAGGCCCGCAGCCACCAGTCGGTCGCAGATGCGCGTGGCATTGGAGGCATGCACACCCAGTTCAGCGGCGACTCCGCCCAGGTTTTGCGGGCCGCGGGTGTGGATCAGGACCAGGACCCGCAGCTGCGGAGTATTCACCACGTCCTCCACCTCGGCAACAGAGCGGGCAACGACCCCCAGGAGAGTATCGGCGGCACGCATCACCGCCTCGACTTCCCGGGTCGAAGGTTCCTGGACTGATTCAGGTCCACCAGCTGCATCCATGGGCACCAGTTTCCTCCGATAGTTGCTTTCCCGCAAAGTTTGAAGGTTCTACAGGACCGGTACGGACCTGCAGTCCAGGTTAGGAGAATCGTGAGAACACGACAGGCAAAAGATACCGTGGCCGGCACGGTGCACGGGATCGACCGGCTGATCAGGAATGTGCAGACTGGCCGGTTCGAGCGGTCCCTTTCGGCGCTGACGGCGGCAGGCGCCCTGGTGACCGCTGCGGAGATTTTCCTGGAGCATGACAAGGCAAGCTTCGGCAACAAATGGATGTGGGCTCCGGTTGCCCTTGGTCCGTTGGGAGCTGCCGCCGGGGTGGCAGGGGTCTTCAGCCGCCGCATGGCCAAGACGGCGCTGCCGCTGGCCAGCGCAGCCATTGTCGCCAATGGGCTGCAGGGCACCTGGCTGCATTTGCAGGGTATCCGGCAGAAGCCCGGAGGCCTGTCCAACCTGCGCTACAACCTGGAGATGGGCCCGCCACTCTTCGCACCTCTGCTGGTCACCCTGGTGGGCGGCATGGGGTTGCTGGCCTCGGTCCTGAGGAGGGAACCGTGACCGGGCTCCCCCTGCAGAGGGACGACGGCGGCGGACGCTACCCTGGCTTCAGCACCGTCGCCCAGGCGCGGCACTGGGACCCGGCGACGGCCGCCGTCGTGCAGTCCCGGATGGGCATGGCCCCGGACGTCCGCTTCTTCACCCCGGAGGAGGAGGCGGCGGCGCGGGCCCTGTTTGACCAGTTACTGGACCAGCAGGCGGAACCGCGGGTGCCGGTGGTGAACATGGTGGACGCCCGCCTGGCGGAGGAGGAGACCGACGGCTGGCACTACGACAACATGCCGCGGGACGGCGAGGCCTGGCGGGCCTCCCTGGCTGCACTGGACCAGGATGCCATGTCCCGGGAGAACTGTAGCTTCGCCCTGCTCAGTTTGGACGGCCAAGCGAAGCTGCTGCAGGACATCTGCGACCTGGACCGGGACCTGTGGCGTGGGCTGCCGGCGGACCGAGTGTGGAGCCTCTGGACACGTTATGCCTGCACCGCGTTCTACTCCCATCCTCTGGCCTGGGACGAAATCGGCTTCGGCGGGCCGGCCTACCCGCGTGGCTACAAGAACCTCGGCGTGGACCGGCTGGAACCATTTGAAGTGCGCGATGTACGGCCGGAAGCGGATCCCACGCATGGGGCTGACAGATGAGCAACCTGCGGGAACGCAATGAATCCGCCTGGCTGCTGCCCAAGGGCCCCGGCAGCAACCTGGGGCTCAGGGATAACATGCGCCGGTACCGCGACGACGACGAGGTGGACATCGTCATCGTGGGCTGCGGCGCCGGAGGAGCCACGCTCCTACAGCGCCTCGCGCGGGCCGGCTGGCGGGCCGTGGGCCTGGAGGCCGGCCCGTTCTGGGAGCCCGAGCAGGACTGGGTCAGCGATGAGGCCGGCTCCCACCACCTGTACTGGACCGAACCCCGGGTCATCGGCGGCAGCGACCCCGTCCCCTTGGGCTCCAATAATTCCGGCCGGGGCGTGGGCGGTTCGATGGTCCATTTTGCCGGCTACACACCGCGTTTCCATCCCAGCGATTTCCATACCCTCAGCGCTGACGGAGTGGGCGCCGACTGGCCGCTGGAATACGGTGAACTGCGGCCCTACTACGAGGACATTGAGGCCGAACTTCCCGTTTCGGGGGAATACTGGCCTTGGGGCGATCCGCACGGCTACCCCCATCGGCCGCACCCGGTCTCCGGCAACGGCGAGCTGTTCCTGAGGGGCGCAAACGCCTGCGGCGTCACGGCAAAGGTGGGGCCGGTGGCCATCGCGAATGGCCGGTTCGGCAACCGTCCGCACTGCATTTACCGGGGCTTCTGCCTCCAGGGCTGCAAGGTCAACGCCAAGGCTTCACCGCTGATCACGCACGTCCCCGACGCCCTGGCGCATGGCGCCGAAATCCGGCCCGACGCAATGGCCACCAGGATCGTGCTGGACGAACGCACCGGCCTGGCAACCGGCGTCGAGTACGTCCAGGGCGGCATCCGCAGGTTCCAGCGCGCCCGCCTGGTGGCCGTGGCAGGCTATTCGATCGAAACGCCCCGGCTGCTGCTGAACTCCACGTCGGCGCGCTTCCCGCACGGGATGTGCAACGACTTCGACCAGGTGGGCCGGTACCTGATGGTGCAGGGTGCGCCCCAGACCGCTGGACGGTTCCAGGCGGAGGTGCGGATGTGGAAGGCTCCGCCCCCGGAGGTCAGCACCGAGGACTTCTACGAAACAGACCCCGCTAAGCCGTACAAACGAGGCTTCTCCATCCAGTGCGTGTCCCCGCTTCCGATCACCTGGGCGGAGCATGTCGCCGCCCAGGGACACTGGGGCGCGGCTCTCCGCCGGTACATGAGCGACTATCCGCACTGGGCGTGCCTGGGTGCACTCTGCGAATTCCTTCCCCTTGAAGGGAACAGGGTGACCCTCGCGGATGAAACGGACCGCAACGGCATCCCCATCGCTTCCTTCAGCTACAGCCAGTGCGACAACGACCGGCAGCTGATGTCTGCAGCGCAGCAGGTCATGGAGCGGATCCTCACGGCGGCGGGAGCGGAGGAGGTCATCACCATCAACCGCTATGCGCATTTGGTGGGCGGTGCCCGCATGGCCGCCGTCGAGCAGGAAGGAGTGGTGGACCGGAACCTGCGGAGCTTTGCAGTACCAAACCTGCTGGTGACTGACGGCAGCGTCCTGCCCACGCAGGGAAGCGCGAACCCTGCCCTGACCATCATGGCGCTGGCGGCCCGCGCGGCCGGCGTCCTGGTCCAAGGCGCCCGCAGGGGCGTCACGATGAGCATGAAGGAAGACTGATCATGGCAACTACAGTGGCTGACTACCTGCTCTCCCGCCTGGGCGAGTGGGGCGTGGACAAGGTTTTCGGTTTCCCCGGAGACGGCATCAACGGCATCCTGGCCGCCTTCGGCAAGGCGGGCAACCAGCCAAAATTCATCCAGGCCCGGCACGAAGAGATGGCAGCGTTCGAAGCCGTGGGCTATGCCAAGTTCGGTGGCCGTGCCGCCATCTGCATGGCCACCTCCGGCCCCGGCGCAATCCACCTCCTCAACGGGCTGTACGACGCCAAGCTGGACCATGTTCCCGTGGTGGCCATCGTCGGCCAGACGGCACGCAGCGCCATGGGAGGGTCCTACCAGCAGGAAGTCGACCTGCTGACCCTGTTCAAGGACGTCGCCTCGGACTACGTCCAGATGGTTACGGTTCCAGAGCAGCTGCCCAACGTCATCGACCGCGCCATCCGGATCGCGGAGGCGCAGCGGGCTCCTACTGCCGTCATCATCCCCTCCGACGTCCAGGAGCTCGAATACGCGGCACCCACGCACGAATTCAAGATGGTCCCCTCCAGCGTGGGAATCCGCTGGCCGGATATCCAGCCGGACAGTGAGTCAATCCGCGGTGCCGCCCAGCTCCTGAATGAAGGCTCCAAGGTGGCCATCCTCATTGGCCAGGGTGCGCGGGGCGCAGCGGCCGAGGTCCGGGAAGTGGCAGAGCTGCTGGGCGCGGGAGTGGCGAAGGCGCTCCTGGGCAAGGATTCGCTGCCCGATGACCTCCCGTACGTCACGGGTTCCATCGGTCTCCTGGGCACCCGGCCGAGCTACGAGATGATGCGCGACTGCGACACGCTGCTGACGGTGGGCTCCAGTTTTCCCTATACCCAGTTCCTGCCCGAACCCGGCCAGGCCCGCGGGGTGCAGATCGACGTGGACCCGAAGATGATCGGGCTGCGCTACACGAACGAGTTCAACATCGTGGCCGACGCCGGCACCGCATTGCGGGCCCTGATCCCACACCTGGAGCGCAAGCCGGACCGGTCCTGGCAGGAAAACCTGGAATCGTCCATCAGCCGTTGGTGGGAAACCATGCACGATGAGGCCATGGTCAGCGCCGATCCCGTCAATCCCATGCGGCTGTTCGCCGAGCTCTCCACCCGGCTTCCGGCCAACGCCATGCTCAGCGCCGATTCCGGCTCTTCAGCCAACTGGTACGCCCGGCAGCTGAAGTTCCGGGGAGAGGTCCGGGGCTCCTTGTCGGGCAACCTGGCCACCATGGGGCCCGGGGTTCCCTACGCTATCGGTGCCAAGTTTGCCCACCCCGGCCGGCCGGCGATCGCCTTCGCCGGTGACGGTGCCATGCAAATGAACGGGCTCGCCGAGCTGATCACCATCAAGCACTACTGGCACGAATGGGATGATCCCCGCCTGGTGGTGGCCGTCCTGCACAACAACGACCTCAACCAGGTCACCTGGGAAATGCGGGCCATGGGCGGTGTGCCCGCCTTCCGCGAATCCCAGGCGCTCCCGGACGTGGACTACGCCGGGTTCGCCGAAAGCCTGGGCTTGCAGGGTATCCACGTGGACAATCCCGACGACGTCAGACCGGCCTGGGAGAAAGCCCTCGCCGCGGACAGGCCCACACTCCTGGACGTCCGCACCGACCCCGACATTCCGCCCATTCCACCACACGCCACCCTTGAACAGGCGCGGAAGACTGCCGAGGCCATGGTCAAGGGTGATGACAGTGCCTGGGGCGTGGTCAAGGAGGGCGTCAAGACCAAGATCCAGGAATTCCTGCCGCACAAGGAGGGCTGAAGGGTGGGATCCGGGGAGGCCCCCGTCACGGCCCTCAATGCCGCGGTGTACACAGTTCCCACGGATGCGCCGGAAGCGGATGGCACCTTCAGCTGGGACTCCACCACGATGGTGCTGGTGCAGGCCGCGGCTGGCGGGAAGACGGGCCTGGGATGGACGTACGCACCGGCCGCCACAGCGGACCTGGTGGAAGCGCTCCTCGGCCCAGCCGTGCACGGCGTTGACGCCCTGGACGTGCCGGCCGCTGCGGCGGCGATGGCCCGGACGGTGCGCAACCCCGGCAGCACGGGGCTGGCATCCTACGCCGTCTCCGCCGTCGACTGTGCCCTCTGGGACCTGAAGGCCCGCCTCCTGGACCTGCCGCTGCACAAACTCCTCGGCTCGGTCAGGGACAGCGTGGCGGTCTACGGCAGCGGCGGGTTCACCACCTATTCGGAAAAGCAGCTGCGCACCCAGCTGGAAGGCTGGGCCCACGGCCAACGCATCCCGCGCGTGAAGATCAAGATTGGCCAGGACAACGGAAGCAACGTTCCCCGCGACCTGGAGCGCATCCGCCAGGCGCGTTCCGCCGTCGGCCCTGACGTGGAACTGTTTGTCGATGCCAACGGCGCCTATACCGACAAACAGGCTGTCCGCGTCATGCGCGAGGTTGCAGCGGAGAACGTGACGTGGTTCGAGGAGCCCGTCTCAAGCGACCACCTGGCCGGGCTCCGGGTGGTGCGGGACGCGGTGGACGCCGACGTGGCAGCTGGCGAATACGGGACCGGTCTCCCCTACTTCCAACGCCTGTGCGCCGCGGATGCCATCGACTGCCTGCAAGCGGACGTCAGCAGGTGCGGCGGCGTCACCGAGTGGCTGCGCATCGCCGCCGTCGCTGCTGCCCACGGCCTGGAAGTCTCCGGCCACTGCGCGCCCCACCTGAGCGCCGCCGTCGCCGCCGCCACTCCCAACTTCCGCCACTTGGAATGGTTCCACGACCACGTCCGGATCGAGAACCTCTTGTTTGACGGAACGCTCGACCCCGACGGCGGAGTCCTGCAACCTGGCGACGGGCCCGGCAACGGGCTGTCTCTGCGCACGACTGAGGCCGACGAATACCGGGTCCGCTGACATGTTTGACCAACAGGAAAGGACTCGTCCCCGTGAATAACCCGAACCGTGAACAGCAGCACTGCCTTCTGGCCGGTGCCTCGTAATGCCGGCATGGTTGCTGGCCTGGATGTGGGGCACCATCGCCGGCGGGGCTCTGGTGGTCGGCTGCGCCATGGCATGGAAATGGAAGATTCCGTCCAAAGTAGTGTCCTCCGTGATGTCCTTCGGCGCGGGCGTGCTGATCTCAGCCCTCGCCTTCGAGCTGGTGGAAGAAGCAGTCAACGGCGGTGGTCTCTGGCCCACGATCGGGGGCTTCGCCACCGGCGCCGTCGTTTACGTTGCCGCCAACGCCCTGCTGGCCCGCAAAGGCGCCGAGCACCGCAAACGCTCGGGTGGGAAACAGCCGTCGGAGCAGCAAAAACCAGGTAGCGGGACCGCCATCGCCGTCGGGGCGCTGCTGGACGGTATCCCGGAATCGGTGGTCCTCGGCGTCGGACTGGTGACCGCCGGTGCAGTCAGCCCGGCCATGCTGGCCGCCGTCTTCATCTCCAACGTCCCCGAAGGCCTCTCCAGCACGGCCGGCATGAAGAAAGCCGGCCGCAGCGCCAAATATGTCTTCGGAGTCTGGGTGGGCATCGCCGTGCTCTCAGGGATTGCGGCGCTGGTCGGGTTCCTGGTCCTGCAGGACGCCCCTGCCGAAGTCGTCGCCTTCATCACTGCGGTAGCAGCAGGAGCCATCCTGGCCATGCTCGCCGACACGATGATCCCCGAAGCCTTCGAAGAACACCACCTGCTCACCGGCCTCATCGCCGCCGCCGGATTCCTGGCTGCCTTCACTGTCGACCAGGTAGGCGGCTGAAACACGACCGAAAGGACCCCAATGAGTAGCAATCCCGGCAAGGCTGGCCGCGCCAACCCCGAGCCGCTGAACCCAGACCCTACAGGCCAGGACCCCAGTGCCACCGACCCTGGCGCAGATGCCAAACTGCAGCTCCAGCTGGCCATCTTCGACGTCACCAAGGACGCGCAGGGCAAAAGCCTGGACGAGATTCAGGAAAGCCTGCGCTCTGCCTTCGCAGCCCGTGGCGTCGAGGCACCCCCGGGCACCTGGCTGGAGTCGGTAGCCTCCTCGGCCTTCTACGGCGAGCCTTACATCATCGACTTCCCGGCAGCAATCGCGGCAGACGATGCCATGCCGGCCCCTAACAAGAACGTCCGGAAGCGCCTCGCCTTCCGTCGGCAGTTGCGCCAGGAGAAACTCCCGGCCGGAACCTTCCCTCCCCCGGCTGAATGGGAAGTGCCAGCCAACGAAATCACCCACCCCGGCACCGCCGACCACCGCGTCACCGTATCCCGGACCACAGGTGGGAGCCGTATCGTTCTGCTTGCCATAGGGCTGGCAATGGTGGTGCTCGTGGCAATCCGGGCTGCCCGGCGGCCCAGTCGCCTGCTTGGGCCCCTGCCGGCTCAATCATTTACCGGTACGGCCAAGGAGGGCACCCATGTCGGATATCAGTGATTACGCGCTCCTGGGGGACTTGCACACGGCTGCCCTCATCAGTACCAGCGGCTCGATCGACTGGATGTGCCTGCCGAACTTTGACTCCCCGGCCTGCTTCGCTGCCCTGCTGGATACCCCTGCCGCGGGGCGCTGGCTGCTGGCACCCGCCGGGGAAGGACGGTGCACCCGCCGCTGGTACCGCCCGGGAACGCTCATCCTTGAAACCGAGTGGGAAACTTCCCAAGGAAGCGTCAGGGTCACTGACTTCATGCCTGTCCGCGACGACGGCGCCGACGTGGTGCGTGTTGTCGAGGGCCTTCGCGGCAGCGTGCAGATGTACGGGGAATTATGCCTGCGCTTCGATTACGGCCACATCGTTCCCTGGGTGAGGCGCAAAGACCATCGCCTGACCGCCATCGCGGGCCCGGACGCCGCGTACCTCACCACCCCCGCCCCGCTCAAGGGCCGGGACATGCGCACGGTCAGTGACTTCACAGTGCAGGCGGGTGAAAAAGTGCCTTTCGTGCTGCGGTGGGTTCCCAGCAGCAAGCCTGCCCCGCCGGAAACCGACCCGGACAAGGCGTTGGAAACAACGGAGAACTTCTGGCTGAACTGGATCGGCCGCAGCCGGATGGAGGGAAAGTACAAGGATGCGGTTGAACGTTCGTTGATCACCCTCAAGGGGCTTATCTACTCCCCCACGGGTGGCATCGTCGCAGCTCCCACAACTTCCCTGCCGGAAGACCCCGGTGGATCCAGGAACTGGGATTACCGGTTCTGCTGGCTTCGCGACGCGACCCTGACGCTGCAGTCGCTGCTTGCCGGAGGCTACACCGAGGAAGCGGCGGCGTGGCGGGAATGGCTGCTGCGTGCCGTCGCGGGCGACCCCGCCGACCTGCAGATCATGTACGGCATCGACGGCACCCGCCGCCTCCCGGAAACGGAACTGCCGTGGCTTGCAGGGTTCGAAGGTTCCAAACCGGTCAGGATTGGAAACGCCGCCGCACCCCAACTGCAACTGGATGTATGGGGCGAGGTCCTGGACGGGCTCTCCCTGACCCGCGCCGCCTTTCCGGACACTGTCGATGACTCCTGGGACATCCAGGTGGCCCTCATGGAGTACCTGGAGGGAGCCTGGGACCAGCCCGACAACGGGCTATGGGAAATGCGCGGTCCCCGCCGCCACAATACCCATTCAAAAGTCATGTGCTGGGTGGCGGCGGACCGCATGGTCAAGGGCATCAGGCACTCCGGGTTGCCAGGCCCGGAAGACAGCTGGTCCGCGCTGCGCGACACCATCCATAAAGACGTCATGACGCACGGCTTCAACAGCGAGCGCAATACCTTTGTCCAGTCCTACGGAAACAACGAGCTGGACGCGAGCCTCCTTTTGATCCCCCGCGTGGGGTTCCTGCCCCACGACCATCCCCGCGTGATCGGCACTGTCGAGGCCATCCAGCAGCACCTCACCGAAGACGGTTTTGTCCTCCGCTACCGCCCACAGGCGAGCAATGATGGCCTCCCCGGGACCGAAGGGGTCTTCCTCGCCTGCTCCTTCTGGCTGGTTGACGCCCTGCTGGGGATCAACCGGCGAAGCGAGGCCGAGGAACTCTTCGAACGCCTCCTCAGCCTCCGCAATGACGTGGGCCTGCTCAGCGAGGAGTGGGACCCCAAGAACGAGCGGCAACTGGGCAACACCCCGCAGGCCTTCAGCCACTTCCCCCTCATCCACTGCGCTTTGCAGCTCCAGCACGGGCAATCCAGGCAAAGCAACACTCCCCTGGCCAGCCCGGAAGACCGTCACGGGGACCGGGCAGGGGACGGTGGCTCCGTGAACGAACAGACATCCTGATGCCCGCATAGGCATCGGTGCCCTCATGAACCTAGGGCCGGCCTCATGAAGCTAGGGCCGGCCTGCGATGCAGGCCGGCCCTACGGACCTTCAGAGGGTATTCCGCCTGCGTGTGTCTGCCTTAGCCTTTTCCGGTTGCCCCGCCCGGGATCGGCCGGCGGCCAGCGGCCTGTCACCGCCGCGCCGCAGTGTCAGCATCACCAGGCCAGCGGCCAGCAGGCAACACGCCAGGAAGATGGAGGTTGCCAGGAAACTGCCTTGCGTCACATCCTGCAGGAAGCCGCCCACGTAGGGTCCGACGAATCCACCAAGGTTGCCTACCGCGTTGATCAATCCCATGGCGGCACCGGCAACGGCCACCGGCATCGCACGCGACGCGGAAGCCCAGAAGGGACCGTCATAGGCCAGGGCGCCTGCGACGGCGATGCTGATAAGCGTGACGGCAAGAACGGGCATGTTGTCGCCGGTTGCAACCGAAACCACCAACGCGACAGCTCCCACTGCCATCGACAGCAGCACGTGCGTGGAGTAGCGGCCGGAACGGTCGGCTGCTTTGGCGTTGTACCAGAGGCCGAACATTGCCAACACGTATGGAATTGCCGTAATCAGGCCAACCTCCAGGGAGGACCCGGAGGTGATCGTCTTGATTACGTGGGGAAGCCAGATGTTGATGCCGTAGAAGCCGATCTGTATGAGGAAATACACCAGGGTCAGTCGCCACACGACACTGTTTGACAGAACCTGCCGCAGTCCGAGCTTCTCCTGCTGGGGATGTGCCGCTGCGTCAGCAGCAAGTCCCTTCTCGATGTATTCGCGCTCCTGTACCGAGCACCACTTTGCTTCGCGCGGGTGGTCGGCGATCAGGGCCCACCAAAGGGGGGCCGCGATGATGAACGGGAAAATGCCTTCGATGATGAACAGCCATCGCCAGTCCGAGAATGAGAGGATCCACCCGGACAGGGGCGCCGTGATGATGGAAGCGATCGCGATATTCATCATCCAGAGCGCATAAGCGCGCGCCCGCTCGGCGGCGGGGAACCAGTGGCTGATCAGTACAAGGATCGCAGGCCAGATCCCGGCCTCGGCGACGCCGAGGAAGAAGCGCACCACCAGCAGCTGGGTGAAGTCCTGGATGAATCCGGAAAGGACAGCCAGCACGCCCCCAAATGAGCACCATGATGCCCACGAACTTCTTGGCACTCCAGTGCTCGGCGAGATGCCCGCCTGGTATCTGCAGGACGAGATAGCCGATGAAGAAGATACCTGCCGCCAGGCCCTGCTGGGCGGCGTCGATGCCCAGGTCCTGATGGAGCCCGTTCAGGGCGAAACCGATATTTGTCCTGTCCATGAACGAGATGATGTAGACGATGATAGCGACGGGAATCAGCCGCTTCCACCGGGTATTACCCACTGCCACTGCTGCCGTTACGTTCTGTGCCATAGGAAATGCTCCTTCGCGATATGGCTTATCAGACCGCGCCCCAGTACGCCTGTTGCTCTTACGCAGGCTTGTCGGGCCCCCGTTCCACCATGCAGGCGGAAATGAGCACGATTCCGGGTGGAACTGCATCGAGATGCGATAACTGCTGTGCAGGCTGTTTTCGCCCGAGAATCTAGCTTTTATTTTTTCGCAACTATTGCAAATGCGCAAGAAGTAATGGCCACCTCTTCTGAAAGCCCGGGAAGTCCGGAATCCGCGAGGTGAGCACTGAGCCGGATGCGTACGACGGCGGGTGGGCTCCCGCCGTCGTACGCTTCCCGATCGCCGTTCAAGCCAGGGCGGGGAACCTGGGTAGGTGCGTTGGGCCAGACTGTAAGTATGAAGAAGCTTCTGTGGGTAGCACTTTCGGTGTTCGCCGTCATTTGCGCCGTGGCTGTGATGTTGCTGCTGTCGGGCGGTCTCCGTTGATGATCAAGCCCGCCTGCTTGGTGGATCAGGCCGGCTACAGGGTTGGTCGTTGTCGCCAACACGTTGGTGCCCAACAGGTACGACAGCAACGCGTGGCGCAAGACTTTGCCCTGGATCGCGTCGGTTTTGAGGCCAGTATCTGAGACTTGGAAGGTCATACCCACGGTGAAGGCCTGGTCTGCGAAGTCCAAGTACCGCGGCCGCTTGCTTTCGTTGGCTGCAGGCCCCCGTTCGGTACGTCTAGTTGCTGCAGCCCATTCCACTGCAAGGGCCTCATTTTCCGTTACGGCAGCGGCGAGCTGCCTGGGCCAGAGGTAGGCGCGGCGGCGGGGAGGCAGTTCCGGGGCGCCGCACCGATGAAGGGCGCGGGGTAGCCGCGGCAGCCGGACTTCCGCAGATTCTGCCAAGACTTTCCGCAGCATCACCACAAATCGGCGGTCCGCGCGATGGGGCCGGGGCAGACTTGTTCCGTCTCCCGGTATTACCCCCGGCCCCAATCAAGGTATCCATGAAATTCACTTCTTCGCGCATGTCCGCGGCAACCCTCGGGCTGCTCCTCACTCTGCCCTCCGGCCTTGCCGCCGCCACCGCTTCCGTCGCCGCGCCGGTCCCCGCCGTCGTCCCGGCCACAACCATCGCCGACTCGTTCACCAAGCAAACCTTCGACCTCATCAACGCCGAACGCGCAAAGGTTGGATCGCGGCCCTTCGTATGGAACCAGAAGATCGCCGACGTCTCCCAGGACTGGGCCAAGCAGCTGGGCGTAGCTACGATGGATACCAACTTCGACTTCGCCACCATCCACCGCGCCGACGCCGGCGGCAATGAGATCCCGGCCGGTGCCACCTGGTACCGCGAGAACATCGGGTTCAACTTCAGCCCCGCCCAGCTCGTGAACTGGTGGATGAATTCCCCTGGCCACAAGGCCGCGATGCTCGATCCGCGCGGCACGGACGCAGGCATTGGCTACGTCGTCCCTACCACCGGACCCTACGCAGGCTGGCACCTGATGGTCTCCAACATGGCGGCCTACCCCACCACCCAGATTCCGTCATCCCCGGCTCCGCCCACTGCCCCAACGACGATTTCCTATGAGGGGCATGTTCAAAAAATTGGTTGGCAGTCCAGCGTGTCGAACGGCGAAACCGCTGGCAGTGTAGGACAAGCGCTCAGGCTGGAAGCGCTCCGCTTTTCTACATCAGGACAGACGGTTCGAGCGCATATCCAGGATACTGGCTGGCAAAATTACAGCACTGGAGCGACAACAATTGGTACTACCGGGTTGGCACTTCGCATGGAAGCAATACAAATCAAATCCACAATTGCCGGTGAGACAATCCGATGCCAAGCACATGTTCAAAATATTGGCTGGATGCCCGAGGTTGGTGATGGTGAGGTTTGCGGAACCACCGGCCAGGGACTCCGTCTTGAAGCAGTACGCTTCCGGGTAGTGCGACAGTAGGAATCTCATGTAGCTGAGTGGGCCGCTACGGGTTTCGAGAACGGCGTCCTGGGCTACCCGCCATCAGGCGAGGTTCCCGCCAACCGCGGCGTTTACCAGACCGGCCCCAACGGCAACGTGGCGCAGAACTTCCAGAACGGCGCCATCCGCTGGGGTCCCGCCGGCTCCGGCAACGCCTACTAGGAACATGACACCTAAGCACCCCTTCCTGCCACCGCGGGAGGGGTGCTGTCCTGTCCGGGCGGTTACCGGCCTCTGCGTAAAACTGTCTGTGGCAGGTGGAACTGGCTACTAGGCTGTCCATGGGCGCCCGAAGTGCCTGTTACTTTGACCCGAAAGCAGTGTCCGTTGGAAAACCGCATCACCCTCATGGCCACGCTGGCCGGCCTGGTCCTGAGCGCCTCAGCCTGCGCTCCCTCAAGCACGGCGCCCACGGCCACCGCCCCCGCCGCTTCTGCACCGGCGACCACCTCCACGGCCGTCGCGTCCTCCGCACCTGTGGGCTGGGGACTGAACCCCAAGGGTGCAGCGGACCGGATCAAAGCCGCAGGACTGCAAGTACTCAACGCCGAAGGCGCCGCCGAACACTTCCATGCGCACCTGGACATCTTCACGGACAGCAAACCCGTGACCGTCCCGGCCGACATCGGCTTCAGCTTCAACCCTGCCGGCCAGCCCAATGGAATCTCCGCGCTCCACAGTCACGACGAAACCGGCATCATCCACATTGAGGCACCCACCGCCGGCGCCACCTACACCCTCGGACAGTTCCTCACCGAATGGGGTGTCCTTGACGGCACCGACAAGAACCAAGGAACGCCACATTCGAACATCGACGGGTGGAACGTGGCGGTCAACGGGACCAAGCGGGACGGGAAGATCACCGACGTCGTCCTGAAAGCCCATGACGAAATCGTGCTGTTCCACGGCACAGCCCCGAATCCTCTTCCTGCCTCGTATACATTCACTGGCGGCCTGTAGGCGCCCAACTGACGGCGCCAAAAAGCCCCGGACCAGTGGTGGTCCGGGGCTCCGCAGATCAACTTACCGCTCTATGGTGACGTTGAGATCCAGATGGATGTTCTCGCTGGCGAGTCGGTCTTGCAGGTACTGGGCGAGGCTGGCGTCGGTGGCTGTGTGCGGTCCCTTCGGGACGGCCCCGCGGAAGACGGCCTGGGTGTTCGTTGAGCGGAGCACGTCCAGTGGCGTTGACCGGAGGTGTCCGTCGGTTAGGCGTTCGATGTCGGTGCGGAAGGTGCGTCGGTGGTCCTCGCGCATGGAGGCGCACATGGTGAATGGAATGAAAGCTACGGGCAAGGGGGTCCTTTCGAGCGAGGCAGCCAGCGGTCGGCGCCTCACGATGTACAAGGCAGAAACGGCCCCTTCTATTCCTTCCCAGCCGCAGGGCCGAAACCCCTTGGTCTTTCCCCACTCTCAAGTAGCAGGATCACGTCGAGGTGGGTGGGCACTAAGCCCCTAGCCCGGTTCCAGGAGGAGACCTAGCCTATATACCGCCCTACCACTGTCCATGCTGCGCCCTTGTCGAGGCTCCGCACTTCTGGGCCGAGAACTACTACGCCGCCGCTGATGCGATCGTCCGCGTTGATGGCCGTAAGGTCTACCTCTCGCTTGACCGCCAGGGCCTCGACGCCCAGCAGTGAGCCGTCCTGGAGTTGGTGCATTTCCAGGCGCTTCGCGGCACACTAGGGGCATCCGAACCGGGGTTTCCGTTGATTAGACGAGAGTTACCACCCAATGTAAGGGTGGAAGCATGGATGCCGATGTTAACTTCTATTTCGACCCGGTGTGCCCTTTCGCCTGGATGACCAGCAAATGGGTGCGGCAGGTGCAGGCGCAGCGCGACTATACGGTGGACTGGCGGTTTATCTCGTTGCGTCTGGTCAACTCGAACGTTGACTATGACGCGCATTTCCCGCCTGAGTACGAGGCCGGACATACGGCTGGGTTGCGGCTTTTGCGGGTGGCGGCCCGGGCTCGGGCGGAGCACGGTCGCGAATCGATGGCAGGGTTGTATGCCGCGTTCGGCAGACACATTTTTGAAACTGCGCCGGACCCAACGATTAAGCACAATGAGGCTGAAGTCCGGGAGCGGCGTGGGACACGCGGGTTCGTTGAGCCAATCCTTGCGGAGGCCGGCCTGCCCCGGGCACTGGCGGAAGCTCTCGACGACGAGTCCTGGGACAGCGAGATCCGGCAGGAGACGGATGAAGCACTGGCGTTGACGGGCAAGGATGTGGGCACGCCCATCATTCACTTTGAACCCCCCGCCGGCGTGGCCTTCTTCGGGCCCGTCATCAGCAGGCTGCCGGACGAAGACTCGGCCACCGAGCTCTGGGACCATGTAGTCGGCCTCGCCCGTTTCCCTGGGTTCGCCGAGCTAAAGCGCAGTCTGCGCGAACAGCCACAGCTTCCTGCCCTCGGGTTCACGCCGGGTACGGTCGGCAAGCAAGAGGACTGGCACGGCGGCAGCCGACGGCAGAAGAAATAAGCGTCTGCAAGGATGGATGCATGAATACGGCAAACACGCGCCATCACCAGGAGTCAGTCACGGTCAACGCTTCAGCGGAGATGCTTTACGACCTGGTCTCCGACATCACCCGCACCGGTGAGTGGAGCCCGGTCTGTACTTCGTGCTGGTGGGACAACGAGTCCAGCGCCGGGCAGGTCGGTGCCTGGTTCACCGGGCGCAACGAGCTCCCGCACCGGACCTGGGAGACCCGGTCGCAGGTGGTGGCCGCCGAGCGCGGCCGGGAATTCGCCTGGGTGGTGGGTGGCAGCTATGTCCGCTGGGGCTTCACCCTTACACCGGCAGGAACCAGGACGATCCTGACCGAGTCGTGGCACTTTCTGCCGGCCGGGATCGCCATGTTCGAGGAGAAGTTCGGCGACCGGGCGTCCGCTGAGATCGCGGACCGAACGCAGCAGGCGCTCGACGGGATCCCGAAGACGCTCGCCGTGATCAAGCGAATCGCCGAACCGCTCGCCGCGAGTAACGTGACCTGATCATGTCCAGCTCACTCACGGCCTCCCCGTGGCCGCGGTGACCGGGCGGCAGGTCAAGACAGCAGGCCAAGGGCTATCAGGGGTCGCGTGATTCAGCTTGCGCGGCTCGCCCCTGCGACGAGTCGGGCCGCGTCCGCAAGGCCGTTCGCCCCCGCCCGCGCGTAGCGGTCAATGGTGGCAACATCCTGGCCGCGGCTTGTCATCGCTTCGGTAAAGAGGTCCATGTCAATTACCTGCAGGATTTTGAGGTGTTCGGCGTTGTCGGTCGTGACGGCGCCGGTGAGTGCCTCAAGCGCGAAGCTTCGGCCGGTTCCGGAGAGCAGCAGATCCATCAGGGGCCCCATGTTCAGCTTCAGATTGTTGGCCAGCGCCAGGATGTCTTGGGCGTTTTTCTGGTTCATCATGAGGAGGGCATTATTGAGGAGCTTGCCGGTTTGACCGGACCCGACCGCCCCCATGTGTGTGATCTTCGCAGAAAAGGCCGCAAGAACAGGCCTGACCGTCTCCAAGGCCTGGATGGGCCCGCCGACTATGGTCGTCAACTGCCGGGCTTCGGCCCCGGGCCGCCCACCGCTGACCGGGGCGTCCAGCACCAGCACCCGCGAAGTCGCTGCCCGCTGGGCCATCGACACGGCGTAACCCGGAAGTCCGGTGCCGTGATTGATCAGGATGGCGCCCGGAGCAAGGCTTTCCAGCAGGCCGCCAGTGGTGAGAACCTCTTCGATGTCGGAGTCCTCCCGAAGGCAGAGTCCGACGACGTTAGTGGCGGCCCCCAGCCCGGCAACGGTGTCATGCCGGACGTATGGCAGACCTTGGAGGGCGGCGAGGGAGGCTTCGCGCCGGACCCAGACATGCAGCTGAAATCCTGCGGCCGCGATGGCTCGGGCCATGGGCGCGCCCTGGTCTCCGAGGCCTACCCAGCCCACTTTCGGGTCGTGCAAAAGCATGTTCGGGTCGGTGGGTTCCCAAAGAGTGTCTTGTCCGGTGGTGCGCATGTCTTGCTCCCTTCGTCCTGGAGAGTTGAAGTCGTTCATTTAGCACCCTGTGCCAGGAGTTCCGCAGAGAGGTCCCAGAGGCGCCGGGCGTTAGCCGGGTCGAGGGCGTAGGGAGCCACCCCGGTGTAGTCCGGGCCGCGGTGGTCCACGACGGCGGCCTCGTTGACGTCCTCAAAGTAGCGGCCGCCGATGCCTTCCAGGTCCGGGGAAGTGGCGACATACAGGGTGGTGGCTGCACCCTGCTGAGGCGTCTTCCGGCGCTCGAGCGGGGTCCGGAGGCCTCCGGTGTGGCGTTGAAGATTTGTGGCAATGGCGCCGGGCATAACTGCATTTGAAGTAATGCCGTCTCGTGCCCAGCGCTCAGTTGCCGCGACCGCGAAGAGTGTCGAGGCCGTCTTGGACTGGCCGTAGGCCAGGAACGGGTCGTAGGGGACGAAGTTGAAGTGTGGATCGTCAAACAACACGGGGGCAAACAAGTGGCCGCTGGAACTCAGGGAAACAATCCGGGCATTTCCGGCCTCTGCCAGGGCTGAGTGCAGGGCGTTGGCGAGGGCGAAATGACCGAGGTGGTTGGTGGCAAACTGCATCTCCCAGCCTTCCGGGGTCCGTTCCAGCTCCGGCAGGGCCATGACGCCGGCGTTGTGGACCAGAACGTGGAGTGGACCGCTCCACTGCGCGGCGAATCGGGAGATAGTGGACAGGTCCGAAAGGTTCACCCTGGCCACAAAGATGTTCGGATTGCCGGTTGAACTCCGGAGATCGGCTGCAACCGGTGCCGCTGCGTTGATGTTGCGGACCGCGAGAGTGACCTCGGCTCCGATGTTGGCGAATGCACGGGCGGTCTCAATGCCGATGCCGGAGGCGCCGCCGGTGATTACGACACGTTTACCAGTGAAATCGATGCCTTCCGTGACGTCGGAGGCGGTTGAGCTGAACCCGTACTTGGTGGAGATTCGTGTCATGGTGATGAGCTTTCTTGCGACGGATAGGAGTCGTGGACTTAAGGCAAAGCACGCTCGACAGCAGCAATTTCCAAGGGGAAAGGCTTCGGTGAGGGGGCTATGACTCAGTGTGCGCTCGTCGAGAAGGGGCAGCCAGAACCATGGGTTTCATATGAATGCCAGGGCTACCCTGAGGAATCGTCCTGGTTCCTTGTCGAATTTCAGTCCGCTTGTGGAAGGGTGGCAGCCAACCGTTGCAGGGCCAGCTCGGATCGGCTCCCGGGCTCGGCGTGGTGAACGACAAGAAGGTGCCCGTCCGTGCCGGTAACTGCCAGTTTCTCGTGAAAGAGCTCCATGTCTCCCACCAGTGGATGGTGAAGGAGACGTTTCCCCGCGACTTTCGGGCGCACATC
The DNA here is from genome assembly GCF_021800405.1 of Arthrobacter sp. FW306-07-I. Classification (NCBI taxonomy): domain Bacteria; kingdom Bacillati; phylum Actinomycetota; class Actinomycetes; order Micrococcales; family Micrococcaceae; genus Arthrobacter; species Arthrobacter sp. FW306-07-I. The sequence continues at coordinate 2,024,507 of NZ_CP084550.1, read as the reverse complement.
GTGGCGGGCCCACAATTGAAGGAAGTAGGGACTGCTCTTTGCCAGGCCAGAGAGCAGTCCCTCAAGTGCAGGGTCGTTGACCCGCTCCCCCACCGAGGCCCTTAAACCGGCAGTGGCCTCCTCCATGACCTGTTCCCAGTCCTCGTAAAGCTCCCGCTCGGCAGGGTCCAGGAACGCTTCCCGGAGCACGTTCGTCCCCACTTTGTTCCTCGGCGACAGCGCGACTGCCAACGAGTTGGCGGCGAGGACGTTCATGAAGCGGTCCTGCACGAAAGCCGGGACATGGGCCAAGGTCTTCAGTAGATGCGAAAGCCCTGTATCAACGCCTGTTGTCTCTTCCACCCCTGTCACAGCCACGGAGGCCGGCCGCGCCAAACGGTGCAGATGCAGGGTCGACGGCGGATCCAGGCGCAGGGCCCGGGCAAGGGCATCGAGAATCTGCGGGGACGGGTGGTGGTCTTTTCCCTGCTCGAGCCGCACGTAGTAATCAACGCTGATACCCGCCAGCCCTGCGACTTCCTCACGTCGAAGACCCGGGACCCGCCGCCGGCCAAAGCCGCCGAGACCAACATCTTCCGGGCTGACAAGGCCCCGACGGGCCTGCAGGTATTGGCTGAAAGCCTGGTTTTTCGCCACCTTCCCAATCTACGCTCGCCCTGGACAGGTGGCGGACTCTCTCCACTGTCCTTAACGTGGCAGGGCGAGGAACTCCCATACGCTAAAGATTATGAATACCGATAGCGATGTACTTGCTGCTGCCGAGGACTGGTTGGTCGGGCTCTTGCAACCGCCCATCTTCAACCATTGCGCACGGGTGTTTGAATATGCCCGAGCCATCGCTGCGCGCGAGGGCTGGGCTGTTGACATTGCGGCTCTGCGCATCGCTTCCCTTTTCCATGATGCCGGGACCGCTGATGAGTACGACGGCCCGCAGCGGTTTGAAGTCGAAGGTGCGGACGCGGCCGCGGCGTTCCTGACCACCCACGGGTGGGAAGCAGGCCGGGTAGACTCGGTGTGGGAAGCCATTGCGCTGCACACCTCACCTCAGATTGCTGAGCGCCGGGGACCCGTAGCGAGGTACCTCCGCCTCGGCGTTCGGGCCGACTTCGGGGATGACACCCTGCTGCCTCGTGCGGAGAAGCACCGCTCCGAGGTCCAAGCGAAGTATCCGCGGCTGATGATCGAGCAGTGCCTGGGCCAGGCAGTCGTTGAACAGGCATTGCGCAATCCGGAGAAGGCACCTCCATCCTCCTGGCCCGGTGGGCTGCTGCAGGCTCATCTGGGCACAAATCATGTCCAGGGGATCAACCCCGCCTTCTAGCCGCTGCTCAAGCAGTTGCATAGAGTGTGGCCTGTTGTGAACTGATCGGTTCAGGATCCATGATGGGAAAGGCGCCCAAACGAGTGCCTGGAGGCGTGGGCAACGCCGGATGCGAGGACTGCTGAGACAAGTGAGTGAACGAGGCAGGACCATCGGGTTCCTGGTCCACGACAACGTCACGATGATGGACATCGCCGGGCCAGCCGACGTGTTCCATCATGCCAATGCCTTTGGAGCCGACTATAAGACAGTTATGGTTTCAGCGGACGGCCAAGCCAAACGGGCTGCAAACGGGCACTATCTAATGGTGGAAACCACAGCCGGACGGGCAGGTGCGCTCGACACGGTTCTCGTTCCTGGGGCCTACGGCATGGTGGCCAAGCCTTTCGAGCAGGAACTGGTCGATGCCGTTTCCCATCTGACGAACGATGCCAGAAGGATCGCATCTGTTTGCACTGGCGCTTTTCTCCTGGCGCACGCGGGGTTGTTGAACTACCGGAACGCGACAACTCACTGGACCCAGGTCGAGCGGTTCACAAAGTCGTTTCCCTTGGTAAACGTGGTCCCGGATGCCTTGTTTGTGCAGGATGATCCGATCATAACTTCCGCTGGCATCAGTTCCGGCGTGGACTTGGCGTTGTTCATGGTTGAGGACGACTATGGTCCGGACGTAGCCCGCGCCGTCGTCCGGCAAATGGTCATATTCAACCAACGGCCCGGCGGCCAATCACAGCGTTCGGTGGCCGTCGGCGCGAGCTCTTCCCGGGACCACGTCCTAAGGAAACTGTTGGATCAAATCACAGCTGAGCCAGCCGCCGATTACTCGATAGACGCCATGGCCGCAATGACAAATCTCAGCGCCAGCAGCCTTACCCGCAGGTTCCAAGAGGCAACCGGGACCAGTCCGGCCCGGTATGTCGAAAAGGTACGGATCGAAGCCGCGCAGGCAATGCTCCAACGCGGAGCCACTGTTGCCGCAACTGCAGCCGCAACAGGATTCGGAAGTGCAGAGACCTTGAGGCGCGTGTTCACGCAGAAAGTCGGAATGAGTCCCTCCCTGTATCTCGAGCGCCTTATGCCGCGGCACGACGGCGCCGGACACCTCCCCGCGTAACTTCAACAGCCTGACGCTATTTGTGGGTTTCCTGACGGAATCAGCGGGTCCGCTGGCTCTTTCCATGGACGATGCTGGACTCACCGGGGCAATCCGGAGCACCCGCAACCAAAGGAGCAGGCCATGCCCTTCGTAAACGTCAAGCTCGTGGACGGGGTCTTCACCGAAGACGAAAAGCACCGTATGGCGGCAGCGCTGACCGACGTGATGGTGCAGTTCGAAGGATCCGAAGCTTTCCGTGAGGTGCGTCTGGGTCCTCATCGAAGAACTGCACACCGACGGTTGGCACATCGGAGGGCTTCCCTTCCGGGGACCGGCCAGCCTAATGGACGGCCTCGCCCGTTCCAAAAGTCTCTACGAGTCCATCGATGGCCATCCGGTGACCCGGACGGAACTGGCCGAAAAAGCACCCGTTCGGGACCGGTAACCGGTCTGAAGGTTCGGTGACGCATCTGCTCCGGCAGTGCGCCCTCGCCGAACCAGACAGCCAGTCCCTACCAAAGCCACATCCTCAATTCGGTGTGCAGACAACTGGAGAACATCCGTTCTCCCCTCAAGAAAAGAAACAGAACCATGGGTTTCATCAAAGTCGGTACGGAAAACAGCACAGACGTCGAGCTTTACTACGAGGACCACGGCACCGGACAGCCGGTTGTCCTGATCCATGGCTACCCGCTGGATGGTGGGTCATGGGAGAGGCAAAGCGCGGCCCTCCTGAACGCCGGCTACCGCGTCATCACCTACGACCGCCGGGGCTTCGGCAAGTCAAGCAAACCGACCACCGGCTACGACTACGACACCTTCGCAGCCGACCTCAACACCATCCTCGAAACCCTGGACCTGCAGGAGGTCGTCCTGGTGGGCTTCTCGATGGGCACGGGCGAAGTTGGACGGTACATAGGCACCTACGGTGAAGCACGGATAGCCAAGGCAGCCTTCCTTGCGTCCCTCGAACCGTTCCTCCTCCAAACCCAGGACAACGCCACCGGCGTTCCTTCCTCAGTGTTCGACAGCATCCGCAATGCCGCCATCGACGACCGCTACGCCTGGTTCGCCGATTTCTACAAGGATTTCTTCAACACAGACACCTACCTTGGAAGCCGTCTCAGCGAGGAGGCCCTGCACAGCGCATGGAACGTTGCGGTCGGCTCTTCCTGGTACGCCTCCTTCGCCGTCGTCGACTCATGGCTGACGGACTTCCGTGCCGACGTCGAGAAGATCACCGTCCCGGCCCTGATTGTCCACGGAACGGCGGACCACATCCTGCCAATCGACGCAACAGGCCGGGAATTTACCAAGCGGCTTCCATCCGCTGAATATGTGGAGATCGAAGGCGCCCCGCACGGCATGCTCTGGACGCACAGTGGCGAGATCAACGAAATCCTGCTCCGCTTCCTGGACAAGTAGCCAAGCCCTGCCACCCCACAGGAGGGCGTGGAACGGACGCTATACACGCCCTCCTGCGGCTTGCCCCTCAATGAAACGGAACCACCCCTATGACACCTGTACGCCACAGGACGCTGATCCTTCTGGACCATCCCGACCTTTCCACCTCCCGTATCAACAAGGCTCTGGCAACTGCGCTTGAGGATGCACCGGATCTTACTGTGCACGACCTCAGACGCATGTACCCGGACGGCCACATCGACCTCGCTGCGGAGAGGGCCGCGGTGCAAGCGGCTGGGAACATCGTCCTGCAATACCCAACCCACTGGTACGCGCCCCCGGCATTCCTCAAAACCTGGCTCGATGAGGTGCTCGTCCGGGGCTGGGCCTACAGCACCGGGGCACCCGGAGCCCTCGCGGGCAAGACACTCCGGGTTGCCACCAGCACAGGCGGTGCCGGCGAGGCTTACTCTCCGGACGGCTTTCACGGGTGGGATTACAACGACATCCTCATCCCGCTGCAGGCCACAGCCCGCCGACTCGGAATGCAATGGCTGAACCCCTTCATCCTTCACGGCGTACGGGACCTGACGGACGAACAGCTGCAGGACCTGGCGCAGGACTACAGGAACCTGCTGTCATTGCGCGCCGTGCCGGAGCACGTCTAAGTGATGCCCGCGCTAACCAACACCGATAGGACAACCACAATGAAGAGCATGTCGACCACGGCCTATGGCGGCCCCGAAGTCATTCAGGAAGTCCACCTTCCTACGCCCGAGCCGGCCGCGGGGGAAATAACCATTGATGTCCAGTACGCGGCCGTCGGCCTCATCGATGCCATCATCCGCCGAGGAACTTTCGCCGACCTCGACTACGTCCCGAAGCCCTCCTATGTACCGGGACTCGAAGTCACCGGGACGGTCCGCGCCCTCGGAGAAGGGGTTACCGGCCTGTCAATCGGTGAGCAGGTGGCAACGGTGACACTTCCGCACAGCGGAGGATACGCAGAAGTCGTAGCGGCTTCACAGCACCAGTATGTAGGCCGCCGATACGCGGTGGAAGGCCGCACCAGCAGGGGTGGCGCACTCCTGGGTTCCCAATTCCCGCTGCTCGATCGGAACAGCGTTAAGGCAGCTGGTCCAGCCGCAGGAGTGCCCGCGGCGTGTGCCAGAGGGCATTCTTCATCCATCGGCTTCCGAGTCCCCAGCTTTCGAGTACCTGAATCTGGTGGCTGTAGGAATAGGGAATCGAGGGGAAATCCGTCCCGAAGACGACTTTGTGGGATAGCCCGGCAAGGATGTCCACATAGCCGGGCGGGATCGGGGCGACCTGTTCCATATAAGAGGTGCCCACCATAGTGGTGTCGAGGTAGACGTGGGGATTGTTTGCGGCAAGCTCGGCGAACTCCCGGTACTCCGGCAGGCCTGCGTGGGCGATGATGAGCACCAGTGCGGGATATCTCCTGATGAGTTCCCGGATAGGTTCAAGTCCGGTGTATTCCCCGGCGTGCGGACCGTTGCCGCAGTGAATGACGACCGGCGCAGCAGAGTCCTCGATGAGCTTCCAGGCCGGTGCAAGCTGAGGGTCCAGGGGTGAGAAACCACCCACCTGGATGTGGACTTTGAAGATCCGCGCGCCTTGTTTCAGGCTTTGCCTGACGACGTTTTCCACGTCTGGCTCTGGGTAAAACGTCGCGGAGTGGATGGCGTCAGCGTGGCTCAAGGCGAATGCTGCCGAGTAGTCATTGAGCCACTGCGCCATACCGGGGCGGTGCGCATAATTCAGGGTGGTGAAAGCCTTCACCCCCATGTCCCGCAGAATCCGCACCCGTTCCTCTTCGGACGCCCGGTAGGTGATGGGCCAGGCGGGAGCGCCGCTGTCCGCCACACGGTCAAAGAACGCCCACACCTTTTCCAGTACCTGGGAAGGCATGAAATGCACATGCAGGTCAATGATTCCCGGCAAGCCCAGTGAGTCCAGGTACGGACGGATCTCCATGTCTGACCGCGGTGCAAGTGCTACAGCCAAGCCGAACCTCCTGCGTTCCATATCCTGTCGGCGCTTGAGCGTCGTCAACCCCCGATGGAGCTCACCAAAGCAAGAGGACTCCTCCGCAGGCGCGGCAGAATCATTGCCCACCCAAGCATATGTACAGTCCCACTGCTACCGCTTATGGCAGGCGGCGGATAGGGCGTGGCGGTGTCGGCGTCTTTGACGCTCGTCGCGCTGGACGACGGCAGGGTCCGCATCTGCCGCCGGCCGCTCCGGCGACGGCTTAGGCCGCCAGGGGCACCGTGCCGGCCTCGACAACGAGCGACTGCCCGTCGGCCGAGACGGCCACCAGTGCGCCGGACTGGAGGTTCGACGGAGGCCCTGTGCATTTAGTCCGGCGGCCGATCATCAGTTCAGCCCACGGGGTTCGGTGTGCGGATGTGGGTAGTGGATGCAGGTTGGCTTATGGTCGATGCGGTACAGCACCATGTTGCCGCAGTGCTTGCACGTCCAGTCTTCAGGCAGGGTCATTCCGTTGGTCTTTCTCTTGGGTTGTGCTGGCAGCAGCAGATGCAGCAGTACGTCTCATGTGGATGAGCGCGCCCGTGCAAATCAGCGCCGTTGCCCGCGCATTTGATGATGGCATTGCCCTCGCGCGCCGGTCCCGGGGCTTGGTCCGGGATGGCGCGGCGATGATTTCCCGTCAGCTCATGCTTTCCGTTTTTGCGTATGGCAATCGCACCGGCAGACCTGTGTCCACGATGGACGGATTGCAGCTCCTGCCGTCACAGTTACGGTGGTGAGTGGATTAGGACTTAACGCTGGCCAGGTGGCGGCCAAACGACATTTCAGGTCGACGGGGCTCCGTGTTGCCCAGCATCATCCCCGCGTTCCGCACGCTCACAGCGGAGGATCACAGGATGGTGTGACCCCCGGGATGCACGCGCCATAAGTGCAGACGCACACGCACAGCAGGGGCTTTCTCAACCAAGGGGATCGGTCCCATACCTGCTGCATGAGTAGGTCACCGCCAAGCTTTCGCTAGCAGGACTTGGTTTACCGTACGCCCATACCGGAGCTGGCGGGGCGAAATCCGACTCTTACAGCCAAAGTTCGACAGTCGTATTACGACAATCCAAGGCACTGTCCCTTGCCAAATAACCGCTGTGGGAGTGGCGAGCCAGAACGGGAGGAGTCAGTCCATGCTGCTAAACATGGCCTCGAAACTGGCAGTCAGTTTGTGCCCTTGGGAAGGATCCATCAGATGGCCTCCGTCACATGGTCTGGAAGTAAAGGTGGGAGTGGGCGGCGCACCTTTCGTTCAGGCGAGCCGCGCAGTTTGGGCACGATGTGGTTGCCAGATAAGCGTGGATGGACATCTCGCATTTGCAGACGCCGCACAGGACTGCTGACTCTGACCACAGCTCCCTTGGCCATGTTTGGGGCTTGTGACCTGCCTCTTCCTCATGACAGAGGTGGCAGGGATAGTACCGAAGACAGCACTTGAACTTAATGGCTATCACATCCACGTCGGTGCGGTAGTGAATGCAGCGGGTTTGGTCGTCTACGGTTCTGCCGAAAACCTTCATAGCGCCGGCCTCGCGTACTTCACGCGGCGGACAAGGATGTCAGGGAAGGCCCTGTGCACAGCCACGGCCGCAACGGATGCTACGGCGTCCTTCACAATATCGCCCGGGTAGAAGATCAGATCACTGGCGAAGGCAGCCTGCCACGACAGTTTGAGGTTCACCATCATGCCGAGCACGCCTGGCATGTGCGATGCGACAACAGTCACCACGATGCTGGCGAGGAAGAACCATAGGCCGCGCCGCCTGGCTGGGAGGCGCCGGATGACTTGCTCCGCAGCGATGCCAACGAGAAAGGCCGCGAGGAGGAACCCCACTATGTAGCCGGCGGATCCGCCAGCGAGGACCTGCAGGCTCGCTCGGCCGCCCGAGAAGATCGGCAGCCCAACGAATGCAAGAAGGAGGTATAGCGCTACCGCGGCGACGGCACGCGACCCGCCAAGGACGAGGCCGGTCACCATGATAGCCAGAGTCTGCAGCGTGATAGGCACCCCGAAACCTCCCACGGGGATGCCCGGGACGATCGCAGAGGCTGCGATTAAGGCGGCGAACACAGAAATAAGGGCCAGAGACTGAGCGTCCCCCAACCGACGCGGCCTTCCCGGCCCTGCCTCGGCGGGGCGGCTGGCTGCCGAGGTTCGTGTCGTCGGTTGGCTCATGGTTCCTCCTGTGGTCCTTGGCGGCGGCCTTCTCCGAAGAAGGCTACACAGCACCGCCCAAGGCCTTTTTGTAGCAAAGCCACGACAGGGCCGATGAACTTTGGCGCGATGGCTACAAGCGGCCACTACCTTGTCGCGTTGGCTACTTCACTTAAGCAGTAGGGGGTTTCCTATTTGCCACTGGCAGACAGCCAAGGCGCGTGGGCCCATGTGGACGTACCACTGTGGATGAACCACACCAAAAAACCATTGACCGCATTGTGACGTGGGGCATAGTATTCAAACCGCGCCTCCCACTTTCCATTTAGCGGAAACCCTCTTTCATTTTTGTTGCAGACAAAGGAGTCTTTTGTGACAACGTTCCACCAGGTTGTCGATCCTCTGGGATCGCTGGTCCTTGGGGCAGTACTCGCGGCCCTTCCGCTCATCCTTCTGTTCATCCTTCTCGGCGTTTTCAGGACCAAGGCCTGGAAGGCTGCTGTTGCGAGCCTCGCCCTTTCCATCGTGCTGGCTGTCACCGTATGGCGGATGCCCGTCGGCCAAGCCCTCAGCGCGACTGCCGAGGGTGCTTTCTATGGCTTTTTCCCGATCCTGTGGATCCTGATCAACGCCTTGTGGGTCTATAAGCTCACAACTGAAACCCGGTGGTTTGAAGTGCTGGGAGCGACAATCCGGTCCGTTTCAAGCGACCTTCGCATCCTGACAATCCTGATCGCATTCTGCTTCGGCGCGCTTCTGGAGGCCCTGGCAGGGTTCGGCGCGCCCGTGGCGATCACTTCGGGCATGCTGATGGCAGCGGGTATGAGGCCCCTCAAGTCCGCAGCCGTCTCGCTCCTGGCCAACACCGCACCCGTGGCCTTCGGCGCCATGGGCTCTCCCGTGATCGCCCTCAGTGGCGTCACCGGAATCCCGCTTGCAACCGTTTCGTCCATGGCCGGCCGGCAGACTCCGTTCCTGGCGCTCATTGTCCCGCTTCTGCTGGTGTTCATCGTGGACGGTAAACGCGGCGTCCGCCAGACGTGGCCCGCCGCAGTTGTCGGGGGAACAGTATTCGCTATCGCTCAGTTCCTTACCTCGAACTACTTCACTGTCGAACTCACGGACGTCCTCGCCGGTATCTTTGCCATCGCAGCTGTCCTGCTTCTGCTCCGGGTGTGGAAGCCCGCCCAGACAATGACGGCCGATTCTGCGGCCGTGGAGGGGGAACCCGAATTCAGCGCGCTGGGCGCTGGGACGGCGGCCGTGGCCGGGCGGGCAGGAGCGTCAGTGGTCGACGGCGGCACGGCCGGTGGAACGGGACGGCCCGGCCAACTACCTCGAGGGTCAGCGGTGGAACAGGGTGTTTCCACCCGCCCCTTGCCCCGGGAGATCTGGATGGCGGTAGCGCCCTACCTCATCATCATCGCGGTGTTCTCCGTCTCCCAGATACCGGCGGTCAAGTCCTGGCTGACTGCCGCCGGCGGCTTTTCGTTCAGCTGGCCGGGGCTCGACGTCCTCGGCGAGAACGGCAAGCCGGTCTCGTCGCAGACCATGCGTTTCGACCACCTCAAGGCCACCGGGACGCTCCTGCTCATCTCTGGTCTTATCACGCTCGCCCTTTACCGGATTCCATTCGGTGCAGGCGTGAAGATCTACATCAAAACGCTGGCCATGCTCCGGTGGACGATCTTGACCGTATGCTCCGTGCTGGCCCTTTCGTTCGTCATGAACCTCTCGGGTGAAACCGCAACCCTCGGCGTCGCCCTCGCCTCGACCGGCGGGCTCTTCGCAGTGCTCTCTCCAGTGCTGGGCTGGATCGGCGTTGCGCTCACCGGCTCGGACACCTCGTCGAACTCATTGTTCGGACAGCTCCAAGTGACTGCTGCCTCGCATGCCGGCCTCTCGCCGGTGCTGATGGCCGCCACCAACTCCTCCGCCGGCGTCCTGGGCAAGATGCTCTCCCTGCAGAACCTCGCCGTGGCCGCGGCCGCCGTCGGGATCGAAGGGCTCGAAAGCACGCTGTTCCGCCGGCTCCTGGGCTGGAGCATCGGCCTGCTGGCACTCCTTACCGTCCTAGTCCTGCTCCAGACCAACGTCCTCGCATGGATGGTGCCGTGAGCAACCGCACGGCACCAATTCCATCCCCTGCATAACGACCGGAAGGCCCATCATGACCGTTAAGACAGCCTCGACCCCCGCTCCGCACGCAGCGGCCAGCCCCTCGCCCACTGCTGCCGTGCTGGCAGCGCACCCACGGGCGACCACGGATGCCGAGGCGCGCCAAGCTGCGGCCACGGACCGCTCCGGCTACGTCCCCACCACAGTTCCGGACGGGGTGGTTATCGCCCAAAGCGTTGACGACGTCGTCGAATTGCTGCGCCTCGCCCACGCCGCGCAGGTCCCCGTAGTCCCGCGCGGAGCAGGGACCGGCCTGGCCGCAGGGGCCAGCGCGCGTGCGGGCGAGATCGTGCTCGACGTCTCCCGCATGAACCGTATTCTGTCCATCGACCCGGTGGAAATGATTGCCGTCGTCGAACCTGGAGTGCTCAACGCCGAGGTCAATGCCGCGGCCGCCCGGCACGGGCTCTTCTATGCACCCGACCCGGCGAGCACCGCAATATGCTCCATTGGCGGAAACATTGCCACGAACGCGGGGGGCATGTGGTGCGCGAAGTACGGAGTGACCCGTGAATCGGTACTTGGGCTGACCATTGTCCTGGCAGACGGGCGAATCCTGCGCACGGGCAGGAAGACGATCAAGGGCGTCACCGGCTATGACCTCAACGCCCTCTTCATCGGCTCGGAGGGAACCCTGGGCGTGGTGGTAGAGGCCACCCTTCGCCTGCGGCCGAGGCCCGTGCGGACGGAGACCCTCGCCGCCTACTTCGCCGACATCGAGGCAGCCGGCCGCGCTGCCTCCGCCATCACTGCTGCACGCATCCAGCCCTCGATCCTGGAACTGATGGACGGCCCCACCCTTGAAGCCGTCGACCTGGCTGAGGGCACCAGGCACCGCGAGCTCGGCGGTGCCTTCCTCCTCGCCCAGACAGATGGCTACGGTGCCCACCTCGAGCTCGACGAGATCGTCCAGGCGATCAGTCCATTCGCCACGTCGGTCCACCGCGCCGCCGATGCCGCTGAGGCCGCAGCCCTGGTCAAGGCCCGGCGCGACGCCATCCCGGCCCTGGAAAAGCTCGGGCGCGTATCGATCGGTGACATCGCCGTTCCGCGGGACCGGCTCGCCGATGCCTTCGCCGGACTCGAGGACATTGCGTCCCGTACCGGGGTGCGGATCTTCAGCGTCGCCCACGCAGCTGACGGGAACCTGCACCCCATGCTCGTCGTCGACCCTCACGAGCCCATAACCGAGGGCCCTGCAAAGGCCGCGCTCGGGGAAATGTTCCACCTCGCCCAGCGACTGGGCGGAACCCTGACAGGCGAACACGGGGTGGGGCTGCTGAAACGGGAATGGGTCGGGGAGGAAATCGGCGAAACGTCCCGCTCCCTTCAGCAGGCAATCAAGGACGTCATCGATCCGGCAGGGATACTCAACCCCGGCAAAGCCATCTGAAACAGGGCGACGAAGGCCCGTCTTCAAAATTAGAAATTTTCATAACACCGAACCCCTTTATAAGGAGCAAGCAGTATGTCGTCGCATGTGAAGACAAATGGACTCACCGTCGCCGGAGGCCTTTATGCCTTCGTCCGGGATGAGGCACTCCCCGGCACCGGGATCGAGGAGGAGGCGTTCTGGGCTGGGGCAGCATCGGTGATTGAGGAGTTCTCCCCGCAGGTGCGGGAATTGCTGGCAACCCGTGACCGGTTGCAGGAGCAGATCGACGAGTTTCACCGCACCCACGCAGGTCCCGGCGATCCTGAGGCGTACGAGGCCTTCCTCCGTTCGATCGGCTACCTGGCGGAGGAACCAACGGACTTCAGTATCACCACGGAGCGTGTGGACCCGGAGATCGCCACAGTCTCCGGCCCTCAGCTGGTCGTACCGCTGTTGAACGCGCGCTTCGCCACCAACGCCGCCAACGCCCGTTGGGGTTCCCTCTATGACGCGCTCTACGGCACAGACGTGATCGATGAGGCGGAAGGGCGTGAGCGCAGCGGCGCCTATAACCCCGTCCGGGGTGCTGCCGTCGTGGCCATCGGCCGGCAGTTCCTCGACGAACACACTCCTCTAGCGTCCGGCTCCCACGCCGACGTGACGGCGTACCGCGTGGTCGACGGCGCCCTCGTTGCCGAAAATGCCAACGGCACCACCCGTCTCACCGAACCTTCACAGTTCGCGGGTTACGGAGGAACCTCAGCGGAACCGGACGCCGTGCTGCTGGTGCACCACGGTCTGCATGTTGAAATCCAGATCGACCGGAACCATCCCATCGGAGCCGGCGACCAGGCAGGCGTGAAGGACATTGTCCTGGAGTCGGCCGTCACCACGATCATGGACCTCGAGGACTCGGTGGCGGCAGTGGACGCCGAAGACAAGGTGGAAGGCTACCGGAACTGGCTCCGCCTCATGCAGGGAACGTTGACCGCTGACGTCGAGAAGGGCGGCAAGACCTTCGCGCGCCGGCTCAACCCCGACCGCGTTTACACGGCACCGGACGGATCGGAGCTGACGCTGCCCGGCCGCTCCTTGCTGCTTATCCGTCAGGTGGGTCATCTGATGACCAGTGACGCGGTCCTGGACGCAGCCGGCAACCCGGTACCCGAGGAGATCCTTGACGCCCTCTTCACCGGCCTTGGCTCTGTGCACGACCTGCGCGGACCCAACGCGGCAAGCAACTCCCGGACCGGGTCGGCCTACATCGTCAAGCCCAAGATGCACGGGCCCCATGAAGTAGCCGTGGCCTGCGCCCTGCTCACAAAGGTGGAATCCGTCCTGGGCCTGGACCCGCTGACCCTCAAGATCGGCATTATGGACGAAGAGCGCCGCACCTCCGCGAACCTCAAGGCGTGCATCTGGGAGGCCCGGGACCGGGTGGCGTTCATCAACACCGGATTCCTGGACCGGACCGGAGATGAGATCCACACGTCGATGTTCGCCGGACCGATGGTCCGCAAGGCTGACATGCGCTCCACCAGCTGGATCAAAGCCTACGAAGACGCCAACGTGGACATCGGAGTCGAATGCGGTTTTGCCGGCCGGGCGCAGATCGGCAAAGGCATGTGGGCCGCGCCGGACAACCTGGCGGACATGCTGGAGCAAAAGGTTGCCCATCCCCTTGCCGGCGCCGACTGTGCCTGGGTCCCATCCCCGACCGCGGCGACACTGCACGCCATCCACTACCACCAGGTCGACGTAGATGCCCAGCAGGCACAGCTTGGCCAAGCGCGCCGCTCCACCCTGCGGCAACTGCTCACCATCCCGGTGGGAGATCCGGCAAGCTGGGACGAAGATGCCCGGCGCAGCGAACTGGACAACAACATCCAGAGCACCCTGGGCTATGTCGTCCGCTGGGTCAACGCCGGCATCGGCTGCTCCAAGGTCCCGGACATTCACGGCACGGCGTTGATGGAGGACCGCGCCACCTGCCGGATCAGCTCCCAGCACATTTCCAACTGGCTCCTCCACGGCGTTATCACCGCGGAGCAAGTGGAGGATTCGCTGCGGCGCATGGCCGAGGTGGTGGACGAACAGAATGCCGCTGATCCGGATTACCTGCCGCTATCGCCGTCATTCGACACCGAAGCCTTCCTGGCCGCCCGGGAGCTCGTGCTCACGGGCGCTGCCCAGCCCTCCGGGTACACCGAACCAATCCTCCACCGCCGCCGCGAAGCGCAGAAACACACCACCGACCTTGCCGGGAGCGCATCTTGAGCCTTAACCTCGACACCGCCCAATCCATCATCGCCGAGGCACTCGCAACAGGGCAGCAGCACGGCTTCAAGCCGCTGACCGTCGTCGTGCTCGATCCGGGAGGACACGTTATCGCCGCCGCCCGGCAGGACGGCGCTTCGAACAACCGCTTCGAAATTGCCCACGGCAAGGCATATGGAGCCCTCGCCCTCGGCATGGGGTCACGGGCCCTCATGGAACGGGCCGAGCAGCAGGCCTACTTCATTGCGGCCGCAGCTGCTGCCATCGGCGGGCGTCTCATCCCGGTGCCCGGCGGAGTACTCGTCCGCGGCAGCGACGGCGAAATCCACGGTGCCGTCGGAATCAGCGGCGACAGCTCCGACAACGACGAGACCGCAGCATCCAAGGCGATCCAGGCCGCGGGGCTCACAGCACAAGTGTCCTAAGGCAATCCGACTACCCAACGCTTCCAGCCGCCGGAGAGAAAGTGTCCGGCGGCTGGCGCGTGTCCGGGCTTACCGGGCCTGACCGTAGAACCAGTCGATGTGTTCACGGACGAGACGGGCCGCCACCGCCCCGTCCCGTGCCTCAACAGCATCGAAGATACCGTGGTGGTGTGCCCGAAGGACATGAACCACTTCCTCCCATGCCCCCTGCCGCGCCGCTGCCTCGCTGATATAGTCGCGGATCGCCTCGCGCATCGACTCCATCATCGTGCTCACCACGACGTTGCCTGCCAATGCACTGAGGGCGACATGGAACTGGGCGTCCAGGAGGGTGAAGATTTCAGAAGGCAACCCTTCATCGTCCATCGCCTCCAGCAGCAGCCGCGCGTCATCGAGTTGCTCAGGAGTCCACGAAACGGCAGCGGCATGCTCAAGCGCCCACGTCTCAGTCATGATCCGCGCCTCCACGATGTCCTTAAGGGGAAGCTGCTGGCTCGCAACGTGCATGCGCAGGGCTCCGCCCAGGGCATGCGATGGGTTCGAGACCACAACAGTGCCTGAGTTTGGCCCCGACCCCGTCGAGGAACGGACAACGCCCATCACTTCAAGTGACCGGATAGCGTTCCGCACGGACGCGCGTGAAATCCCGAACTGCTCCGCCAGGGCACGTTCGCCAGGCAGTCTGTCACCGATCTTGATCGCCCCTGAGCGCAGGCTCTCCTCTACATGGCGCAGCACAGCGTCGTGCACCCGGACCGCGCCAAATTCAGTCATGGAACAATCATGCCGCAGCAGGTCGCTCCCCGGGGTAACAGTGAGAGCGCAATCAACGGTCAACATAAATGTACAAGAAATTGTTGACAATCCTGAATGTAACTTGGTTCACTTGAGGCGACGGCGCGGTTCCAAGTGCGCCCTCCCGGACCTTCAAAGGACAAACCATGGACAAGGCCATTTCTGCTGCGGCCGCTGCGGACTCCCCCGCGTTGGACTCCAGCCGCCAGGATCCTGCTGGGCCACGCCCCGCCGGCGGCCAGTTTGCAGTGCCGTGCTGGTTGATGCGGGGCGGGACGTCCAAGGGCCCGTTCTTCCGGGCCAGTGACCTGCCCACCGATATCCCAACCAGGGACGCCATTCTGTTGGCTGCCATGGGTTCCCCGGATCCCCGGCAGATTGACGGGCTGGGCGGCGCCCACCCGCTGACCAGCAAGGCCGGGATCGTCTCGGTCAGTGGACGCGACGGCGTGGACCTGGAGTTCCTGTTCGCGCAGCTCCAGCCCACCACCGACACCGTGGACACGACTCCGAACTGCGGAAACATGCTCGCAGCAGCGCTCCCCTTCGCGATCGAGTCTGGACTTTTAACGCCCGACGGCGACACCACCACGGCGCGCGTCCTCACCTTGAACACGAATATGGTCGCCGAGATCACCGTCCAAACGCCCTTGGGCCCGGACGGCCGGTATGTCGGCTATGAAGGGGACGCCAGGATCGACGGCGTCCCCGGCACCGCGGCGCCGGTGACCATCAACTTCCTGGACACCGCCGGTTCCGTCTGCGACTCTCTCCTGCCCACCGGCAACCTCCGCGACACCGTGGACCTCCCCGGCGTCGGACCCGTCGATGTCACCTGCATCGACAACGGGCAACCCCTGGTGATTATCAACGCCGGCGACCTGGGCCGCACGGGCCGCGAGGCCGCCGTCGACCTTAACAAGGACGCCGAACTCAAGGGACGCCTCGAGGACCTGCGCCTGATCTGCGGGAAGCTCATGGGCCTGGGGGACGTGACGGACAGGAACTACCCGAAGATGACGCTCGTTTCCCCGCCCACCGCGGGCGGGGCGATCAACACGCGCAGCTTCATCCCGCACGTCTGCCACGAATCCATCGGGGTACTGGCGGCGGTGACCGCCGCAACCGCCGCGACCCTGAAGGGGACTGTGGCGCACGACGTCGCATTCCTGCCGGACGGGACGGACCTTACGGTGTCGGTGGAACATCCCAGTGGCGAATTCACCGTCCAGCTCGGCCTGGACCCCCGTGACCCCACCCGAGTGGTCAAGTCCGCGCTGATCCGCACCGCGCGGCTGATCATGGCCGGGGATGTCATGGTCCCCCGCGGTCTCTGGAACCCCACCACTACCGAGCCTTCAGCGACTTCCTCCCAGGAGCACCCACTGTGATCATCGACATCCACGGCCACTACACCACGGCCCCCGCGGCCCTTGGCGACTGGCGCGACCGGCAGGTCGCGGCACTGCAGGACCCTGCCTTGGCACCGTCCCCCGCTGAGCTGCAGATTTCCGACGACGACCTGCGCGAAAGCATCGAAGCGAACCAGCTGCGGCTCATGGACGAACGCGGCATCGACCTCACCGTCTTCTCGCCCCGGGCGTCCTTCATGGCCCACCACATCGGCTCCTTCGAAACCTCCGCCGAGTGGGCGGCGATCTGCAACGAGCTCTGCTACCGGGTCAGCCGGCTCTACCCCGAACGCTTCGTCCCTGCCGCGATGCTTCCCCAGTCCCCCGGCGTGGACCCGGCCACCTGCCTCCCCGAGCTCACGCGCTGCGTGGAGGAAAACGGTGCCGTCGCGCTAAACCTGAACCCGGACCCCTCCGGGGGCCACTGGACAGCACCACCGCTCACGGACCGGTACTGGTACCCGATCTACGAGAAAATGGTCGAGTACGACATCCCTGCCATGGTCCACGTGAGCACCAGCATCAACCCCGCCTTCCACACCACCGGCGCGCACTATCTCAACGCTGACACCACCGCAGTCATGCAGCTCATCCAGGGAAACCTGTTCGCGGACTTCCCGACCCTGAAGCTCGTCATCCCCCACGGCGGCGGCGCGGCCCCCTACCACTGGGGCCGCTTCCGCGGCCTGGCCATGGCACTGGGCAAGCCCGCCCTGGAAGAACACCTGCTGGACAATGTCTTCTTCGACACCTGCGTGTACCACCAGCCCGGCATCGACCTGCTCCTGAACGTCATGCCCACCAAGAACATCCTGTTCGCGTCCGAAATGATCGGCGCCGTCCGCGACATCGATCCAGGCACGGGGCACAACTTCGACGACACCCACCGTTACATCGACGCAGCGGGACTGAATAAAGCGGACCAGGCCGCCATCCAGGAACTCAACGCCCGCACCGTCTACCCCCGCCTCAACGCCCTGCTCAAACAGCAGGGCCGCTAAGCCCCAGGAGCCACAAATGCAGGAACTCGGAGTTGTCCACACCACCATCACCCGCGCAGCCGAACAGGATGTCAAAGCCCTCTCAGCGTTTGGCGTCAGCACCATCCACGAAGCCATGGGCCGCCTGGGCCTCATGCGCCCCTACATCCGCCCCGTCTACCCCGGCGCCGCGATGTGCGGCACCGCCGTCACCGTCCTGCTCCAGCCCGGGGACAACTGGATGATGCACGTCGTTGCCGAACAGGTCCAGCCCGGCGACGTCGTCGTCGCAGCCTGCACCACCGAAAGCGAAGACGGCTTCTTCGGCGACCTGCTCGCCACCTCCCTGCAGGCCCGCGGCGCGAAGGGCCTGATCATCGACGGCGGCTGCCGCGACGTCGCCACGCTCCAGGACATGGACTTCCCTGTCTTCAGCCGCGCCATCAATTCCAAAGGCACCGTCAAAGCCACTCTCGGATCCGTCAACATCCCCGTCGTCTGTGCCAACGCCCTGGTCAGCCCGGGGGACGTGGTGATTGCCGACGTCGACGGCGTCGTGGTGGTCCCCGCCGCACGCGCAGCCGAAGTGGCCGAAGCCGCCCGCAGGCGGGAGGACAACGAAGATGCCAAGCGCCAACGCTTCGCCAACGGGGAACTCGGACTCGACATCTACAACATGCGCCGCCCCCTCGAAGCTGCCGGACTCCGGTATGTCGACTGAAGCCACCCAAAGGAACCCCATGGAAACCGCCTTCACCAAGACACCGGGCTGGCTCGACTGGTACAGCATCCCGTCCACGCCCCGCTTCAAACTTCCCGCAGGAGCAGTGGACGCGCACTGCCACGTCTTCGGCCCAGGCGCGGAATTCCCCTTCGCGCCTGAACGGAAATACACCCCGTGCGACGCCGGCAAAGACCAACTGTTCGCACTGCGCGACCACCTGGGAGTGAGCCGCAACGTCATCGTGCAGGCCACCTGCCATGGAGCGGACAACAGCGCCATGGTGGACGCAGTCGAGGCCGCGGGGGGTCGTGCCCGCGGCGTGGCCACGGTACGGCCGGACATCAGCGACGCCGAGTTGCAGCGGCTCGACGCCGCCGGCGTGCGGGGCGTCCGGTTCAACTTCCTGAAGCGCCTGGTGAATGCGGCGCCGCAGGAGGAACTGGCGGAAATTGCCCGCAGGATCGCCCCGCTGGGCTGGCACGTGGTCATCTACTTCGAAGGCCAGGACCTCGAGGGCCTGGAAGGGTTCTTCGGATCCCTGCCCACGCCGCTGGTGGTGGACCACATGGGCCGCCCGGACGTCACCAAGCCCGCCACCGGCCCGGAGTTCGGCCGCTTCCTGCGCTTCGTCGAAAACAACGACGTCTGGGTCAAGGTCAGCTGCCCCGAACGGCTCAGCGTTTCCGGGCCACCGGCCTTGGATGGCGAGACGCACGCATACCGTGACGTGGTGGCCTTCGGCCGGACCGTCGTCGAGGAATTCCCTGACCGGGTGCTCTGGGGATCCGACTGGCCCCACCCGAACCTCACCGGCCACATGCCCGATGACGGGCTGCTGGTGGACTTCATCCCCCATGTGGCCACCACCTCCGAGCTGCAGCACAAGCTGCTGGTCAACAACCCCATGAGCCTGTACTGGCCCGGCGAAAACGCCTAGTCACCGCCCAAGCTTCCCCCAACCTTTGCCCCTAGGATTCCAATGACGCATTCCAACGCCGCCAACCGCCTGGACCGGTTGCCCATCTCCAAGTTCCACAAGATCGCCCTGGTGGCCGTCTCATTCGCCTACTTCTTCGAGTTCGCAGACATCAACAGCTTCGCCACCACGGTTCCCAAGCTGATCAAGCTGTGGGGCGTCACCGTCAACCAGGTGGCATACGTGACCTCGGCGTCCTTTGTCGGTATGTTCTTCGGCTCGCTCATCGCCAGCTGGATGGCCGACCGCTGGGGACGCAAGAACGCCCTGGTGATCACCACGCTCTGGTACGCATCGTTCTCCCTCATCGCGGCCTTCTCCTGGGACATCGTGTCCCTTGGCGTCTTCCGGGTCCTGACATCGGCTGGCCTCTCCGCGATGACGGTGGTGGCCGTCATCTACGTCAACGAACTGTTCCCCGCGGCCAAGCGCGGCAAGTACCAGGCGTACGCGATCGTCATCGGCATCTGCGGCACCCCGGCCACCAACCTCATCGCCAGCCTCGTGGTCCCCCTCTCGGACTGGTCCTGGCGCCTCGTCTACATCTGGGGCGCGCTGGGCATCCTCTTCATCCTGTTCACCCGGCGCCTCAAGGAATCCCCGCGCTGGTACGAAAACAAGGGCGACTACGCCAAAGCCGATGCCATCCTGAACGAGATTGAGGCCACCGTGAGCGCGGAAAAGGGCGCTCTTCCCGAACCGGCCGCAGCTGTTGAAACCCCCACGGCCACCAAGGCACCCCTGACGCTCCTGCTGCAGAAGAAATACCTCGCACCCACCGCCCTGCTGACCATCCTCTGGGTCACCCAGACCATCGGCTTCTTTGGCTACTCCAGCTGGGCTCCCACCCTCCTGGCCAAGGAAGGCTTCAGCGTCGAGAACTCCATCTTTTACGTGGCACTGACCACCATCGGCGCGCCCCTGGGCTCCTACCTCGCATCCCTGGTCACGGACCGGTTCGAGCGAAAATGGTGCCTGGTGGTCTTCGGCAGCATCATCGCCGTCTGTGGCCTGCTCTACGGGCTCACGTTCAACCCCGTCCTCATCGTCCTGTTCGGCTTCCTGGTTAACCTGTTCGAACGCGGCTACACGGCCCTGGCCTACGCCTACTCCCCCGAGCTCTTCGACACAAACGGCCGCTCCATGGGCACCGGAATCTCCTACGGCCTGGGACGCCTCTCCAACGCCGCCGGGCCGCTGATCATCGCCGCCCTCTACAACGGCAGCGGCTACCAGAGCGTCTTCTTTTTCATCGCCGGCACCTGGCTGTTCGGCGCAGTCGCCCTGGCAGTTTTCGGCCCCGCCACCCGGAAGGCCCGCCTCTCCGCCACCACCGGCGCCAACCCCGCCGCCGGCCCCCTGGACGGAACCGCGTCCGTCAGCGCAAGCACCGAAGGAGACGGCACGAAGCACAACATCAGGTAAGGCAAGGAAGAATGTCGGCAGGGCAAGGAAGGTCCACGGCAGAAGCCGGGCCTTCCTTGCCCTGCCTGTCCAGCGACACCACATATTGACGTCCCTGGGTCTTTCCGGTGTACGTTTTGTCGCCCTCCGGGTCGACGCATCCCCTCGGGGCCAGGAGGTGCCTCCGCGGGTGGGCCAGCGGTTTTGCCGCAGTGAGCTTGTCGTAGGTGTAGGCAGAGACCGGCATCGGTGAGGTCTGCCGGGGCTATGCCCGAGGTAGCTTTTCCAACCTCAACGGAATCTCGTCTGCCTGCGACAACGCGACACGCGGGATCGATAGTGTCGCCATACAAACGCCCACAAGGGGTTGTTCGTCGCATAGCGTGGGGGCAGGGGGGTGCAGCTGCGCCCGGGACTGGAAGGCGGAGGAAGAACATGGATTACATAAAGCTCGGCAACACGGGCATGGACATCTCGCCGCTGGCACTGGGGTGTATGACGTACGGGGATCCCGCGCGGGGTCCACATCCGTGGACGCTGCCTGAAAGTGAGAGCCGGCCGCTGATCCGCCAAGCCGTGGATGCCGGCATCAATTTCTTCGACACCGCGAACGTCTACTCCAACGGCAGCAGCGAGGAAATAGTGGGCAAGGCGCTGGCCGACTTCGCCCGCCGGGAGGAAATCGTGATTGCCACAAAGGTCCACGGGGTGATGCGGCCCGGCCCGAACGGCCGCGGGCTCTCACGCAAGGCCATTTTCGCGGAGCTCGACGCCAGCCTGACCCGGTTGGGAACGGACTATGTGGATCTATACCAGATTCACCGTTGGGATCCCGCCACGCCCATTGAGGAAACGCTTGAAGCCCTGCATGACGTCGTCAAGGCCGGCAAAGTCCGCTACATCGGGGCTTCCTCGATAGCCGCATGGCAATTCAGCAAGGCCCTGTATCTGCAGCAGATCAATGGCTGGACCCGCTTTGTGACGATGCAGGACCACTACAACCTCGTGTACCGGGAGGAGGAACGCGAAATGTTCCCCCTCTGCGCCGACCAAAAGATCGGGGTCCTGCCGTGGAGTCCGCTGGCACGCGGCAAACTGACCCGGGACTGGGACGCGAAAACCAACCGTTCGGAGAAGGACGAGTTCGGCAAGACGCTCTACAGTGCCGAGAGCGGCGACCGAGCCGTCGCCGATGTTCATCTCCGAACCCCTCATGCCCAACTCCCGTGAGTCCGCAGCCCGCATCCCCGGCGCCAGCGGCACCGGGCAAGTACTGTCCGACGGCGCCGCCAACACAACCTCTTCGCCAGCATCAGCGAAACCCCGGGCGAGCGAGTTGACCACCCGCTCGATACCCCCGTAGGCCGGGGGTGGCACAGCAAACCATGGGCTTGAAATCAGGCCAATACGCACGACTGCCTCCCGAGCGGTGGACGGACCGTTCAGCTCCGTCCGGATCCATTGATGGATCCCCCTACGCTCTCCGTACCCCCCGCCTGGGTGCACAACCCATTCGCCGGCACTTACATCTGCGTGGGCCCACTTAAGCTGCACCTCGACGCCTAAGCACCGCACTCCTCGCCGCGGGGGTGCCGCATTGGCATCGGCTTTTCCCAATCGTTGGACCCCTCGCCCTGCCCGGCTGCGCGTTGCTCGGAAGGGCGAGGTGGCGTCAGGCAGGGCGAGTGGTTCGTGGTCACGATCGGCCGCTTAGGGGAGCAGTTCAAGTTCCCAGTCTTTAACGTCGGCCACGGGGGCGAACAGGCTCGGGTCCAGTTCGTCGAGTGCCTGGCCGTTCCTGACCCGTTCGGGCCAGTTCCGGTTCCCGAGCGCGGCCTTACCCAGGGCTACGACGTCGGCGGTGCCATCGGTGAGCATTGAAAGGGCCGTTTCGGGGTCATCCAGTTGACCGTTGGCTATGACTGGCAGGCCTGAGTGCCGTTTGGCCAGGGCGGCCAACGATGGCCCCTGGTCACCGAACGCCGGCGCGTAGGCCCGGTATTCCGTGGTGTGGATGAAGTCGACGCCACTGGCGGCCAGAGCTGAGAAGATTACTTCGGCCTCCGCAGCCCCTCCGGTCCAGCGGTGGTCGTGGTCGCTGACCTTGGATTGGGAGACGCGAATGCCCACGGTCATTTCCGGTCCCACGGCTTCGCGGACGGCCTTTGCGATGTCGGCCGGGAAACGGACCCGGTTTTCTGCCGAACCGCCGTATTCGTCCGTTCGCAGGTTCAGGTAATCGGTGAGGAACTGGTCCAGCAAGTATCCGTTGGCGCCGTGGATTTCCACGCCGTCGAATCCTGCTTCCTTGGCGCGCAGTGCGGCAGCTACAAATCCCTGACGAACTTCATCCATCTGTTCCCGGCTGATTTCGGCTGGAACGCGGTACGGGCCCTCTCCGCGGTAAAAGTCCAACTGCTCTCCCCTTGGAGCTACGGCGGACGGGGCGACGCTTCCGTCCTTGAAGCGGTTTCCCTGCGCTTGGCTCCCGGCGTGCATCAGCTGGGCGAATATTTTGGAGCCGGCTGCGTGGACGGCGTCAACGACTCCAGTCCAGGACCTGGCTTGTTCCTCCGTCGCGAGGCCTGGCTGGTAGAGGTAGCCCTGGCTGTAGGACGTGTCCGGGTAGATTCCCTCGGTGATTAGCAAGGCGAAGCCCCCGCGGGCAAACGCCTCGTAGTACGAGATCATCTTCTCGGTAACCAGCCCCTCTTCGGTCGCGCTAATACGCGTCATGGGGGCCAATGCCACACGGTTTGACAGCTGGGTCGAGCCGAGCTGCAGCGGGTTCCAAAGCGGTGTGGAGTCCATCAAATGTCCTTAATCGTGAATACACTTCCGACACCGGCGAGCGGGTCTGGAGCGCGTGTTGAGGTCATGGGAGTTGGGCACGGAGATTGCATCGGCCTGAAAGCCAACTGCGTACTAGGTAGTACGACAACCTTCGTAGTACTACATGTATCGTACAATAAGTAGAGACTCCACCCAGCCAGCAGCAGGAGGTTTACCGTGCGATCGCTTGACCATCCCGAGACGGGCGAGCTGCAGTTGGACGCCATATTGTCCGCCCTGGCGGATCCAATACGGCGGCAGATTGTCGCCCACCTCGCCGCAGACCCCGGCGCACATGCTTGCAGCGCCTTCAATCTGCCGGTTACCAAGTCCACATCAACGCATCACTTCAAAGTCCTGCGCGAAGCAGGTTTGATTCGCCAGAACTACAAGGGGACGTCCATCCTCAATTCATTGCGTACGGAAGACCTCGAAGCACAGTTCCCGGGCCTCCTCCGGGCTGTCCTCCAACCCACCAATCGGACCCCTTTGCCTCCGGTCCTGGACGTTCACGAGCGGGACTGAAGGCACGGGAATCCCCAGCGGCTTTGGGGCTTAGCAGCCCCGGATCCAGATGCCAGCTCTTTTTCGCGTCGTGGGCCTCCGGGCTTGGTATCGTCGCAAGTGAGATCACCGTCAGGCTCTAGACCAGGCGGGGCCACCCCGACGACGAAGGACCACTATGAAACGCAGCCGACTTTCCCTTATCGGTCTCATTGCAGCGGCAGGACTGGCGTTAGCAGGGTGCGGGTCTTCGTCGACAGGTCCTGCCAGCTCGGCACCTGCTGGTGGCCAGGACACCTCCCTGACTGACGTCCAAACTTCGGGCGTACTCAAAGTTGGCACCGAGGGAACCTACAAGCCGTTTTCGTTCCATGCCAGCGGCAACGGGGAACTTACCGGCTATGACGTTGAGATCATCAGTGCCGTCGCCAACAAGCTTGGCGTCAAGCCCAACTTCCAGGAAACCCAGTTCGATGCCATCTTCGCCGGCCTCGAAGCGAAGAGATTCGACGTTATTGCGAACCAGGTTTCAATCACCGACGAACGCAAGGCCAAGTACGAATTCTCGACCCCCTACACGGTCAGCACAGGGGTCATTGTCACCAAGGCGGACGACAACAGCATCACCTCCTTCGACAGCCTTAAGGGCAAGACCACGGCCCAGTCCCTGACCAGCAACTGGTACAAGCTGGCGCAGCAGAGCGGGGCGAACGTGCAGGCAGTGGAAGGGTGGGCGCAGGCCATCACCCTGCTAAAGCAGGGGCGGGTCGATGCGACCATCAACGACAAACTGACCTACCTCGACCAACAAAAAGCCGACCACGACCAAAGCATCAAGATCGCGGCAGAAACCTCCGACAAGTCACTCAGTGCCTTCGCCATCCGCAAGGGCGCAACGAGCCTGACAGACGCGATCAACAAGGCATTGGGCGAGCTTCAGGCCGACGGGACCCTTCAGAAGATCTCGCAGAAATACTTCGATGCTGACGTCACCAAGTAGCAGCATGCTCCTTCTCGACGCCTGCCACACATCATGACGGTCGATTGGCCCCTCGTCTGGGAGTCCTTGGGCCCCATAGTGAGCGGTGCTGTAACCGGCACGATTCCCGTCGCCCTCACGTCGTTTGCCCTCGGACTGGTGCTGGCCCTGCTTGTCGCGCTGATGCGGATCAGCCGCAACCGGATCGTCTCGGCAATCGCACGTGGCTATATCTCGGTCATCCGCGGCACGCCGCTCTTGGTTCAGCTGTTTGTCATCTTCTACGGGCTCCCGTCCGTAGGCTTAACTATCAGCCCGTGGCCGAGTGCGATCATCGCCTTCTCACTGAACGTTGGCGGATACGCCGCGGAGATTATTCGGGCAGCCATCCTCTCTGTCCCCAAGGGCCAGTGGGAGGCCGGCTATACGATCGGCATGTCACGGCGCCAGTCACTGACCCGCATCATCCTCCCCCAGGCAGCCAGGGTCTCTGTTCCACCACTCTCCAACACCTTTATCAGCCTGGTGAAGGACACCTCCTTGGCCTCACTGATCCTCGTGACCGAACTGTTCCGGCAGGCGCAGCAGGTGGCTGCTTTCAGCCAGGAATTCATGCTCCTCTACTTGGAAGCAGCGGTTATTTACTGGATCATCTGCCTCGTCCTTTCCGGCGGCCAGTCAATCCTCGAGAAACGATTGGACCGATATGTCGCACACTGAAGCTGGTACGGTCGGCACTCCACTCTTGGCCGCCCACGGCCTCCGGAAGTCATTCGGCGACCACGAAGTGCTCCGGGCCATCGACGTAAACGTCCGCCGCGGAGAAGTAGTCACGCTGATTGGCCCGTCCGGTTCAGGAAAAACAACCGTCCTGCGGTGCCTGGACGGTCTGGAAATACCGGACAGTGGAGTCGTGGAGTTCCCGGGCGACCTAACCGTGGACTTCTCGGCAGGGGCTTCCAGAAAAGATCTGGCGGCCTTGCGGGACCGAAGCGCGATGGTGTTTCAGCACTACAACCTCTTTCCACACAAGACGGCCCTGCAGAACGTCATCGAAGGCCCCGTCCAGGTGCAGAAGCGGCCGAAAGCCGATGTCGTCGCTGAAGCCCGGGAACTGCTCGCACGGGTCGGCCTCGCGGATAAGGAAAACAGCTATCCCTTCGAGCTTTCCGGCGGCCAGCAGCAGCGTGTGGGCATCGTCAGGGCACTGGCCCTGCGTCCCAAACTTCTCCTCTTCGACGAACCGACCTCCGCGCTCGACCCGGAACTGGTAGGCGATGTCCTGACCGTCATCAAGGAGTTGGCCGACGAGGGCTGGACCATGGTCGTCGTCACCCATGAACTGGCATTCGCACGCGAAGTCGCAAACGAAGTCATTTTCATGGACGGCGGGGTCGTCGTTGAACGCGGCCACCCTGACACCGTGCTGCGCGACCCGCGCGAGGAACGCACCCGGCAATTCATCGACCGACTGCTGCACCCCTTCTAGCGCAGGACTCAAGCCCGCAGCCGTCCTGCGCCCGGTCCTGCCAGCTGAAGACGGGAGGGCAAAAGAACACGCCTGGCCTTCGCGTGCGCTGCTGACCTCCGCGAACGAGGAGGACCGCGCGTCGTACTTGCCGTTTTATCTCACCCGTAGCCGCATAAGCATTAAGAGCCCGATGCATCTCTGGCAGGCTCAACCCGATCGGTCGGCGCGTTACGTTCGGACGCTCGCTAGTGCACCTTTAATAATTCCTGCAAATCCCTCATGAGATATTGGCGGCCATCCGGACGCGGGCTCCTCCAGACTTTGCATGTCCCACTGAATGGGACAACACTTTCCAGTGTGACTTTAACGAAAGCGGCACCACCTGCCAGCATGATTGAGCGGGTTTCGCTGATCCTGGACGTATTCAGCCCTGAGGAACCGATCCTGACGGGAGGGGAAATCGCGCGCAGGGCGGGACTTTCCCGGGCCACCACGGCCCGGATACTCGCCGAACTCGCCAAGCACGATTTCATCGACCGGGTTCAGTCCGGTTACCAGATTGGCATCCGGTGTTTTGAATTAGGACAGATGGCGCAGCAGCCCAAGGACCTTCGGCACTTGGCACTGGCAACCATGTTCGACCTCCGGAGGGCCACCGGCCTGACCGTTCAGTTGGGCGTCCTCGAAGGTAATGATGTGGTTTACATCGAGATTTTGCGTGGCCAGTACCGGGATCTGACCATCCCATCCAGGGTTGGGGGGCGCGTGCCGTGCTATGCCACCGCTGGCGGCAAGGCCCTGCTCGCCCACTCTCCCGACCATCTGGTCGAGGAAGTCCTGAATGGCCCGTTGGAGAAGATCGGGCCCGGCACCATTACCGACTCCCATGAGCTCCGCGCCGAACTGGACCTGGCCCGGCGTGAGGGTATTGCCTACGAGCGGGAAGAGTCACATGCAGGCCTGGCTTGCGCGGCGAGCCCCATTCTGCGGGGGGACGGTACGGCTGTGGCCGCCATTTCCATCACTGCTCCGGTGGGGGTGGTGGAGATGAGGCTGGTTGGTCCCGCTGTCCATGCGGCCACACTGGGACTGAACCGGCAAATGGCGGCAGCGCCTCATTGGGCCCAGTTATAGCCGTCTCACTGAGTGAGAGGATGATTTTGACGACGGCGGCCAGCGCCTGATGCTTATGCCAGTCCCCGTGATCCGAAAGATGGGGGTGTGAGAGCTAAGCAACAAGGAGTGACGGGTGAAGGCCGCAATCATGAACCAGGCAGGCGCACCGCTTGCAGTAGTCGACCTCGATCTTGAGGCACCCGGCCCAGGCGAGGTCCGCGTGCGCATTGATGCGGCGGGGATCTGCCACAGTGACTACCACTACATGGTCCAAGACCTGGCGTGCCGGACCCCTATCGTGCTGGGCCACGAGGGCGCGGGCATCGTCCAGGAAGTCGGAGCCGGCGTCACCCATGTCCGTCCGGGAGACAAGGTCATTCTGACGTGGCGGCCAGGTTGCGGGAGGTGCGAGTACTGCACCAGCGGATCGCCTGCGCTCTGCCGCCTCAGCGCGGTGCACGCTACCCATAACGAGTTGCTGCGCGGCGGGACGCGGCTGTCCCTGGACGGACAGCCCGTCCATCACTTGATGGGTGTGTCCTGCTATGCGGAGGAATGCGTCGTATCCGGCGAGTCCGTAATCAAGATCCCGCAGGAGGTTCCTGCGGCTGTCGCAGCCATCATGGGCTGTGCAGTGATCACGGGCATGGGGGTGGTGCTGAACGGAATGGGCGCTCCAGCCGGGGAATCGGTGCTGATCATCGGAGCCGGCGGGGTGGGGCTATCGGCGGTCATCGGCGCCGCAGCCGTCGGCGCCTACCCGGTAATCGTTGCCGACATTGACGACGAAAAGCTTGCCAAGGCGCGCGAGTTTGGCGCAACCCACACGATCAACACGCGCGAGCACGACCTTACGGCGCGCGTGCACGAGATCACCGGCGGAGGCGCGCACTGGGCTGTCGAGGCCATTGGCCGGCCTGAAACCATCCGCGAGGCAGTCGTGGCACTTCGCCCCCGCGGCACCGCTTTCGTGGTGGGCCTGTCCAACGCCCAGGCCGAGATCAGCGTTCCCCTGAACCAGATTGTTCAGCAGGAAAAGTCTGTGCGGGGAAGCCTGTACGGCTCCTCCAACCTGTCCGTCCAGATCCCCCAGATCCTGGACATGTACCTGGCCGGCCGTTTGCCGCTCGACGCCCTCATCGGCGAGAAGTTCAACTTGACCCAGATCAACGAAGCATTCGAGTCGCTGACAAACGGAAACATCGGTCGTTCAGTGGTCCTGATGGGCAGCAACTAACCCATACCTTCAACGTCGAAGGTCTTCACCAAGGAGAGAAAAATGTCAGCAACTGTCGCAGCGCCACAGATCGTGGTCTCCGACAAGGATCGGAAACGCGCCCTCTGGGGCAGCGCGGTCGGCAGCACCATCGAGTGGTACGACTACTTCCTTTATGGCACCATGTCCGGGCTGGTCTTCGGTCCGTTGTTCTTCCCGTCCAATGATCCGACC
Source organism: Arthrobacter sp. FW306-07-I (assembly GCF_021800405.1). Lineage (NCBI taxonomy): Bacteria > Bacillati > Actinomycetota > Actinomycetes > Micrococcales > Micrococcaceae > Arthrobacter > Arthrobacter sp. FW306-07-I. The sequence goes on along the minus strand of NZ_CP084550.1, from coordinate 1,995,572 downwards.
GTCAGCCAACTCCTGGCCCTGGCGTCCTTCGCCCTGGCCTTCCTGATCCGTCCGATCGGCGGCATTCTGTTCAGCCATGTCGGAGACCGGATCGGCCGAAAGAAGACACTGGTGGTCACGCTGACCCTGATGGGTGTCTCCACTGTGGCCATGGGTTTGATGCCCACCTATGGGACTATCGGCGTGGCCGCGCCCGTCATTCTGACTGTGCTCCGCCTGCTGCAGGGCCTTGCCTTGGGCGGTGAATGGGGAGGGGGCCTGCTTCTGGCTGTGGAATACTCTCCCAAGAACCGCCGCGGGTTCTATGGCGCAGTCCCGCAGACCGGTGCAATGCTCGGACTCGCGCTGGGCAACATGATCACCCTGGCCGCCGGTGCGGTCTTCTCTGACGAAGCGTTCCTGGCCTACGGGTGGCGGATACCGTTCCTTCTGTCGGTCGTGCTGTTGGCCGTCGGCCTGTGGATCCGCCACAAGGTGGACGAGACACCTTCATTCCGGATGGTGAAAGCCGCGGGCGCCACGAAACAGGTTCCCCTCGTCGACACCTTGAAGCATCATTGGCGTGAAGTCCTCATCGCAACAGGCGCCAAGATCGTTGAGACCTCGACGTTCTTCATGTTCGCGACGTTCACCGTCTCCTACGCCATGACCCTGGGCTACAAGCGCGAAGCCGTACTTGCGGTGCTGCTGGTCTGCGCCGTGATCGGCGTCTACTCGATGGTCAAGTTTGGCGCGCTCTCGGACCGCATCGGCCGGAAAAAGGTCTTCCTCGGGGGCACCGTGGCCTTGATGGTGTTCATTCTCCCGTACCTCTGGATGCTTAACCAGAAGTCTCTGCCGTTCCTGGCAGTCGCGCTCTTCATCGGGTTTGCCGTTATCTGGCCCACTTACGGCTCGCTGATCGGAACGGTGAGCGCAGAGAGCTTCTCCCCGGACATCCGCTACACAGGCGCTTCCCTGGGCTACCAGCTTGGAGCAGCCATCGCGGGCGGGCCGGCTCCACTGATCGCCACCGCACTCCTCGCAGCCTTCGGCGGCAGTTATCTCCCGGTGGGCCTTTTCATCATCATCTGCGGCGCCATTTCACTGGTGGCCGTGCTGTTCGCCAAGGAAAAGAGCAACCAGGAGATCGACTAGGGCCGGGGTATTCGTCGCCTGTCCTGGATACAAACAAGAGAGCCCACACTATGACTACGCAAACTATTGCAACCCTGGGCCTGGACGAGGTCCTGATCGCGGCCGAAACTGCCTTCGAGAGTTGGTCCGCAGTGCCGTCCGCTGGCCGTGCCCGCCATCTTGAGGCGATGGCCGCAGCCATGGAGGTGCACGCAGACGAGCTCATCCAGCTCGCTATAGCGGAGACGCACCTGCCCTTCGCGCGGTTGCGGGGCGAACTGACGCGTACCGTTTTCCAGCTGCGGTTCTTCGCCGAGGAGCTTAGGGGCGGACGCTTCGTCGACGCACGCATCGACCACTCCGATCCCGAATGGCCGATGGGCGCACCACGCCCCGATCTTCGACGGATGCTGCTCCCGCTGGGGCCGGTGCTGGTCTTCGCCGCAAGCAACTTCCCCTTTGCCTTTTCGGTCGGTGGCGGCGACACCGCCTCAGCGCTGGCGGCCGGCTGCCCCGTGATCGTCAAGGCGCACCACGGGCATCCGGAGCTCTCGGCACGCACCGCCGCGATATTCCTCGATGCCCTGGAAGAGTCGGGGGCGCCGGCGGGGGTGCTGGCCTTGATCCACGGAACAGAAACCGGTATCCAGGCCCTGAAAGATCCCAGGATCCAGGCGGGTGCCTTCACCGGAGGAATCCCCGGCGGGCGGGCACTGTTCGACATCGCCCAACAGCGGGATGTGCCGATTCCGTTTTTCGCGGAGATGGGCAGCAACAACCCCGTTTTTGTTACGCCCGGAGCGGCGGCAGAGCGTCCGGCTGCCCTCGCTGAGGGATACCTGGCCGCGGTGACCGGCAGCGCCGGCCAATTGTGCACCAAGCCGGGAACCCTCTTTGTTCCGGCGGGAAGCCAGATCATCGAGCATGTGCGCACCGCGGAACTGCCGTCCGCAACGAGGCTCCTGACTGAACGAATAGAAGCTGGTTACAGCCGGGAAGTTGCCGAGCTGGCAGACCACCGGAAAGTCCGGGTCCTGAGCGGGAACATCCCCAGCGAGTCCGCTGGCCCGACGCCACTCATCCTGGCCACCGACATCGCGGCAGTCCTCGAGAATCCGGACCTATTCCTGGCCGAGCGATTCGGGCCGTTCTCGCTGGTGGTTGAGTACGAGGATATGAACCAGCTCCTAATGGTTGCCCGGAGGCTTGACGGTCAGCTCACAGCGACGGTCCAGGCCACCGACCAATGCGACGTCCATCAGCTGCTCCGTGTTTTGGCAGGTAAAGCGGGACGCGTCCTCTGGAACAGCTGGCCCACCGGGGTCTCTGTGACGCATGCCCAGCAGCACGGCGGGCCCTACCCGGCGAGCACCGCCGTCCAAACCACCTCCGTAGGCACGGCAGCGATTCAGCGGTTCCTGCGCCCGGTGGCGCTGCAGGGGTTCCCTGACCATCTCTTGCCCCCGGAGTTGAAGGACAGCAACCCGTTCGAAGTTCCCCGGCACCTGGGATGATCCCGCGCAGGCTTGAACCTGCGGGCAACCTGGACCGGGTCGAGCGGCAGACAGAATTAACGGATCTCTTAGAAAGATGGTCTCATGCACGATAACCCCGTCAAGGAGGCGCTGCGCTCCGGTGCCACCACGACCGGAACTTGGCTGACGCTGGGATCGCCCGCGGTCGCAGAAGCCCTGGCCCATTGCGGGTTCGATTGGCTCGTGGTCGACCTTGAGCACGCCCCCAACAATCCCGCCAGTGCCGTGGAACAACTAAGGGCGATTGACGCTGCCCGGGTTCGGGGCGCGCGTGCCGGGGCGATCGTGCGCCTCGCGGAGAATGATCCCGTCTTGGCCAAGCGTGCCATGGACATCGGTGCGCAGACCCTGATTTTTCCTAATGTCAACAGCGCCGATGAGGCACAGCGGCAGTCCGGGCGATGCTCTACCCACAAAACGGCAACGGCGGGGTGCGGGGGGTGGCGGGACTGGTCAGGGCCGGCCGATACGGACTGGACCCGCTGTATGTAAAGACTGCCAACGAACACGTTGCCACGATTGTGCAGATAGAATCCCGGTCGGGCGTCGACAACGCTGCGGCCATCTGTGCAGTCGAAGGTGTCGACTGCGTGTTCCTGGGGCCGTCCGACCTTGCCGCCTCCCTGGGCCATTTGGGCGACATCCGACACCCGGACGTCGTCGAAGCCATGCGTTCGGTTGTGGCCCAGGCGCGCGAGGCTGGAAAGGCCGCAGGTGTTTTCGCGAACGGCGCCGACGATGCCGAGCTGTTCATCAGTTGGGGGGCCACTTTCATCGGGCTCCACTCCGACGTTCGCTGGCTATGCCAAGGAGCCACGCAAGAAACCGGGCGACTCGCAGCCAAACTGCGGCCAGAGGAAACAATCAAGGCCCAGGCTTTGTCATAAGCAGATCGCCGTAAAGTCCGTTGTAGTAGCGGCGGACATAACTGAAGGAAGAACCCTGCTACTTCAAACAAGCTCCCGGGACGCCCGTAAGCCTATCCCCTGCCGACAGTTTTGCGGGCGCACGGCACCTTGGACACGACGTGCTCCGGGTTGAGATCTCTTGCCTGGGCGCCAACGGTCTTCATGGGTCGAATCACTGAGCCCCGCGGGTGTGGAGGGCTATCAGTATGTCTATTGATGAGGTGACGTCCTCCAGCTTGCGATACAGGAGTTCTTCGATTTGTCCCGCGCGGTATGCGTAAGCCTCGAATTCCCGGGGCGGAGGTCAAGGGTTTTTGCCACTTCGGCGGCTTCCTTCCCGGCTTCCGCCGCCCTTGGCCGCACCCCCCGGACCTCGCCCAGAATGTCAGCTCTGTTTGAGGGCTCCCAGTAGTGACCTTCCGAGCAAGTGGCTGATCTCGTACGCGCCCAGGCCCTTGGCTGTGTGCAGGTCAACGAAGACCCGCTCATCAAAAATCGTCAGCCACAGCAGCGCCGCATAGTCGGTGTCCTGTGCCGGGATCACGCCGTCGGCTATCAACTCGTCCAGCACCCCGCTCACCATTCGGTGATAAGCCGAGCTGAGCGCTTCCCCGCGCCGGACCCGTTCCAGGATTCCTTCGGCACTGCGGATATAGGTCGCAGCCCGGGCCCACGGAAGTTCCAGTTCCACCCAGGTCTGACAGAGCCGATAGAAAAGGTCCAGGCCGGTGTACTCTCCGGCCAGCTCCTCCATCGCGCGGATGACCCGGTCAAAAATCCTGTTGTAGAACTCGGTGCGGAGCTCGTCGATATCGCTAAAGTGCCGGTACGCCGTCGCCGTGGAAACGCCCGCTTCGCGGGCCAGTTCCGGCAGTGTGACATCCAGCCCCTGATGCTCGAGCAGGCGTCCCAGTGCATCCAGAAGCTTTTGCCGGGAATGCAGGGAGTCTGAACGGGGGGCTTTGGCTGGGGTGGACACGTTTCCAAGATACCTTGGAATCAGCTGAGAAGAACTTCTCTTTTCTAGAAGTTTTGGTTAGGATTTGAGAAGTTCTTCTTATCTGCAACGGCGGGTACAACCTAGTCCGTCTGGCCGCGCTATACGAGGCGACCAGGCGGGCGCACATCGGGATAAGCATTCAGCGGTGAACGCTTAGATCATTTAGGAGTTACATCATGACGGCGGAAGACACGCAGACTGCGTTCTGGCCCTCCGGCTTATCCGGAGCTGAGCAGGCAAGCCTTGAAAAGATTGCCCAACGCGTGCGGTGGACCGCTGCTGCGATCGTTGACCGGGCCAACCGAGGCCGACCCAACACCAGCGGCGTCAAGGTCGGGGGCCACCAGGCCTCAAGTGCCTCCATGGTGGAGATCATGACTTCTCTCTGGTTCTCCGAACTGACGTCGGCGGACAGGGTGTCCGTCAAGCCCCATGCCTCCCCGGTCCTGCATGCGATCAACTACCTGCTGGGTGAACTGGACGAGGCCAAGCTCGGCACCCTGCGGGAAAAGGGCGGCCTACAAAGCTATCCCAGCCGGTCCAAGGACCCCGACACCGTGGACTTCTCCACCGGCAGTGTCGGCATCGGGGCCACGGCCACGATCTGGGCCGCCATGGCCCACCGCTTCGTGCGTGACCGGTACGCAGAATCCCGTCAGTCCGGACGCTTCATCGGACTCCTGGGCGACGCCGAGCTGGACGAAGGCGCCATCTGGGAGGCGGTGGCGGATCCAACCGTGGCAAAGCTGGGCGAGCTGTTGTGGATCGTGGACCTAAACCGGCAGTCCCTGGACCGCGTGGTGCCCGACTCGCAGATCCAACGGCTGCAGGGCATGTTCCAAGCCGCCGGCTGGCAGGTTATTACCCGCAAGTGGGGAACCCGCGCGCAGGAACTCTTCAGCAGGCCGGGTGGCGGTGATCTGCGGACCCGGCTGGAGACCATGCCCAATGAGGAATATCAGCGGATGCTGCGCTCGGACAGCCGAGAGGTTTACGACCGGCTCTGCACCAGTGGCTCGACCCCGGCGATGGAAGGACTCCTGCGCGCACTGACGCCCCAGGAACACGCGGCCGCCATACGGGACCTCGGCGGCCACGACATCGGCCTGCTGCTGGAAACCTACCGGCAAGTGGACCCGACCCGCCCCACCGTCATCTTCGCCTACACCATCAAAGGTCGGGGCCTGGCCACCGAAGGGCATCCGAACAACCACTCAGCCCTGCTGAACCAGGAACAGATGCAGGTACTGGCGGCCAATTCAGACATGATACTGGACGATCCGTGGCACAGGTTCAACCCCGGAACCCCGGAATACGCAACGTGCATGCAGGCAGCCGCCCGTATGGAACGCGCTCCCCTGCCGGAAGCCCCCGCCGTCTCCATCCCGGAGTCGCTGCCATGGGGCTACGGCGACAGAATCTCCAGCCAGGCTGCCCTTGGACGGTTCCTCTCTGACCTGACGCGGGCCTCACCGGAAGTGGCCCGCCGGGTGGTCACCTGCAGCCCCGACGTCGCCGCCTCCACCAATCTGGGCGGTTGGATCAACAAGACCGGCGTCTGGTCGGTCGGCGAACGCCACGACTGGTTCGCCGACGACCGCGACCGGGTCCTGCGCTGGGTGGAGAATCCGGCCGGCCAGCACATCGAGCTAGGCATCGCCGAGACCAACCTCGTCGGCCTGGCCGCCGAACTTGGGACGACCTGGAGCCGTTGGGGCCAGCCACTGATCCCCATCGCCACCATGTATGACCCGTTCGTGGCCCGGGCGCTGGAACCTTGGTCCTTCGGCATGTACGCCGGCGGTCAATCCATCCTGATCGGAACACCCTCCGGAGTCACCCTGGCCCCAGAGGGCGGCGCCCACCAGTCCATCACCACCCCCTCCATTGGTCTGGAACAGCCCGAATGCACCGCTTGGGAACCGGCCTTCGCCCAGGACCTCGAATGGTGCCTGCTCAAAGCCATGAGCCGGATCGGCTGCCCCGCCGGACGCTCGGCCTACTTCCGGCTTTCCACCCGGCCGCTGAACCAAACCCTGGCGAATCTGCCGACCGACGTCGCCCTGCTGGAGCGGCGGCGTAGGCAGGCGGTAGCGGGTGGCTACCGCCTGACCGACCACAACCCGGAAGAGGACAAGGTCACCCTAGTCGGCGTCGGGGCCCTGATGCCCGAGGTCCTTGGAGCCGCCGCGCGGCTGAAGGAACTAGGCATAACCGCCGGCGTCGTCTGCCTGACCAGCCCGGACCTGGTCTTTGAATCCCTGCAACAACGCAACGCGCTCAACAGCGGAGCCGGGCACATCATCGACATCCTCTTTCCGCGGCACGCACCCCGCCCGCTCGTCACGGTACAGGATGGACACCCTCACACACTCTCGTTCCTTGCCGGAGCCCGCGGGGACCGCACCGCATTCCTGGGAGTCAAGGACTTTGGCCAGTCCTCCAGCCTCGAGGACGCCTACCGAATCCACGGCATTGACGAAGAGTCGATTCTCAACGCGGCACTGAACATGGTCCGATAACTTCCATGCCGCGGTTCCTGGCGAGGTGCGTCCCCTTCGGGCCGCTTGCAGCGGTGGCAGGCGCACTGGCGGCCGCTGAGATGCAGCTAGTCCGAGGTGTTTTTCAGATAGGGAAAGGCGACCCCGCCCCAACCTGATGTCATTCTTCGTGTACGCACGTCAGGTTGGGGACGCTTTCCACCTTTTCTGACACTTTCCGCAGTACTTCATCTATGTGTGGTGGACACGGTCCACACCCCCTTTTGGAGGACAATCGCCAGTTCGGGTCGCTGGGTCGCTCTCAAATTGCCTATCTCATATGGCCACAAATCAAGATGTGCCGAAGCGCGTTGGCTGATGCTCACCCAAAGCGCACGCTGCTCCGGCTCATCCGGAGGGCTCGAGCGTGCCGTTCCGCCGGCCCTTGGTGGGCCCGGTTTGGCGGCCGCGTTCTTGCTCCCATACGGAGGTCAGTGCCCGCAGTGGATCGACCAAGCCCTCGACGACCCAGGCCGGGGCTTCGGCGAGCAGGGCATCTTCGAGGGCGAGCTGGGCGGGAATCACCTCGTCCACGAGCGCGGCGCCAGTGTCGGTGAGGATGAGCAGGGACGAGCGGCCGTCGGCTGGGTTCGCCGTCCGGCTCAGCAGTCCCCGAGCCTGTAGGGAGTTCAGCCGCATGGTTATCGCGGAGCGCGGGACCAGCAGCGTCTGGGCGAGTGTCGTTGGGTTCAGAGGTTCGTCCGTACGGCGCAGCGCTGAGAGCACATCCAGCTCGCCGCGGGTGAGCCCGTAGTCTGCGAGGAAGGCGTCGCTGGCTTCGAGGATGAGGCGGGAAGCGCGCAGCAGGCGGTGGATCACCCCGAGGCTTGAGAAGTTCAGGTCCGGGCGCAGCCGGGCCCACTCACGCTGCATCCGGTCCACGGTGTCGTCACGAGCGGGCAGTACCTCTGCGTCCTGATCCATCTGGCTCCTCCCGCCCCTGTCGCCGTCAACCTTTACCAACCACAAGAGTAGTTCAGATGTGTAGTAACCTTGAACTACTTCATTTCTGTAATATCTCGGAAGGTTGAAATGCCCCACGTCACCCCCACACGGTCCTGGTGGGCGGCAGTCTTCGACCTGGGCCCGCATGCCGGCGCGCATTGGACCGCCCTGCGTGCAAGCCTGGCGATCTTCGTGCCGCTGGTGGCTTGCTTGGCGTCCGGTCGCGTCGACTTGCTGCTGTATGCGGCGATCGGTGCCTTCACCGCCCTGTACGGCCGACACGAGCCGGCTCGGGTACGCCTGGCCATGCAGGCGCAGGCGGGCGTGGTGCTGGTAGTCGGCGTCGTCGTCGGCGCCCTGGTGGCGACCGTCCCGTTCCGGCTCTGGCTGCTAGTGCCGGTCGCGGCCGTCTGGGCCGGCGTCGCGGTAGTGCTAGCCGAGCTGGGCCGATGGCATCCGGCCGGAGCCCTCAACCCGGTCTTCGCCCTCACAGCCTCGGCCACGGTCCCGATCGCGCTGAGCACGGTGCCCGCAGCCGCCCTCGCTGCGACTGGGGCGGCCGTCTTCGCGCTGCTCCTCGCCCTCCCGGGTCGCACAGCCCGCGACGGCGGCGACCCGGTGCGGTATCGGCTGTCGTGGCGCGGCCTACGCCCGTCCGACCCTGTTGGCCGCCACGCCGCCCGCTATCTGCTCGGTATCGCCGCCGCCGGCCTCGCCGTCGCGACCAGCGGCATAGGCCACCCCTACTGGTCTTTCGTCACGGCATCCGTCCCCATGTCCGCACCGGACCTGCACGCCCGCCTCACGCGCGCCGCCCAGCGGGTGATAGGCACCGCCGCCGGCCTCGGCGTCGCAGCCCTCGTCCTGGCCGCCCACCCGAGCAGCTATGCCGCGATCATCGTGATCGCCGTGCTCCAGGCGTGCACCGAGCTGACCACCGGGCGCAACTACAGCCTCGGCCTGGTCTTCTTCACCCCGATGGCCCTTCTGCTCGGGGATCTCATGCTGCCAGCCCCGATCGGCACCCTCCTGACTGAGCGCGCCCTCGAGACCGTCATTGGCCTCACCATCGCCCTGGCAGCCACTGTCATAACCCACGAAAGACGCACTGCTACGAGCCGGACCCCACGGCGCGATCATCTGGTTGACCACGCGCAGAGGGGGCAACGATTTAGCACCGACAAGGCGCCCATAATCGGTGCTCAAAATAAGCACGAAAGGTCCGCCTCAGGTGATTGAGGGCGGACCATTCATGGTTCAGCCTGTCGGAGCTGGTTCCGGGTGGGCCTTTTCTCGGCCTCGATGTCGTGCAGGAACCCACGACACTGCCCGTATCAGTCACTTCAGCATCCAGGACAAATCCGTTACGTACCCCGAAGATCAATGTCACCTTCCGGCCACTCGCTGGCACCGTGGTTGGCGGAACAGATAAAGTTTGGCCCGCCCTCAGACACGACGAATTTCTGATCCAGACGAGACAAGCACCGTTCCGTGGCATCGACCTGAACCCACCCCGCCGACTCATAAAAGGGCACAACCTCCCATCGGCACGCGAGAAAGCCAAAGTCCACGCCGCTTTCACCGGCGCCGCCTTTTGGACGTTTCGTATCACACGCCTACCGAGACCTGAACCGCGCGAGCGTCCATCGACCAAGACACCTCCCTTGCAGCCACCAAGACGCTATCTCCCGCCTACTCCGATCTGGCGACGTTGAAGGCCCACATGAGCTCCCAAAACATTTCCGCGGAACGCCAATTCCTGAGTATCTGCAGGTGAATAGCCGTACGGCGCGTCAGGGTTCCACGGGCCGAAATCATTTAGGACTCACTAAAGAAAAGGTTCTGGAGAGCCTCAAGTTCCATAACAACGCGGTCGACGAGCTTCGCACTCGAATCACTTCACGCATAGGTGCAGCATATGCGTCCCCTGTCAGCAGCGATCCGACCCGCGCCTGTAAGCCGGTCGCTCGGTGTGCACTCCAGGCCGCACGATTCGTAAAGGGAAACAGGAATGCTACGGCCAGATAGAAGATGCCGGGGCCCGGACAGTACCACGACAAGAAATACGTGTTTGGCTCCGACAACGTCCGCCCCGCTAAAAAAGATTTCGGCGTGCTGGTATGGACCTCTCACCGGCACTTATCGGCCGCCTGGGGCTCAGCGACATCAACGGTGAGTCCGACAAGGTGGACTGGCAGTTCGTCCGGCGCGACCGAGTGCCGGCCGGGCCATGGCTGGGCACGTAACCACCAGCCAGTTCCGTTGAGCCCACAAAACATAGGGTCGGGACTGCCCCGGCTTTTGTTGACTTGGGGTCTTAGGCCGCTGTGAGCGCGGTCCGGTTGATTGTTTCATATTCGATGGGCGTGAGTTTGCCCAGCCGTCTTTGCCTTCGCCGGCGGTGGTAGGTTCGCTCGATCCAGGTCGTGATGGCGAGCCGGAGTTCCTGCCTGGTGAGCCACCGCTGACGGTCCAGGACGTTCTTCTGCAGCAGCGAGAAGAACGATTCCATCGCAGCGTTGTCCGCGCACGCACCGACCCTGCCCATCGATCCGGTGAGCCCGTGGTGCCGGAGTGATTCGACGAACCGGCGTGACCGGAACTGGGCGTATTCAACCGGTCGAAGCAACACCTGGTCACGGAGGTGTTGGATGTCGGTTCGCAATCGTCAGAAGCAGGTACGGGCGTATAGGGGGCAGATCCCTTCGCCGGGTCGGCCGTCGGTGGCTTGGCGCGAGGACAGGGTGCGGTTCTGGGTCGCGATCGCCTCTGGTGCGAAGACCCGGGACGCCGGCGTTGCGGCAGGCGTGTCAGAACCGGTGGCGCATCGCTGGTTCCTGCACGCTGGCGGTGTGAATCCTCAGCTGGCCCCGACACTGTCCGGGCGGTATCTGTCCTCGAACGACCGTGAGGACATCGCACTGTGGCGTGCGCAAGACTGCGGGGTGCGGGAGATCGCTCGCCGGCTGGGGCGAAGCCCCTCTACGATCTCGCGGGAGCTGCGTCGGAACGCGTCGACGAGAACGTACCGCTTGGACTACAAGGCCTCGACGGCGCAGTGGCATGCCGAACGACGAGCCCGCCGTCCAAAGACCGCGAAGCTGATCACGAACGAGGGCCTCCGCGATTACGTCAACGACAAGCTCAGCGGACACGTCAGAGCCGGCGGAGGAGAACGTTTGGGGCCGGTCGGCCCGGTCTGGGACGGGAAGAACAAACCGCATAGGGAGGACCGCGAATGGGTGAGGGGGTGGAGCCCTCAGCAGATCGCGAAACGTCTGCCGGTCGAGTTCCCGGATGATCCAACGATGCGGATCTCGCACGAAGCGATCTACCAAGCCCTTTACGTTCCGGGCCGGGGCGGACTGACCAGGCAGCAGGCGTGGCACCTGCGCCGGGGGCGCACGAAACGCACACCAAGAGCGCGAACACGTCAGCAAGCCTGGGCGCATGTCACCGACGCCACAACCTTGAAGAAGAGACCCGCCGAAGCCGACGAGCGGAAAGTCGCAGGCCACTGGGAAGGAGATCTCATCATCGGTCTCAACCGGTCAGCGATCGCGACTCTGATCGACCGCACGACGCGTTTCGCCATGCTCGTTCATCTGCCTCGGCAGAAGGGTTACGGCCTGGTCAAGCCGACAAAGAATGGGCCTGCATTGGCTGGCTACGGGGCGGTCACGATGAAGAACGCACTCGTCCGGACCTTCGAGGTGCTGCCGGCGGATCTGCGCCGCTCCCTGACGTGGGACCGTGGGAAGGAGATGTCCGCGCACGCCCTTCTGACGCAGGAAATCGGGTTGCCGGTCTATTTTGCCGATGCGAAGAGCCCGTGGCAGCGCGGGAGCAATGAACATCTCAACGGGCTACTTCGGCAGTACTTCCCGAAAGGCACCGACATCTCTCGCTGGAGCACTCCAGAGATCCAAGCTGTCGCCGACATCATCAACAACCGGCCGCGCGGCGTCTTAGGATGGCGCACTCCAGCGGAAGCCTTCGCGGACCAGCTAAGCTCAGTCCCAATAGCAACTGTTGCTTCGACCGGTTGAATACGCCCTGGGACCCGCGGTCCGAGTGGACCACTGTCCCTGCCGGGCGGCGTGAGCGCACCGCGTTCTCCAGTGCGGCGACGGCCAGCGAGGACTTCATTCGCGAGTCCATCGAGTAGCCGACGATCCTGCCGGAATAAACGTCCTTCACCGCGCAGAGGTAGAGCTTGCCCTCTGCGGTGGGGTGTTCGGTGATGTCCGTCAGCCACAGTTCGTTCGGCGCTGCGGCGGTGAAATCCCGATCGACCAGGTCGTCGTGGACCGGTGGCCCGGGTCTGCGGTTCAGGCCCCGCTTCTTCGAGAACACCGACCAGATGCCGTGGTCCCTGCACAGCCGCTGGACCCTGTTCTCACCCGCCACGATGCCCTTCTCCGGGAGCTCGTCGGCGATGAACCGGTACCCGAATGCAGGGTCGTCGGCGTGGATGTCCAGGGCGGCGTTGACCAGGTGCGCATCGACCCAATCGCGTTCCGTCACCGGACTGGCCCTCCACCGGTAGTAGCCTTGCTTGCTGAATCCCAACACCCTGCAGGTCACCGCCACGGGAACACCATCGGCGGCAAGATCCGTGACCAGCGGGAACATCTGTAATGGTCATGTGCCGGCCGGAGGCTGGCTGGCAGGCTGGTCCCGGAGATCGGTGTGTGACTCAGGGTATATGCGACCCGCACTGGTGTGGTGTCTTGAAAATGACTCGTCCGCGCCGTTCTCCGGGCACCGGTCTGCCCGCCGCGGATGACCTGATCAGAAGACTGTCCACCTTTGGGTGTGACCCGTTACAGATGCGTCTCCGAAGCGATCCCAGGCAGGCTCCTGCCACCTGTCCGGTTCACTAGAAGAGGGAGAACGCATTATGGCGATCATTGCCGAGGAATTTGAGTTCGTCGTCGGAGTCGACACCCATGCCCGCACCCACACTTTCACAGCTGTTCATGCCTCGACCGGTGCAGTGGTCGACACCGCGGCGTTCCCGGCTACCTCCGCGGGGATGGACCGTGCGATCACTTGGATCCGGCGGCGCACAGGCGGGGAGAGGGTTTTCGCGGCCGTCGAGGGCACGTCTTCCTACGGTGCCCGGCTCACCCAGGTCTTGCTTGCCGCTGAGATTGAGGTTGGCGAGGTCAGGCCGCCCGCCCGTGCCTCGCGTGCCCTTACCGGCAAATCGGATCCCATCGACGCCGAAGCCGCGGCCCGATCCGTCCTAGGGCGCCCGCGGGACCAGGTGATGGAGCCACGCGCCGCCGGAACTAGGGCCGCGATCAGGATTCTGCTCGCCTCACGGTCCCTGCTGGATCACCAACGCACCGCAAACCGCAACGCCCTCACAGCCCTGCTCCGCGGCACCGACCTCGGAGTTGACGCCCGGTCATCCCTGCGGGACGCACAGATCACCACCATCGCAGCCTGGCGCACCTCAAACAGCACCGACCCCGTGATCCGGATCGCCCGCGCCGAAGCCAAACGACTGGCCCTGGCCGTCAAAGACCTCACCGGCCGGCTCGCCGAAAACCACAAAACACTGGCGCAGCTCACCGACGAACTGGCGCCAGGTCTCCAATCCATCCCCGGCGTCGGACCCGTGACAGCAGCCATCATCACCTGCGCCTACTCCCACCACGGACGCATCCGCTCAGAGGCAGCCTTCGCCGCACTCGGAGGCGTCGCGCCACGCCCGGCCTCCTCCGGCAACACCACCCGGCACCGACTCAACCGATCCGGAGATCGCCAGCTCAACCGCGCCTTCGACGTCATCGTCCGCACCCGCATGAGCTTCGACACCGCAACCAAGGACTACGTGACACGCAGCCGGGCAACAGGGAAATCAAATCGGGAGATCCGCCGGAACCTCAAACGCTATGTCTGCCGCTCCATCTTCCGCCAACTCCAAACCATCATGGCTTGACAGACCCCATAGAAGAGTCATTTTGGGTTGATGTCCCTGGCCAGATAGGCAGCCGCCCGGCGCAGAATCTCGTTCTCCTGCTCCAACAGGCGGTTCCGCTTCTTCAGTTCCCGCATCTCGGCCGACTCCGCCGCCGCCGGGCCGGCACCGGATTCCTTACGGTCCGCGATGGCAATCCAGCGCTTGAGCGTCGTGACTGAAAGCCCGAAGTCCTTCGCAATCTGCGCCAGCGGCGCCTCGCCCTTCCGGGCCACATCAATAACATCCTGGCGGAACTCCGCCCCATAAGCCGTGGGCATGCTCAACATCCTTCCACGAGCACAAGCTCGCTAGGTCAAGGAGTCAACAAAACCGGGGGCAGTCCCAAATTCGGCGCCCGCTACTACAACCCAACAATCGGTCGCTTCACTCAACCCGACCCCAGTACACATGAAAGCAATCGTTATCTGTATGCACTAGCCTGCCCAACCAATAACCGTGACCCGTTAGGGCTTGACACCATCAATGAGCTGGAGTGTATGGGGTCCTGGACTATGGCAGCGGGAAGCGTAGTGGTGCTCGCGGGCCTCTTCCTGACCACTGCGGGACTGGGCGATATTCTTTGGGGGAGTTTCGTTATGACAGTTTCAGTCCCGCTTATGTTTGCGGCCTGTGATGAATCGAGGTGGGTACCCTAATGCTCTATATATATGCTGTATTTACTGTAATGGCAGCCTTTCTTGCCTTGATTTCTGCTTCCACACTTGGGCATGTTGGCTGGTCAGTCATAGCAGTCGGTAGCGCCCTCGCTTTTGGTTTGACGCTCAGGAAGCGCCAAAGAAACCCAAATTGAGCACATCTTAGAGGTGAGTTTCATCGGGAACTAGACCCGCTTTGTGTAGGGCGGTTTATTTGAGCCATCAGGGATCGGTTGACTTTGTGGGCTGCCTCGAGGTCGGCTGAGAGTGTTTCCACGCTGTGGCGTAGTTGATGCAGTTGTTGAATGGTCTCGCTGGCTTGCCGGGAGAGGATGTCGTTTTGGTCTGTCAGTTCTTGAACTCGGATGGCCTGGGAGTAGGCGTCGGTGCCTTCGATGCGGTCTCCGAGTAGTTCGGAGATGCAGCGTTGTTGCCGCTCTAGTTCGTGGCGGAGCCGTTGGTTCTCCCAGCGCAGAAGTTCGCGTTCGACCTGGAGTGAGTTCGTGGTTGGGTTTGGTGTTCGTTCTGCTGTCGGTTCAGCAGGGGTGCGGCTGGTTTGCGCTTTTCTGACGTGTTCCATGAGGGGTGGTTGGCGGACGAGCCAGGGGCTGACGCCGGCGCGGCTGGGGTTGCCCGCAAATCGTGGACAGTTGATCAGGCGGCTTGTGCCGGCTGAGGTTGTGCTGTGGAGAGCAGTAGCTCGTGCTCCACAGGAGTGTTGAAGCCCAGAGCTGAGTGCAATCGGACGCGGTTGTAGAACTCCTCGATCCAGCGCCCCGTGGCCATGATCGCGTCGTGCCTGGTTGCCCAGCGGCGGCGGTCGTAAAACTCGGTCTTGAGCGTGGACCAGAACGATTCTTGCATCGCGTTATCCCAGCACACACCGGTTCTGCCAACGGATTGGAGAATGCCCAGCTTGTCGCAGACGTCGTTTAGTTGGGCGCAGGTGTACTGGGTGCCGCGGTCGGCATGGAACACGACACCGGCCGGGCCGCCGCCGCGCAGGACGTAAGCCATGCGCAGCGCGCGTTCCACCAGGCTGGCCGTCTGGACCGAGTCCATCGCCCAGCCGATCACCCGCCGGGAGCAGGCGTCCCTGACAGCACACAAATACACCCAGCCCTCGCCGGTGCGAAGGTAAGTGATGTCCGAGATCCAGACCGCGTCCAAGGTCCCGGTATCCCACTTCCTGGCCACCAGATCCGGAATGGAGTGCACCCGGACCTCCCCGACCGGAGGCACCGGACGGAAACGGCGCGGCGAGATACCTTCCAAGCCTTGCCAGCGCATGGACGCCGCAACGGTCTTCCGGTCAACAGCGGTCCCATTCCGGGCCAACTCCGCGCAGATCCGGGGCGCCCCATACGTCCCGCATGACTTCACATGCGCCTTTCGGACCTTCACATCCAGATCCGCCCGCTCCGCGGCGCGAACCGTGGCTTCTGAATAGACTCGTTGGCGCCAGGCATAGAACCCGGACCGGGACACCCCTAAGAGCCGGGCCATCCGCTGGACGGGATAGTTGGCCTTCTCGGCCTCCATCAGTTCGAAGCATTCCGATTCTGCTGCTTGGAGGCGAAGAAGGCTGCGGCTTTTCCCAAGAACTCGTTATCCATCCGCAACTGCGCATTTTCCCGGCGCAAACGCTCCAGCTCCGACTTCTCCGTTTCGGCCGCCGCGAACTCCTCCGGAGCCGCCAAACGCGCCCTCTCCTGAGCCACCCACCGGCCAAGCAACTGCTCACCCAGACCCAGTTCGCGGGCCACCGGCGCGACCGGCCTGCCCGTATCAATCACCAGACGCGCAGCCTCCCGCCGATACTCAGGAGTGAATTTACGTCGTGTCGTGCTCACAAGAACACCTTCCCGCAGAATCCCAGGATCCCGCTACTTCAGGTGTCCACCAACAGAGGCTAACCCCAAAATCTTTATTATCGGCTCTTGATGGGGCGGGCAGAAGTGGTGCGGCCCTGACCCTGAGTCGACTGCAATGCGGGGCGGGGATCAGTTGCCAAGCGCGCGGAGCATAGGGCCGTAGCATGGTGTGCCGGACCGGGACATGGAGCCTAACCTGTACACCTCGCGCACTCAACGGGTACATTCAGCAGTGTGATGGGCGACCTTGGCCCGTCTTCCTGGGCTTGTTACGTGGCCCGAGGAACAGCTGCTGTAGTCCCACGGCGGCGCCCACGCAGAAGCGAAAGGGCCACCATGGCGTCTTCGCAAGTGCAGGATCTGATTGGTCACGCGGGTCCAGCCAACCTGATTCGCCTCGATTGCCGCCGGACCGCCAAGGCGTTGGACTGGGCAGCGTGACCTTCCTGGATTCTTCCGCCTGGGGCCGAAGCTCCTCAAGCCTTCGAGGCCAACAATGACTGGCTACAGTGAAAGCCAACAATCGGGCTCGGCGTTTCAACCGCAGCCGCTCCGGTGCCGGCAAAGTGGGCATCAGGAGGCGCTGCAAGTATCCTCCGTCGACGCCGTACGGACCCTCCCGACGTCCGTGGTTGAAGTCACCTACACCTGCACGGCGAGTGCGCTGCCCTTCACCCCACTTGCCGACCTTGTTGAGGTGGCCTGCGTTCTGCACCGCCCCGGCGGAACACCTGACGTCCTGACATTCGACGGGCATTTCGTGCACTGCGGCAAGCCCCTGAGCACGGGCAGCACAGAAATGCGTACCGTGCGGCACACATGGGTGACGGGAACATGCCAGAAGCACTCGGAATCTACCTCGACACAAGAGTGCTGCGCTGCGACTGCGGCTTCCGGATGGAAATACCCGACCAAGGCAACGACACCTTTGCTTAAGCACTTGGACAAAGGAGAACCCAATGACTATCCGGCTCAATCCCTACCTAAGTTTCAACGGCTACGCCCGTCAGGCGATGGAATTTTACAAAGAGGTATTCGGCGGCGAGCTCACAATCACCACCTTCGCTGAGTTCCAAGCCGACGAGAATCCAGACGAGGACAACCTCGTCATGCATGCTCAACTTGTGGCGCCTTCAGGGATGACCTGTTGGCGTCAGACTCAGCGGATCGAGCCGACTACCCGCCGGGCAACACCGTTAGCCTCTCGCTTGAAGGCGATGATGAAGTAAACCTCGGGAAGCACTGGGCACATATTTGCGGGGGTGGAACCGTGACGATGCCCTTGGAGAGGGCCCCGTGGGGTGATGCCTTTGGTATGTGCATGGATAAATTTGGCATCTCTTGGATGGTGAACATTGAAGGTCCGCGAAAGACGACCGAACAGGTGAGTATGACAGTCTGATCGGAGCCCACTAGGACGGCCCGAACGGTACCCACCAGCCGGACATGCCGAACCTAATGACGGCTTGAATGGTACCCACCTGTGAACGTTGATCCATCCAGTGTTGGATCGACGACGGGAGGGCCGGGATGGGGTCAAGAGTGGAGTTGTTCGCGCAGATTCGGAGGGATGCCCGGGTGGAGGGCGCGTCAATCCGGGAGCTTGCCCGCAGGCACCAGGTGGCGCGGAAAACCGTGCGTAAGGCGTTAAGTTCCCCGGTCCCGCCAGAGCGTAAAACTCCTGTACGGTCCTCGCCGCGGCTTGATCCTTATAAACCGACGATCGACGCCATGCTCGTCGAGGACACGACGGCGCCGAGGAAGCAGCGTCACACTGCCCGGAGGATTCTTGCCCGGCTCATCGAGGAGCATGGAGCGGACGAGTTGTCGTATTCGACGGTGCGTGACTACGTTCGGGTCCGCCGGGCGCAGATCGATGTGGAGGCCGGCCGCCGGGTTGAGGTATTTGTTCCTCAGGAGCACGCCCCGGGCGCGGAAGCGGAAGTGGACTTCGGTGAAGTCTGGATCGTGCTGGACGGGGTAAAGACGAAATGCCACATGTTCATCTTCCGGCTTTCTCACTCCGGCAAAGCCATCCACCGGATTTACCCCACCCAGGCCCAGGAAGCGTTTCTGGAAGGCCACGTCGAGGCGTTCAACGAGATCGGCGGCGTGCCGGTCAAACATATCCGCTATGACAACCTCACCAGTGCCGTCAGGGCCGTGGTGTTCGGTCAGGGGCGGAACCGCCTGGAGAATGACCGGTGGGTGTTGTTTCGCTCGTTCTATGGATTTGATGCCTTTTATTGCCAGCCAGGTCTTGCCGGCGCTCACGAGAAAGGCGGGGTCGAGGGCGAGGTGGGCTGGTTCCGCCGCAACCGGCTGACCCCGATGCCCGTGGCGAGGTCCCTTGATGAGCTCAACGACTGGATCCGGAGCCGGGAGGTTCAAGACGATCAGCGGCGGATTGATGGCAGGATCCGCACTATCGGCCAGGACTTCGCCGCCGAGCGCCCGTTCCTGGCACCGTTGCCGGCCGACGAGTTCGATCCCGGTCTGGTGTTGAACCCGAGAGTGGACCGGTCCTCAATGATCACCGTGCGGATGGTGAAGTACTCGGTGCCAGCACGGTTCATCGGTCGGCGGGTCCGGGTTTCATTGCGGGCATCCGAAGTTGTGGTGTTCGACGGCCGCGCGGTGGCGGCCCGGCACCAGCGGATTATTGCCAAGGGCGGGCAGTCGGTCCAGTTGGACCATTATCTGGAGGTCCTCAAGACCAAGCCCGGCGCTTTGCCTGGTTCCACTGCTTTGGCCAGGGCGCGGGAGTCGGGTGCTTTCACCAGCGCCCATGACGCCTTCTGGTCTGCCTCGCGCAGGGTCAACGGTGATGCCGCGGGGACCCGTGAACTGATTGACGTCCTGCTGCTGCACCGATCGATGGAAGCCGAAGACATCGAGGCAGGGATCACCGCAGCCCTTGGAGTAGGTGCCGTCAGTGCCGACGTCGTGGCGGTTGAAGGCCGCCGACATGCCTCCAGCATCCCTGCTGGTGGGTCCCGTCCTGACCGTCATCGCGGTGCTCATGCTGAAGCGAAAGTGCAACGAGTTGTCAGCCTGACCCAGCGCCGGCTGATGGACCCGGCGGCGGTCATCGCCGGGCTCCCTCCAGACAAGCGGCCGCTCCCGGCGATCAGCGCCTATGACGAGCTGCTGGCCAAACGCACCGAACACTCCGCAGGAACCGCGTCGAAGGAAAACATCTCATGAGCCCCACCGCACCGGCCACCACCATCACCCCAACCCTGCGACGGCGCCGCGGTCTGACTGAGCAGGCCGCGGTCGCGGCCGTGGACCAAGCATGCCGCCGATTGCGCCTGCCCACCATCCGGGCGGTTCTGGACGAAGCTCTGACCGTCGCGGGGAAGGAACAACTCTCTTACCAAGGCTTCCTGGCCGAGCTGCTGCTGGCCGAATGCGATGACCGGGACCGTCGCTCCTCAATCCGACGCGTCAAAGCCGCGAACTTTCCCCGGGATAAATGGCTCGGTGATTTCGATTTCGACGCGAACACGAACATCAACCCCGCTACCATCCATACCCTCGCTACCGGCGAATGGATTCGAAAAGGTGCACCGCTATGCCTGATCGGGGACTCCGGAACCGGCAAATCCCACCTGCTTATCGGGCTGGGCACCGCCGCGGCGGAGAAGGGATACCGGGTCAAATACACTTTGGCCACCCGGCTCGTGAACGAACTCGTCGAAGCCGCCGACGACAAAGTCCTCGCCAAGACCATCGCCAGATACGGCCGAGTGGACCTGCTCTGCATTGACGAGCTCGGCTATATGGAACTGGACCGGCGCGGCGCCGAACTCCTCTTCCAGGTCCTCACCGAACGCGAAGAGAAGAACTCCATCGCCATCGCTTCCAACGAGTCGTTCTCCGGCTGGACCAAGACATTCACCGACCCGCGCCTCTGCGCCGCGATCGTTGACCGGCTGACGTTCAACGGCACCATCATCGAAACCGGCACCGATTCCTATCGCCTCGCCCACAGCCTGACAAGGAACGCGCACTAAAAGGTAGCCGCGGCCGCCCGCCCCACGAACACATAGGTTGTCGTTGACCACTTCATGCCGCGCAACAGGACAGTTTGGAGACGTCAGTAGTGAAGGACTGGGCTGCTATCTTGATGCCTTCGGCCATGGTCAGATAGGGGCTCCAGAGATTCGCGACCTGATCAACGGTCATCCCGGCCTCCAGAATGTAAATCCCTGCGGCGGCGATGTCCCCGGCGTCCTTACCCACGACAGTGATCCCTACAATCCGACCCGTGTCCGCGTCGGCAACGATCTTGATGAAGCCGCGGGTATCACGGTTCACCAGCGCGCGAGGGATAAATTTGAGCGGCAGAACCCGGCACATGCACCGGATCCCTGCCTGGTTCGCTTCCTTGTCCGTCATCCCGACAGCGGCCAGGGCAGGGCTGGTAAACGTGACCCGGGGCAGGTGCCGGTAATCGACCTCACGCCCGGCACCCTCAAAGGCGTTCTCCACCATCAGGGCCCCGTGCGCGGCGGCGACATAAACGAACTCCGGGTGACCCGTCACATCACCCGCGGCCCAGATCCTCGGATTAGTACTGCGAAGGCTCCCGTCGACCAGGACTTCCCCGCGGTCCCCGGTTTCAACGCCGACCATGCAAAGGTTCAAATCCTCCGTGACCGGGCGCCGGCCTGTTGCCATGAGCAGGCGCGCGGCCCTGAATTCCTCGTTTCCTCCTGAGACGGAAGCATCCACGACCACGTCCCCCGACACCTCATCGGTCCGGACCGAGGACGCTGTCGCTCGACGGACGACCCGGATGCCCTCATCGGCGAAGACACCGGCGAGGGCATGCCCGGCTTCAGGCTCTTCGGCCGAGGCGAGCTTGGACCGGACCAGGATGGTCACCTCCGTGCCGAGCCGGGCGAAAAGCTGCGCCTGCTCCAGCGCCACATACCCGCCGCCCACCACCAGCATCGAAGCGGGAACGTCCTGCAGCTCCATCGCACTCGTGGACGTCAGATAATCCACCTCGTCCATTCCCGGCACTTCAGGGATCCAGGGGGTGGAGCCGGTCGCGACCAGGTAGTGTTCCGCGCTGACTGTCTCGGTGGTTCCGCCCGGGGCGGTGATGTTCAAAACCGGTGCGGCTGCGGTTCCGGCGAACACCGCCGTCCCCCGCTGCAGGTTCCATCCATAGCCCGCGGCGAGATCCACATACTTCTCTGACCGCATGGATTCGACCAGTGAGCGCTTCCCGGCGACCAGTTCGGGCATATCCACCGGCTCTGCGGAGGTGCTGATACCGGGGAACCGTCCGGAAGCATCGAGGGCGACATGGCGGGCTTCCGCGGCGGCCAGCAGGGCCTTGGACGGGATGCAGCCCGTGTTCACGCACGTGCCTCCCACAGTGCTGCGCTCCACCATCAACACCCGCTTGCCACGGCTGGTTGCCCGGATGGCCGCAGCGAAAGCAGCCCCGCCGGAACCGATAATGGCCAGGTCATAATCGAAAGATGCTGCCGACACGAGGGACTCCTGAAGATGGAAGGGAAGCAGCCGCCAGCACACCTGTTGCTCAACCGACCGCCATGTGCAGCCTTCAACCGAAGACCAGCTCTGCATCCCATTCTCAACCTTCCCCTACACTCGAATGTCAAGGAATCGCCGTCCTGGCCGCCTGCTAAGAAATGAGTTCATGATGCGTATCGGTGAGGCCGCGGCAGCGGCAGGGATGACAACCAAGACGCTGCGTTTCTACGAGGACAGCGGGCTTCTCCCGGCAGCGAAAAGATCCTCTAACGGCTACCGGGACTACCATGACGACTCCGTGGCCAGGCTCGAATTCATCCGCCGCGGACGGGCCGCAGGCCTCGCCCTGACCCAAATACGCGAAATTCTTAGCCTCCGTGACGCCGGAGAAGCCCCCTGCGCCCACGTCCAAGACCTTCTCTCCAACCAGCTGGCCGAACTGGACCACCAGATTTCTGAACTAATGGCGCTGCGATCCATCGTCGCCGGCCTTCACGCCACTGCCGCGTCCGGGACCGACGCAAGCTGCGATCCCGAACAAATCTGCAGCTACCTCTGACGCACTACTCCGCCAGACGCCAGCTTCCAACAACCGGGACCCCGGGTATCGTCCCAACCCGCGGCAGTGTTTTCACAGACCCAGAAACCACGCCAAGAACCCCTAGACACCCTCACAACATCATCCCCGGACGTCCGACGGGTGGGTACCGTTCGGGCCGTCCTAGTGGGCTCCGATCACGTTGACACAATCAAACAGGATGACACCGATGATGAAGATTAGAGGAAGGTCGGGGCCTACTCGAGGCTGGATGAGGGAGGCGGCCATGCGCTTGGCGGCAACGGCCGGCAGGAAGACTGTCAGCAGTCTTCAGGACGGGCTGCAGGTTTGCCCGTGTTCCAGCGGGACCAGTCGTGAGAATTCAGCGAGGGGCGGCCGAGTAGATAGCCTTGGCCTGCGTGCATTCCCATTTCAGTGACAGTGGCGAGTTCCTCTGCGGTTTCAATTCCCTCTGCTACCAGTTGGGCCCCTATGCCTGCTGCGAAGCCCACCATGGCAGTGCCCAGAGCCTGCCGGGCTGGATCTGTGTCAATTCCTGCAATGACATCCCGGTCAAGTTTGATCATGTCCGGGGCGAGTTCGAGGATGTGGCGCATTGAGGCGAAACCGGCGCCGGCGTCATCCACGGCAATGCGAACCCCGAAGCTACGCAATGGTTCCAGTGCCCGGCTAAGCGACGCGTACTCGGCGACAGCATGCCGTTCCGTGACTTCGACAACGATTCGCCCGGGCGGTATTTGAGAGTGACAAAGGAGCTCGGGCAGCTTGGCATCGAGACACACGTCAGGTGAGAGGTTCACTGCAATATACAGATGCCCGGCAAGCTCTCGGCCTGCATCGAGCGCTGTTCTAAGGGCGACGAGCTCCAGCTCGATACCGAGCCCGACGGAGTCAGCGTCAGCGAAATGCGTGTCCGGCGACTTCCCCGAACCGGGAAAACGCGTCAGTGCTTCGACTCCGATGGGTATGCGCGATGAAAGCGACCAAACCGGCTGGAATGCCGTCGATAAATTCCCTTCCTCAATTAGGGGTTTGCACCTGCCGTCGGTTCTGATCGGCAACAGCGCCGGTAGTGATTCCTGGCCGAAGGGACCTGGTGCGTCCTTCCAGTCCCAGGTACTCCCCTGCTGCCCCTGTGCGGGCCTTGGCTGAGATATCAACCATTACCGGGCCTCCGAGACGGTGCCGGTATATAGTCCTGACTCCCGTCCAGTCCCCGGTTGCATCTGTTTTTCTGCTTCTATCCTGGAGCACGTCTGCGAGGTCTTCTGGGTCGATGATCCGGCTGAAGTGATGACCCACGAGCTCCGACGGTTCATAACCAACCAGGTTCAGGCTCTCGGGCCCGCAGTACGTGAATCTTCCTGCGGCATCTGTCGCCCACTGCCAGGGTATGCTTTCACTGAGGACCTTGTTCAACAGGGCACTGGTTCGTACCACTGCCAGCTTCTCTTTGTACTGGTGGGCCAGGATCAGCCACGCGAGATAGACCTCTACTGGCACGAACAACATCGCGATGAGTACAGGAACCCAGTGTCGCTGCCCTGCAACGTCGAGCCTTGGGTCGCGTCCCAGCAGCGACGGCAGCCGGACGAAACCGAACCACAATGCGTCCAGGCACAGAACCATCAACAGCCACCGAGAAGGCGCGGATGACCGTCGGCGTGTATCCAGTAAAAAACCGATAAGCTGAGCAAATCTTCCTGTTGGCGTTGACTCGATGGGGTTTTGGTCGGTCATCGTTTCTTTCACCGCTGGACCCCGCCGCGAAGGGCGACGGCTGGTAAGAAGGGTGGTCCCGAGCTCGCAGTAAGGCAGGTGCCCATGATCGCCTCGTCTAGGACCTTGCGCATAATCCACTCTCCTGATCCTCATCGAATGGAGCCACGCGTTTTCGGTAGATCAGCTACTACAGACTGCCCGTGCTCTCGAAAGTCTACAATTTCTCTGACAGGGGATTCGTACAGCCTGCGAGCCCCCAACGCTAGGGAGCCTTTCGGGCCCGAAGGTCAACGCAAGCTCGATTATCTGCATTTTAGCGGCGCCTCAATTCTTTTTAGTCCACCCGCCGGTGGGCGTTTTCTCTGCTGGCAATGGTGCTGCCCGATAAACCGCTGCCTCCTGCGGGGGCGGTTGCTCATGGTGCAGTGGCAAGGTTCCCGAGGGTGACATGCAGGGTCTGGGATGCTGAGCCGCGCTGCACCACGACGTCGACCTGCTGTCCGGGATCCTGCTTCCTTAGGGCCACGAGTAGGTCTGTAACGTTTCCAATCTGGGTTTCGGCGAATTTGGTGATGATGTCACCTGTTTTCATGCCGGCCTGGTCCGCGGGGCTGCCTGGGGAAACGTTGACGATCAGCGCTCCAGCTGTTGCGGGCAGGGAGAACCGTTGGGCGAGTTGGGGTGTGATGTCGGTGGGAACCACGCCGAGGGCTGCGTGTTTGACAGATCCGCTGGCCAGGAGTTGGTCGGCAACGTTGGTAACCGTCGATGACGGCGTGACAAACCCGATCGCGACTGCGCCGGAGCTTGGTGGCAGGTACGCCTCTGAAAGTCCGATGACCTGTCCGGTGGAGTCTGCTACTGCGCCGCCGGAGTTACCGGGAGAAATGGGGGCGTCGGTCTGCAGCAGGTCGATGGCGCCGTGAGGTGACTCCTTGGACGGCGGCATGTTCCGGTGCAGACTGGAAACAATTCCTGCAGTGACTGTTTCCTCCAACCCCAGAGGGCTTCCAATCACGACGGTCATCGAACCCACCTCCGGATCCGATGAAGCGAATTTTGCCGCTGGCAGTCCCGTCCGGTCGACTTTGATGATCCCAACGTCCGTGACATCGTCCACTCCCAGGACTGTCCCCTGGGACTGCGACCCGTCCGCGAACTGGACCTGAACATTTTTGAAGGGCTGTTTTTGCTCGTTCTCAACGACGTGTGCGTCCGTGACGATTGATCCGTCGCTGTGGTAGATGACACCGCTGCCGAGGCCAATATCTGTCCGGATTGTGACGACGGACGGTTCAACTTCCTTGACTACGCCAGGCACCGCGGGCAGTCCCCCACCTGCGGCCTGGGTTGCCGCTGGAGCGGAAATCGTGGGCGATGCCGCCGAGGAGTTGGATGTTGGCGCTGGACTCCCGGTGCAGCCGGCCAGGGCCAGTGCTGCTGCCGTGACTGCAGCTGCCGGGTAAATCCTGATGTATTTCATGGTTTACTCCTTCTTGAAAGCCCCAAGGTTGCGGCCCGTTGCGCCTTTGGAACTGTTCCGCCTCGCGCTGTGCTGTTGTGAGAAACTTGTCAACCGGCCTATCGCCCGGCTTGACTCTGACCTGACAGCCGGAGATAACTATCACACCCTGGCTTTATTCAACCGCAGTAATTGCGCAAACGCAACGGAGAGTCGCTTCCTGATGCGTGGGAATGAAGTTTCCCGCTGTCCTGCCTGCTCGTTACAGTTTCTGCCATGTATGAGGTTTTCGGGGTGAAAGTGCTTCCGGTGTCGCTGCCACAACGGGCGCGACTTAGACCCCGCAGGGCTATTTACTTTCCGACCCGAAGCCAAGTCTGGGGGCCGGGGGCTGGCTATCTCTGATTTCATCAATCGTCATTCGAAGCAGTAAGCATTGGAAGTCCGGGAGGGACCGTAACCCGCGGAGCCATTCATCAACTTCGTAGGAACGGCTTTCCCCGCCGAGACCGATGTACCGCAGCCAGAGCTCACCCGTGGAGATCGCGTAGAAGCTCATGGTGATGTTCAGGTAATGGATGACCCGGAGTTCTTCTTCGTGTGTACTCATCTCTCCACCTCAGGTCAGACAACCGGAGGGGAGGCCAGCGAGGGCCCGAGGCTTGGGCCGGGCGGCTTCCGGGTTGGCCCGACGCAGCAGGCAGGAATGCGCTGACGTCAGGCTGAAAAACCCCGTCACTCGCCAGGCGGCGAAAGGTCTGCTTATTGAGGCCCACGCGTTGGTGGACGGGGTTCGGCATGCTGCGCGATCCGTGCCCACCTCCGATAGGTCCTGGATGCGTCGTCAGGTACTGGTCTTTGGAATTAGCTGGATGGGCTCGGAGATGGAATGTAGGGTCGGTACTGGTCAAAGGTTCCGTTCTGGATGGGAACGTTGATTGTGGCCTGCTGCCCTTTCGCTGTTACCTGTAGATCGGTGCGGGCGCCGGGAGGCTCGTGTGTGCTGTTGAAGATCAGGGCTGATTGATCGAACTCGACGTGTCCGAGGGCGGGGATCTTGACTGGGTGTTGTTCGTCTGAGTCTGCCAGGACCATTTGTATGTCCGTGGGGGTGGTGTTGAAGATTGTTCCCAGGACGCGCCCGGGTTCGTTTTGGCCAGACGTCACGATCAGGACGCTCCGCAATTGCAGTCCGGAGAAGTTTAGGTCCGCGCCGAGGGCAATGGGGTCACGGTCTCCGTCCGAGGGGTTGTAGCAGCCGGTCAGCAGACCAGCTGCTATTGCCAGGGCTGGGATCAGCCGGAAGATCTTCGTGGTGCTGTTCGCGGGTTTCATGGGACTTCCTTATCGTGGTGCTCTGAACTGGTTGGCTGATCAAACCTGAAGCCGCAGGCGCAGCTGTAGGTGACGACGTCGTGCACAGCGCTGGTGCGGCTCTCGACAACGGGTCCCTGGCGGGAGGCCGTCATGGGCTCACCGCAGTGGGTGTGTGTGGTGAGCATCCGCAAGAGCTGTGAATCGGTTGCCGGCGAGGTGAGCGCCGGCCGCCGGTGTCGTTTCACGACCCGTCACGGCTTGGTTTGATCCGGGCGCAGGTGGTGAGTTTTGTATTCATGGTGCTCTCTCTTGGTGTTGGATACAGTGGTTTGAGCCTGATCGTCGACGTCGTTCCTTTGACTGGCCGGTCCCTGTAAACCCGAGGGCGTTTTTGTCCACTGACCATGGTGTCTGCCTCAACGAGACCTGCGCAGCAGGGACTGTGACGGGGGTTTTAGTCCTCGAAATGAGTTGTTACCCCGTGTCGGCCGGACACTTGGGTGATGATTTCCTCGGCCAGGTCATGCAATTTCTGGTTGCGCATACTGGACACCCGGCGAAGGATTCCGATCGCTTCTTCCTGCCCGCACCCGTTCTGCTCCATGAGCATGCCGCAGGCAATGTCGATGGCGGTCCTGGTTTCAAGGGCTGCCCGGAGGTTCCGGGCCGCCTCCTCGGCTATGGCAATCCTCAGGACCGAAGACAGTGCCCGCCCTGCCATGTCCGCAAAGACACCTGCATCCTGGATCACTTCGCCGGTGAAGGTCCCGGCTGAGGGGGCGAAGAAATCCAGGACCGCTTCGGCATCAAAACCGGACGGCATCGGCACTCCGAGTACGCTGCGGCACCCCATGGCGGCGAGACTCTCGCTGAACCGGGGCCAACGCTCATCACTGAAGACATCGTCGAGCAGCACGGGCAAGCCGGTTTCCAGCGCCAAAGCGCAGGGCCCCTTCCCGAGGCGTTGTTCCACCCGATCCAGCAGGACGGCATCATCACTGCTCCCGGCGATCGTCGTGCTGCGCTTACGCCGTCGAAGCGTCACCGCGCATTCGATTCGTTCCCCGGTCAGCCGGGTCATCACCGAGGCGCCGACGCCGGTCATGGCATCCAGAAAATCTTTGATGTCTGCCGATTCAGTGACCAGCCCGTACAGCCGCTGAAAGTCGTCCACGTGATCTTCGGCGTTCATGCTCCTACCCCTAAAAGTACGGGTGCGGACGCAGAGCCCGCACGCAGTTCCTGCCCTGTGCCAGGCCGCGGGGTCGAACCGGGCCCGCTGACGCCAGCGGCGTTGATGGTCCCGGCCAGGAAGCAGCTGGTTTCGAACATCGGCGTCGTCTCATCTCAGGCCGAGCCGGTCGTTGAGGCCGGTTCCGTGTCTTTCTGCCAGGGCCACCGGCCGGTGATCTCCAGCTCCAGGGAGAAGCTAAGGAACGTCCGGATGACCACGATCACGGCCAGGACGCCGACACTGGTGAAGGTGGGCGTCACGGCCACGGTGCGAATGATGTCCGCCGCGACGAGGAGTTCAAGACCAAGAAGGATGGAGCGTCCCAGCAACTGCCGGTACTCCTTGTACAGGGACCGGCCCGGTCGCCCGCCGCCTGCCGGGAGGTTTCGGCGCCGCAAGGCCAGCGGCACCGAGACCAGGGCCCCGATGACCATGACGGCCACGCCCGCGAAGTCCAGGTAGCGGCCTGCCGTTTCAATGATGAGTCGAAGATCCACGTCCGTCTCCCTGCAAATCCGTACTGCCCATCGCTAAAACCACGGGCAGCAGCTTTACTGATTGGTCCTGAACCTTCCGTCCCCAGGCCTGGAGGCCTTGACACAAGTTTCACGCATCAGTTGCGCATAAGCAATAAACAGTGGGCTTTCCGATACGAACTGACAGGATCGTTGTGGTCCTGTAACCCACAGCCCCGCCTGACGGAAAGGTGTGCCTTTAGGATTATTTGCATATTTTCAACTATCCCGAAGGCGTTGTCTGCTGGGCCTTGTCTCGATCCTTGTTTCGTGTGGCCCCATTGCGGGCGGCACGGACAAAGGAAGTTCTACATGCTGATCAAAGACACTCTGTGGAAAAAAGCGGTGGCCTTCATCGCGGCCGGCATTATCGGCGGCTTCCTGGTCGCCGGGCTCCTGGCCCCGGCAGCGGCGCTGGGATCGACCCTGACCGGCGCCTCCATCGACTTCTTCGATCAGCTCCCCTCGGACCTGGACCTGCAGCCGCCGGCCAGGCGATCGCAGGTGCTGGCGCAAGACGGCTCCCTCATCGCCACTTTTTACTCCCAGAACCGGACACCCGTGGAGCTGGAGCAGATGTCCGCCTTCATCCGCGACGGGATTGTTGCCATCGAGGACGCCCGATTTTACGACCATGGCGGCATCGACCCGACCGGCATCCTCCGTGCTCTCTATGTGAACGCCCAAGGCGGCCGGCAGGGCGCCTCCACAATTACCCAGCAGTATGTCAAGAACGTGCTCCTCCTCTCACCGGCGGTCGGGGCAAAGAGCGCAGAGAACACCAAGACCACCGCTTCCCGGACCATCGGCGTCAAACTTCGCGAAATGAAACTCGCCATCACGCTTGAGGAAAAATACTCCAAAGACCAAATCCTGCAGGGGTACCTGAACCTGGTCTATTTCGGCAATGGGGCCTACGGTATCCAGGCGGCAGCGAAAACATACTTCGGCGTCCCCGCCGGCGCCCTGACCCTACCGCAGGCCGCTGCACTGGCAGGCGTGGTCAACAGGCCCGCCTATTACGATCCACTCACCGAACCAGGGCATGTCGTCGACCGCCGGAATGAAGTCCTGGACAAAATGCTCCAGCAGGGATACATCTCCCCCGCCCAGCATGCCAAAGCCGCAGCGTCCCCCCTGGCCCTGGACGTCCAGCACACCCCGCAGGGCTGCGCCGAAGCCACCGCCCCCTATTTCTGCAACTACATTCAGCGGCTGATCCTCAACGACCCTACCTTCGGAGCCGACGAAGCATCCCGCCGGAAGCTCCTCTACCAAGGCGGACTGACCATCCACACCACCCTGGACCCGGACCTGCAACAAACCGCCCGGGAACAGGTCAAGGCCTCCCTGCCCGCAACAGACCCCCTGCAACGCGGGGCCGCCCTTGTCAGCATCCAGCCCGGCACCGGCAAAATCCTGACGATGGCACAGAACACCATTTACGACCCGACTCCCGGGCTCGGGCATTACACCGGGAACCTCACCCTTCCCGAGAAGGACAGTAACGGCAATTCGCTTCACGGAGCGGGCGGCTTCCAGATCGGCTCCACGATGAAACCGTTCGTTTTCGCCCAATGGCTGAACTCCGGCCGGTCCATGAACACAGTCTTGGATGGGTCGGTCCGGATCTACAAAGCCGGATACCCCTGGAAAAACAGCTGCGGCACAACAACCGGGTCCTACGATCCGGCCCTCGGCCAGACTCCCCTGCCCAACGATGACCCCAACCACTACTACCCCATGACCGTCCTGCAAGGCCTCTACCACTCCATCAACACCATCACGTTTCAGTCGGCGACCCGGCTGGACTTCTGCAACATCCAGAAAATGGCCACGGCCGCAGGAATTAAGAACGGCCACACCAACAAGCCCTACGACCTTTCCAGCATCGCAAGCCTGATCGGCACCCATGACGTTGCACCACTGGACATGGCCACCGCCTACGCCACCTTCGCCGCACACGGGGTCCGCTGCACCCCGATCGCACTGGAATCCGTCACCGGTCCGGGCGGCCACACCTACGCGGTGCCGGCTGCCGACTGCCGGCAGACCATCGACCCGGACGTCGCCGCCGGCGTCACCTACGCCCTCAAACCCGTGCTGACCAAAGGCTCGGGCTACAACATCCCCGTAAAGAAGGAACAGGACATCTTCGCCAAAACCGGCACCACCGACGGACACACCCAAACATGGACCGTAGGCGCCACCACGGGCATCGCCACCGCCTCCTGGTTCGGCAGCTACAAAGGATTCGGACCGGAATGGGCTAACGAGAACATCACCATCAACGGGAAGTACTACACAGTGCTGGACGGAGCCAACATCGCCGGCACCCAATGGGCCCACCTCATGAACGCCGCCGCCGAGCAATACCCCGGCCACCGGTTTCCCTCCCCGCCGCCGTTCATGCTGCGCTGAAGGTCACGACCGGTGAACGGGGCCCTGCATAACGTCACGCACACGCTGCCCAGGGCCGACCTAAAAGTGGCCTTGGATAGGGTCACCACTCGGACAGCCGGTAACGGTTTGGACACCAGGAATTCGGCCGACAGACCCTAGTCAACGCCTTCGGTGACCTGAGGATAGGGAACCGCGGGATCCACGAGTGCCTGGACCCCGCCGGGGATGAAACGTACATGTACCCCGTGCTCCCGGACAGCTGCGGATTGTTCCAGGACCGGCAGCACTGTCGCAGTGAAGGCGGGATCCTTCCCTGCCAGGTACCTGGCGTATGATTCCGGCAACTGCGCTGGAAGATCAGTGGTGTCTTCATCACCTAAAGGCCTGGACGAGCCGCCAGGTGCAGCAGGGGCGGGATCGGCCCGTGCCGGCTTTGGTCCTTGAAGAACGTTGCCCAGGACGGCGCCGTAGAGCAGATGGGCGGCCAGCATCGTCAGTGCCCTGCCGGTCTGGTCCCGGTGGGCAGGGGGCAGGATTCCCATGGCAGGCAGCCAGCCCTCGTATCCCGCCGCCCACACCAGTGCACCGTAAGCGAGCCCCGCTCCCGGGGTTGACTGCTTCCTGCGGGTCAGAACGTACAGACAGCCGCCGGCCACCCCGTACCCGAAGTGGGCCAGGACTGCCGCGGCGTCCCGCAGCGGCAGCGGAAGCCGGGGGAAGAACTTGTCGATAATCTTCCGGGGCGGCTCGTAGTTCATCACGCCCATGACATCGGCGGCAACGAGCAGTCCGCTCATCGCTCCTGTAGCGAGCAGGCCTGCCAAACCGCCAGCGGCCATTGTTTCCCGACTTGATCTGCTGCTATCCGTTTTCATGACTTCATGGAACCGGGATATTTGTGCTGGCGCAAGTACTAGCATGATTAAGGGGGCTTTGGCCGCCTAAATGCAATCCCTGACCAGTGAAACCTCCTGGCCGGCAGCCGTAGCGGGCGGAGGGTGCGGGTCACCCAGGAAAGCCCACGAGCAGAACTATCCCGTGGCAGCCGAATCGGGGCGGCGAAAGCACTTGCGCGCCGATAACTGTTGCGATACTGTTCATGTGACTTCCGGCTGAAAGCCATAGGGGTGATCCAGATGCAAACAGCATGCAGGCTTGTCGCCGTAACAGGAGCGGCCGGGGGACCGGCCGGGCCTCCGCGGTCGCCTTTGGCCCGCAGCGTGATGATGTCCCCCTCTTCGCCAAGGTTGGTGCAGGACCTTCCGGGGCCGCGGCAAAAGTTGCAGCTGCGGCGGGAAGGGCTGCTAAACCAGATCCATGCGGCAGACCGGCACGAACTTGGCGCTGCCGCTGAGCTCGTCGAGCAGGAGCTTGGCCCCAAACTGGTTGCCTCGCAGCATCACCGCTTCACCGGGGTTGGGCTCGGAGCAAACCTCACCACGATTGCCGGCGTTGTGGCAGTCCTGAGCCGAAAGGATGCGCGGTGAAACCTTTAGACGTGCTGAGGGCAGCGTACGGTAGTGCGGAGCTCTTCGCCCCTGGTGCGGTGGCATGCTTCCTGGTCGGACGCATCCCTGATACTCACGCCCGCACATTCATCCGTGTCCTGGGGGCACGGCACCTGCTGCAGGCCGCAGCAACCAGCACCTTCGGTGGCGGGGCTGCCCTGCGCCGCACCAGCGCCGGGGTCGATGCCCTCCATGCCCTTACGATGCTGGTCCTGGCAGCAGTGGACCGGCGGCGGAGGCACCCCGCCGTAGCCAATGCGGCCATCGCCCTGGCCTTCGCCGCAGGTGAACTCCGGCCAGTGATCCGCCGTGGCCGGCCGTAGCCAGGCAAAGCCCCGGGCAGCCATATCCGACAGTCGGGGGCGCCACCTCAGCAGACGTACTGGTCAGAGAAAATGAGTCATTCAAGGACGGGACCATGACTACCGATAAAAGCACCGCCGACAGGCCCGGTTTCTTCACCAGGTTCACCTCCAGGACGGCAAAGGTCCTGGGCCATGCCTGGGTCTTCGGCGCAGCCGTCGCCGTACTGGTCGTGTGGGCCTGCACCGGGCCGCTGCTGGGTTTTTCCAACACCTGGCAGCTGGTAATCAACACGGGCACGACGATCGTGACGTTCCTGATGGTCTTCATCATCCAGAACACCCAGAACCGGGACTCCGCAGCGTTGCACCTCAAACTCGACGCCATCATGCAAGAGCTTGAGGTCACCAGTTCCAAGCTTTACGAAGCTGAAGACGAGGGCGAGGACGAACTCGAGCGGCAGCGCAAACATATCGAAGCGCAGTCAGAAGAACAGCCCGCCAAAGAAGAGCAGCACGTGAATTAGGAGATCAAGTTCGAGAAGAAATGAGAGGCACCATGGCCAGCGATTACGACGAAGTCCGCCCTGATGTAAAAGAGTCCCAGGAAAGTTCCCTGGAAGCACTGCGGACAGAAAACACCCCCGACGCACGCAGCGTCGTGAAAGAACTCGACGAGGCCGACACCGTCGACGGCGTCGACCTGCCAGGGGATTACATCGCCGAAGAGCTGATCGTCGAAGTCGTCCCCCCAAAGAAGGATGAGTTCGTCTGCTCGTCCTGCTTCCTGGTCCACCACCGGTCCCAACTGGCCAAGGAGAAAGGCGGACATGCCTACTGCCTCGAATGCGAGGGATAAGCCGTGAAGGCCCAGTCAGCACAGGATCCGAACCAACAGTCCTGCAGCGGCCCTCGCCGGCCAGCCCGGACTGCCCGGTCCGTCACATGAAGCAGCCGATGAGCAGCGACCGGCGACCTATTACCGGGCAGAACTTGCAGAAACATTTCCGCTTAGGCGGGGGCTGCAGGGTCTCCACTGGGCGGTTCCTGGTTCTTTATGCCGTGTCCCTATGCCTGGTCCTGGCAGGCATGTCATCGTTTGTGCTGACCCTCGGGGACGTGCTGAAGGGCAGCGGGCTCGCAACCATTGACGGACCCATGACTGACTGGTTCGTCGACCACCGGACCGGTGCAGCCACGGTGGTTCTTGCCGGATTCGCCTTCGTTTTCGGGCCCCTGGCGCTTCCCGTGATCACTCTGGTGGCCGTAGTTGCGTGGGCCCTGGTGACCCGCCGGTTGTGGCGCCCGGTACTGCTGGCCGGGGCGATGCTCACCGGCGTAGTGCTTACGGAGGTCATCGCCCACGCGGTCGGGCGTTCCCGGCCTCCGGCCGACATCATGATGCTTGGCGCCGACGCGACATCCTCTTTTCCCTCCGGTCACGTCGTTGGCGCCTCGAACTTCCTGCTCATCGGCGCTTACCTGGCCTTTTCACGCTCCTCCCGAAAAATCTCCCTGATCACGGCTTTCTGTGCCGCTGCCGTTGGCCTGTGCGTGGAAGCAGCATCCCGTGTCTACCTCGGCTACCACTGGTTTACCGACACGGTGGCCTCCGCGTCGCTCTCGATCGTTCTTCTCGCAGTCGTGATCCTTCTGGACCTCAGCCGCGGTGCGCCGCGGCGCCATGAACATGGGCGGCAAGTTCCGCCGGCTATCCCCCCGCTTTCCGGGCATTGAAACGCCTTCAGATGACCCGGGGCCGCTGGCGTAGTCAGAGCCCGGGGTGGGTACTTGCCGGACAGGGGGGACCGCCTTGCGGCCTTCCGGGGGTTTCCCGGACCCCAGGTGACTGTGGTGGCGAATCCGATCCCGCCTAGGACCTTTCATCTGCTGCAGGCCCATGAGGGGAGTTGTGGTTTTCCCGGAGTTCGCGTCCGCGCCGGATTTCCTCTTCCTCCTGCTCGTGCAGTTTGTCGCTCTTCTTCGTGTCCCTGGGCGGCAATTGAATACTCACCTCCGCTTTGAAGCCGCCCTGCAGTTCCCTGCCCCGCTCTGTCTCGGCATCGAACTCCGCTCCAAAAAGCAGTGAAACATTCAAAATCCACAGCCACAGCAGCATGATGACCACGCCCCCGATGGCACCATAGGTTTTGTTGTAATGGCCGAAGTTGGCGACATAGGCAGTGAAGCCCAGAGATGCCAGCACGAAGGCCACCAGCGCGATGAAAGAGCCAGGACTCAACCA
The DNA here is from genome assembly GCF_021800405.1 of Arthrobacter sp. FW306-07-I. Taxonomy (NCBI): domain Bacteria; kingdom Bacillati; phylum Actinomycetota; class Actinomycetes; order Micrococcales; family Micrococcaceae; genus Arthrobacter; species Arthrobacter sp. FW306-07-I. The sequence goes on along the minus strand of NZ_CP084550.1, from coordinate 1,960,240 downwards.
TCGGAACCGGGGCTGGCGGACGTTGGGGGTGACGTAGTAAAGCACCGCAACGATGACAATAACCAGCACGATGATCACCGGCCATTTAGCGAAGTCCCACACCGTGACGAACAATCCGCCAAGTCCGAGGAGGCGTCCAGCGGCCGCGGCAACAGGGCCACTGAGCACGAGCAGGGCTGCGAGCATCGCCACGACGACCACGGCAAGAATTGTCACGGCCAGCATTGTTGCCCGGAACCTGATCAAGCCCCGGCCTTCGTCGATGTCGTAGATCCGGTTCATCGCGCGGGCGAAAGCGCTCACGTAGCCCGAGGCGGTCCAGAAGGCGCCTACGATGCCAATAGCGAGGGTGAAGCCTGCGGTCTGTGAGGTCGTTAGTTCCTGAAGGGGGCCGCGGATCACGTCCAATGTGGAGGCGGGGGCGATGCTGCGCAGAATATCCAAAAGCGCCGCCGCGGTTTTACCGGCCTGACCGAAGATCCCCAGCAGGGAAACCATGGCAAGCAGCGCAGGGAAAAGAGACAGCACGGCATAGTAGGTCAGTCCGGCGGCGAGGTCGGGGCATTGATCCTGGCTGAACTCCCGCAAAGTCCTCTTCGCGATGTATTTCCAGAACGGCTTGGTGACATCCGTCGGGCTGTCCGGTTTGCGGCCGTCGTCCGGTGCCGGAGCACGCCGCGCCGTGGTGGCGCGGGATTGGGAAGTGTCATCTAATGCCATGCCCGGACCTCCTTGCTGAGCTTAGCCGGCCCCCTTCGGACCTTTTCGCCTTCCTACATACTGTTGCACAAACGCAACTAGTGCGGGAAGCTAGGCAGTGACGGGTTTTTGATCTGAGGAGAAGAAATAATGCGCGCATTGACGGTAACTCCCGGTGAGAAGAACACGCTTCGCTTGCGGGACATCCCCGAGCCCTCCGCCGGCGAGGGCCAGGTGCTGGTGGAGGCGCTGGCTGTGGGCCTGTGTGGAACTGACAGCGAAATCATCGCCGCGGAGTACGGGGAAGCGCCGCCGGGCCAGGACTACCTGGTGCTGGGGCACGAGAACCTTGGCCGGGTGCTCGACGCCCCCTCCGGATCGGGCCTGGCCGCGGGCGACCTGGTAGTGGGTATTGTCCGCCGGCCGGACCCCGAGCCGTGCAAGGCCTGCGCCGCCGGGGAATGGGACATGTGCCTCAACGGCAAGTACACCGAGCACGGGATCAAGGGCCTGCACGGTTTCGCCCGGGAACGCTGGCGGGCGGATGCCCAGGCGACGGTGAAGCTGGACCCGGGGCTGGAGGATGTGGGTGTCCTGCTGGAGCCCACCACCATCGTGGCCAAGGCCTGGGAACAGATCAACCGGATCGGGCAGCGGGCATTTTTCGACCCCCATACCGCCGTCGTCACCGGCGCGGGCCCGGTTGGCCTGCTGGCGGCGCTGCTGGGCGTCCAGCAGGGACTGGACGTGCATGTCTTCGACATCGTCACGGACGGACCCAAACCGGAGCTTGTCCGTGACCTCGGCGCCACGTACCACAGCGAACCCCTGCCGGAGTCGGGCATCAAGCCCAACATCCTGGTTGAATGCACCGGGGTCACCCCGGTGGTCCTGGATGCATTCAAGTGCCGGGCCCAGGATGCCATCACCTGCCTGACCGGCGTTTCCGGAACAGGGAAACAAACACCTGTGGACGTGGGCGCAATCAACCGCGAGGAGGTACTGATGAACGGCGTGGTGTTCGGCAGCGTCAACGCGAACCGCCGCCACTACGACGCCGGAGCCCAGGCACTCGCTAAAGCCGACGGGGCATGGCTCCGCCGCCTCATCAGTCGCCGGGTGCCGCTGGAGAACTTCGCTGAGGCCTTCGAGCGCCGGACTGACGACGTCAAAGTCGTCCTCGACCTGTCCCGCGGGACCGATGGAGGCAGAAGCCATGCGTGAGGAGGCCCAGTGGGACACCGGGACCGGCCATTGTCTGCCCTCGGGACGTCAATATGAAATCTCTTACGACCGGCAAACGGTCCTGGTGACCGAAGTCGGGGGAGCCCTGCGGGATTACCTGCTGGACGGCCGGCCCCTGCTGGACGGATACGGTCCGGACGAGATGTGCACTGGCGCGCGGGGCCAATCGTTGATTCCCTGGCCCAACCGCATCCAGGGCGGCAGCTACGAGTGGGAAGGCCAGCAGCTGCAGCTTGACTTGAGCGAGCCGGACAAAGGCGGCGCGATCCACGGGCTCACCCGCTGGCGGAACTGGGACGCGCCCGCGGTGGAGTACACCGAAGATTCCATTTCCTTCACCTATACCCTGCACGCCTGCCAAGGCTGGCCCTGGATCCTTGACTGCCGCCTGGACTACCACCTCGGGCCGGGAGGTTTGACCGTACGGACCACGGCAATGAACCGAAGTGCATCGCGGTGCCCTTACGGGACCGGGGCACACCCGTACCTCAACCCAGGTGTCGCCACTCCCGGGGCCATCGATGCCGCGCTGGTTCAGGTGCCGGGGAGGACTTTCCTGCCCGTGGATGAGCGTGGCATCCCCACCGGGCACGAGCGGGTGGAGGGCACCGAGTATGATCTGCGGGAACTGCAGCAGCTGGGCGGCCGGCACATCGACGTTGCCTACACCGACCTTATCCGTGACGCCGACGGGCGCGCCCGGGTGAAACTGGTGCGTCCGGATAACTCCGGGGGCGTGGAACTGTGGGTGGACGGGTCCTATCCGTACCTGGAAATCTTCACCGGCGATACCCTCCCCCAGCCTGACCGGCGGCGGACCGGGCTTGGAGTGGAACCGATGACCTGCGCCCCTGACGCCTTCAACTCCGGTGAGGGGCTCATCACTCTTGAACCCGGGCAATCCCATACCGGCGAGTGGGGCATCACACCGATCTGACGGACTGACGCGAATCAGCCCGCAAGGTGAATCGACACAACTTGCACGCCAACTATTGCGAACGCGCAACTATTGGGGTTCAATGAAGACATGGCTTGCGGCATCACGACCCCGTCACTTCACGTGTTGGCTCCCAAGGTAAAGCGGCCGTCAGTGGTGCCCTGGACGCCCGCGGCGGCCGCGAAAGCCTCCAGCGCCGCAGCCAGTGCCGGCCGGCGGCCAGACGGCATCCGCGAAATGACTTCCGCAATGGCCTGCCGCCGGTGCTCGAGCACGGAATTCACCAGGGCTTTTCCTTTTGCCGTCAGTTCGAGCCGGATATATCGCCGGTCTGCAGAATCCTCCCGCCGCTCCAGCAGCTCAGCAGCGACCAGCCGGTCACAGATGCGCGTGGCGTTGGAGGCGTGCACTCCCAGCTCTGTAGCGACCCCACCCAGGTTCTGTGGTCCGCGGGTGTGGATGAGGACCAGGACCCGCAGTTGCGGGGTGTTTACCACGTCCTCGACCTCGGCAACCGAACGGGAGACCACGCGCAAGAGGGTGTCGGCGGCGCGCATTACCGCTTCAACTTCCCGGCTCGAAGGTTCCGGGACTGATTCAGATCCACCAGCAGTATCCATAAGTACCAGTTTCCTCCGATAGTTGCTTTCCCGCAAAGTTTGAAGCTCCCGCAGCGCGAGGACGGGACCATCCGGAGCAGGAGAAATTGTGAGAACACGACAGGCAGAAGGCGCCGGGGCCGGATCCATCAAGGGGATCGACCGGCTCATCAGGAATGTGCAGACCGGTCGGCCTGAACTGTCCCTTTCGGCGCTGACCGCCGTGAAGATCTTCGTTGACCGACGAGGCACCAGCGCGCGGGCGCCGGTCGCCTTCGGCCCTGTCGGCGTAGTGGCCGGGGTCGTGGAAGCGGGCCGCCGCACGGCTCCAAGATCGCGCTTCCGGCGCAGGTGGATACATGTCGCCCCCGCTAAACGCGGACAACAATCGAAAGGACTCATCCTATGAAAATCCTGATAACAGAGTCGACAACTCGCCTATTGGCAGGGGTTGCGTGATGCCGGCCTGGTTGCTGGCCTGGATGTGGGGCACCATCGCCGGCGGTGCCCTGGTTGTGGGGTGCGGCCTGGCGTGGAAGTGGAAGATTCCGTCCAAGGTGGTCTCTTCCGTGATGTCTTTTGGTGCCGGGGTTTTGATCTCTGCCCTGGCTTTTGAACTCGTGGAAGAAGCAGTGAACGGCGGGGGCCTGTGGCCCACCATCGGCGGCTTCGCCACCGGCGCCGTCGTTTATGTGGCCGCGAACGCATTGTTGGCCCGAAAAGGGGCGAAACACCGTAAACGGTCCGGCGGGAAACAGCCCTCGGAGCAGCAAAAGCCAGGCAGCGGGACCGCCATCGCCATCGGGGCTCTCCTGGACGGTATCCCGGAGTCCGTGGTTCTTGGCGTCGGCCTGGTGACCGCCGGTGCAGTCAGTCCTGCCATGCTGGCCGCCGTCTTCATCTCCAACGTTCCCGAAGGCCTCTCCAGCACCGCCGGCATGAAAAAGGCGGGTCGGAGTGCCAAATATGTATTTGGGGTGTGGGTGGGAATTGCTGTGGTCTCGGGCCTGGCAGCCTTGATCGGATTCCTTGTCCTGCAGGACGCACCCGCGGAAGTTGTCGCGTTCATCACCGCGGTGGCCGCTGGAGCGATCCTGGCCATGCTCGCCGACACGATGATCCCCGAAGCCTTCGAAGAACATCACCTGCTCACCGGCCTCATCGCGGCCGTCGGATTCCTGGCCGCCTTCACGGTTGACCAGGTAGGCGGCTGAAACACGACTGAAAGGATTCCCATGAGCTTTAATCCAGATCAAGCCGGCCGCCCCGACCCTAAGCCGGTGAACCCGGACCCGACGGGGCAGGACCCCAGCGCCACAGACCCGGAAGCGGACGCCAAACTGCAGCTCCAGCTGGCTATCTTCGACGTCACCAGGGACGCCCAGGGCAAAAGCCTCGACGAGATCCTGAAAAGGCTGCGGTCCGCCTTCGCGGAAAACGGCGTCCAAATCCCGCCGGGCACTTGGCTCGAGTCCGTGGCTTCCTCGGCATTCTACGGAGAGCCTTACATTATTGACTTCCCCGCGGCTGTTGCGGCCGACAACGCCCTGTCCGCTCCAAGTGCAGATGTGCGTCGCAGGCTTGCCAATCGACGCCGGCTGCGGCAGGAAAAACTACCGGCTGGAACTTTCCCCGCCCCCGACGCATGGGATGTATCGCCTGGTGAGGTCACTTACCCCGGCAGATCCGGCCATGTCCACCCCGACACTGTCCTCCAGAGACCAAGCGGGACCGGTATGGTCCTGGCCGGCATAGGGGCGGCAATGTCGGTGCTCTTGGCCATCCGTGCAGTGCGGGGGCCCGGCCGCCGCCCCGAACTGCAGGTTCCAGCACTCAACGGTACGGCCAGGAGAGGCAGCCATGTCTGATATCAGTGATTACGCGCTCGTCGGGGACCTGCACACAGCCGCGCTGATCAGTACCAGCGGCTCAATCGACTGGATGTGCCTGCCGAAGTTTGACTCCCCTGCATGCTTCGCCGCGTTGCTGGACACACCGGCAGCGGGGCGATGGCTCCTGGCGCCGGCAGGTGCGCAGAAGTGCACACGCCGCCGCTACCGCCCGGGCAGCCTGATCCTTGAGACCGAATGGGAAACGGCCGACGGGAGCGTCAGGGTCACCGATTTCATGCCAATCCGCGATGACGCTGCTGATCTAGTGCGGATTGTGGAGGGCCTCAGCGGAAGCGTGCAGATGTACGGGGAGCTTTGCTTGCGCTTCGACTACGGTCATATCGTGCCCTGGGTGCGGCGCAGTGACCACGGACTGAGCGCTGTCGCGGGCCCGGATGCCGCTTATCTCACAACGCGGGCCCCGCTCGAAGGCCGGAACATGCGCACGGTCAGTGACTTCACTGTCCGGGCCGGGGCGAAGGTTCCCTTTGTGCTGACCTGGGTTCCCAGCAGCAAACCTGCCCCGCGCCAAACAGACCCTGACAGGGCCCTCAGAGTGACGGAGGACTTCTGGCAGGACTGGATCGGCCGGAGCAAGATGGAAGGAAAGTACAAGGACGCCGTTGAACGTTCCTTGATCACGCTCAAGGGGCTTATCTACTCCCCGACTGGTGGCATCGTGGCCGCCCCAACGACGTCCCTGCCCGAGGACCCGGGCGGGTCCAGGAACTGGGATTACCGGTTCTGCTGGCTCCGCGACGCGACCCTGACGCTGCAGTCACTGCTCGCCGGAGGCTACACCGAAGAAGCGGCGGCATGGCGGGAATGGCTGCTGCGCGCCGTCGCCGGTGACCCAGCGGACCTGCAGATCATGTACGGCATCGACGGCACCCGCCGCCTCCCCGAAATGGAACTGCCCTGGCTCTCCGGGTTCGAAAACTCCAAACCGGTCCGGACTGGAAACGCCGCCGCACCCCAACTGCAACTGGACGTATGGGGGGAAGTCCTGGACGGGCTCTCCCTGACCCGCGCCGCCTTTCCGGACACTGTCGATGACTCCTGGGACATCCAAACAGCACTTATGGAATACCTCGAAGGCAACTGGGACAAACCCGACAACGGACTCTGGGAAATGCGCGGCCCACGCCGCCAGAACACGCACTCAAAAGTTATGTGCTGGGTAGCCGCAGACCGCATGGTGAAAGGAATCCAGCATTCCGGCCTCCCAGGTCCTGAGGACCGCTGGGCCGCACTTCGCGACAGCATCCATGAAGACGTCATGACGCACGGCTTCAACACCGAGCGCAATACCTTTGTCCAGTCCTACGGAAACAACGAGCTGGACGCGAGCCTCCTTTTGATCCCCCGTGTAGGGTTCCTGCCCCACGACCATCCCCGCGTGATCGGCACTGTCGAGGCCATCCAGCAGCACCTCACGCAGGACGGCTTTGTCCTCCGCTACCACCCCCAGGCCAGCAACGACGGCCTGCCTGGGACCGAAGGGGTCTTCCTCGCCTGCTCCTTCTGGCTGGTCGACGCCCTGCTGGGGATCAACCGGCGAAGCGAGGCCGAGGAACTCTTCGAACGACTCCTCAGCCTCCGCAACGACGTGGGCCTGCTCAGCGAAGAATGGGACCCCAAGAACCAGCGGCAACTGGGCAATACCCCACAAGCCTTCAGCCACTTCCCCCTCATCCACTGCGCCCTGCAACTCCACCAAGGCCGTGCCAGGCACAGTGACACGCCCCTGCCCAGTCCCAAGAACGGCGACCACAGCCGGTCCGGCGGGCGCGAGGATTCTGTCAGTGGAAGTGCCACGTGAAGCCGGACGCCGTTGTTGTGGGGGCGGGACCCAACGGTCTGGCCGCTGCCGTAACCTTGGCGCGGGCCGGGTTGAAAGTCCAGTTGATCGAGGGGGCGGCCAAAATCGGGGGTGGAACCCGGACGGCGGAGCTGACGTTACCGGGGTTCCGCCATGACGTGTGTTCAGCTGTCCACCCCATGGCCCTTGCCAGCCCCTTCTTCCAAGCATTTGAACTTGAAAAGCGCATCGAACTGCGCGTGCCAGAAATCTCCTACGCCCACACCGTGGACGCAGCCACCGCCGGGATCGCATTCCGCAGCCTCACCCGGACCGCTGAAGGCCTGGGCCCGGACGGGGACCGGTACCGTCGGCTGTTCCAACCCCTCGTTGAACGGGTCGACGGGATCACTGACCTCACCATGCACCAACTGCTGCGTATCCCCCGTGACCGCCTCGGAGCGCTCCTCTACGCGGCCAGGACCTTGGAACAGGGCGGGCCCTGGTGGAACACACGCTTCAAAGGAGACATCGCCCCAGCCATGGTCACCGGTGTCAGCGCCCACTGCATTGGGTCGCTGCCCGGCCTGGCCACCAGCGGCACAGCAATGCTGTTGGGCGCGCACGCCCATGCCCGCGGTTGGCCGCTCCCCGTCGGTGGATCCCAATCAATCGCCGACGCCATGGCCGAGGACCTGCTGAACCATGGCGGCGAGATCGTCCTTGACTCCCCCATCACCGGCCTGGCCGAAGTCCGTAACGGCTGCCGACCGAAGGCCATCCTCTTGGACCTCTCCGCAGCGGGCCTTGCCCAAGTCGCCGGCGCCGAACTCCCCACGAACTACCTGCGCAAACTTGGATCGTTCCGGTACGGGAACGCGGTCAGCAAAGTCGACTTCGCCCTCTCAGGGCCCATACCCTGGGCCAACCCCGCCCTTGCCGCCGCACCCACCGTGCACCTGGGCGGAACAAGGGCGGAGATGTCCCGGGCCGAGGCCGAAGTCGCCTCTGGAGGACATCCCAGGCAGCCATTTGTCCTTGCCTGCCAACCATCGACCCTGGACAGCACCCGAGCCCCCTCAGGAGACCACATTCTGTGGACCTACACCCACGTCCCTGCAGGCTCCACCCTGGACACGACAGAAACGATCACCCGTCGAGTCGAACAATTCGCGCCGGGCTTCCGGGACGTCATCCTGGCAACACACTCCATCACAGCCCACCAATACAGCCAATACAACCCGAACTACGTCGGAGGCGACTTCTCCGCAGGGGCACTCTCAGCCCGCCAACTGCTCAAACGACCGGTCATCTCATCCAACCCTTGGCGGACACCAGCAGAAGGTATCTATCTATGTTCATCCTCCACCCCACCGGGGCCCTCAGTGCATGGCCTGTGCGGCTGGTACGCCGCCCAATCCGCGCTTAAAGGAGAATTTGGACTGCCCTCACCAGAACTCAGCTACCGGACGTTACCGGCGGGGAACCACGCGCCTGGTGACTGGGGAAGGTAGCGCGCGAAGGAGCTGGACCGGGCACCAGCGGCCGCAGCTCATCAGCGGCGCGTTCTCGTGATTGCCCGCCGACTCCTGCCAAAGCCTCCCCCATCCACTCACCGCACAAATCATGGAGCTGATGCCCTGCAACTCCACTGGCGGAAGACAAAGGCTCAGATGACCTCCGGAGCCCCTCGAAAACGAGCGCCCAACACCGGAGGTCCCATGCATCAGTCATTGGGCCGTTCACCGGTACTGGCGATGAATCAGGAATCAAACGGTAGCCGGCAACGTAACGTCATAAAACACCCCATGGATGCCGGAATTCCTAAAGAACCAGGGTCCAGAATCCCGCGCGGATGCCGCGACTGGCGGTGTCCTTCTTCTCCGGGGACCTGGAAGGAAAATAATCGAGATGCGGAGATACAGGGTAAGGGGCTGCCAGGAAAATATTTTCTTTGCGTAGGCGCAATGGTAGCGTAGTGGTAAGGACGTTTCTGCAACTCGCCCGCACCCTTTTTGAAAGGGAAGATCATGGACCGAGGTTCAACAGCCATCATCCAAGGGCTGTGCGCGGCAACGGTCGCCGGTGCGCTGCCCGCGCTGGTCCCGGCCGGTAGGGCGGCGTCCGCGGGGGGACCGCTTGCCATACGGCAGAACCCCGGAATGATCGTCGGCTCTTGTATAGGGGGCGCCCCTGTTTTCGCCGGTTTTATTCTCGCCTCTGGCCCGGCCCCGGGCGGCAGCTGAATGACACCACGGGGTGCGCGAAGCCGACCTCAAGCGCCCATCTGGTCCACGATGCCTGAATCGTGCCAACACAAAAGCAGGAGGAAGAACCATGGCAACTGTCAGCGATTTTGTGATCCAACGCATCAGGGAATGGGGTGTCAGCCGCATCTTCGCTTTTCCTGGTGACGGGATTGGCGAGTTCGATGGCGCCTTGGAAAAGGCCCAGCGCGATGAAGCAGGTCTGAAGTATGTGCGTCCCACGCATGAGGAGATCTGTTCTCTAATGGCGACCGCCCACGCCAAGTTCACGGGCGAAGTCGGTGTCTGCGTGGCAACCTCCAGCCCCGGGGCCTTCCACATGCTCAACGGCCTCTACGATGCTCAGATGGACAACCAGCCGGTCGTCGCCATCGTGGGCCAGCAGGGACTGAACGCGTTCGGTACCTTTACCCAGCAGGAAAGCAACCTCGAACGCACCATGGCCGATGTCGCGGTCTATGTCCAGACGATCGTCTCACCGGAGCAAGCGCAGGCCGTCGTCGACACCGCCTTCCGTACTGCCAAGGTGAGGCTCGGACCCGCCGTGATCGTCATTCCCCACGATGTGCAGGCAATGACAATGCCCGAACTCACTCCCCAAAACTGGGTATCACGCTCCAGTGCTGTCGCCCCATCCATCTCAATCATCCCCGCGCAAAACGAAATCGAGAAGGCCGCCCGCATCATCAACGCGGGCAGTAAAGTCACATTCATCGTCGGACACGGGGCGAACGGGGCCACCGAGGAGGTCCTGCAGGCCGCCGACATTTGTGGTGCCGGGCTGATAACCGCCTTGCGGGGGAAACAGGTAATCCCCTCCGACGTGCCTCATCATTCACAGCAACTCGGTCTCCTGGGTTCGCTGCCCAGCGCCCACCAAATGAGCGGATGCGACACTTTGGTATTCCTTGGGACCAACTACCCCTACAGCCAGTTCCTACCTAAGAGCGGACAAGCACGAGCCATCCAAATCGATCTCAAGCCCGAGCAAATGGGGCTGCGCTACCCCACCGAACTCAACCTGTGGGGTGACGTGAAGGCAACCCTCAGGGCGCTAATCCCGCACTTGGACCAAAAAACCGAGCTCTCGTGGCAGAACACCGTCGCCAAGGAAATGCTGGAGTGGGAAAGTGAGATGGAAGCACAGGCGATGCTGACCTACAAAGACGGCGTCAATCCCCGACGCGTCTATCACGAACTGAACAAGCGCCTGCCACCGGACGCCATCGTCACGGCCGACGCCGGTTCCACGGCAGACTGGTACGGCCACCACATCAGACTCCGCCGGGGCATGCTCGGTGACCTTTCCGGAAGACTCGCCAGCATGCTCGCCGCCATGCCGTACGCCACAGCCGCAAAATTCGCCTATTCCGACCGACCCGTTATTTGCACCATCGGCGATGGCGCCTTCCAGATGCTCGGCATGAACGAACTGATCACGATCAAAAAATACCTGCAGGAATGGGAAAACCCGCAGCTGATCATCCTGATTCTGCACAATAATGACCTCACACAAGTTTCCTGGGAAATGCGCACCGAGGACGCGAACCCTGTCTGGTCCACCTCGCAGAACGTTCAGTCCGTCGACTACGCCGGGTGGGCGGAGATGCTCGGCTTCACCGGAATCCGCGTCAAAACAGACGATGAGGTCCCCGGCGCCTGGGACACCGCATTCGCCCATCGCGGGGTCACTCTCATCGATGCCTACACGAGCAAAAACGTACCGCCCCTTCCCCCTCACATCACGTTCGAGTTCGCAAAGCACACAGCAGAAGCTCTGCTAAAGAAAGACCCCGACGGAGTCGACGTGATGCGCGACTCGGCCAAGGCCCTCCTCACCGAAGGAATTGAACGCGTAAAAGGAAAACTTCACATCGGCGAGGCCCACGACGAGAAAGAACACTGACGAGAGCGCCGACTCGCAGGACCGCCATAACCCCGCCCCCTCATGATGACCCTGCAAAAGGGCCAATGACCCCGGAGCCGTCGATTTCGCCACCCGGGGAATGCCATCTGGACCACTACTACCTCTATCTGGCTGGAGCAGGCTAAAGCCGTTGACTCTGTTCAACTGCTCGCCAGGGGTCGCGTCATGACCGGTGGGCGCGGATGGCGCCCTCGATGGCAGCGCGCCGGCTTTGTTGCCCGGACGCGAAATGCCCCCAAATCCTACCTGGCGAAGGAATACGGAGGACACTCAAAGCGGCAGGAACTACTTCTTGCGCTGAAGCAACAATTGCATGAGAATAAGAGCAGGGTCCGCCGGTGAAGCCACCCCTCCGTTGACTGTGGGGTGGCTTGGAGCACCGTCTTGGCGGGCTCCACATGTAAGAGTCCTGCTCGTTCCGCCCAGCAAGCGGAAGGCGTGGCCCCCTCCGGGTCGCGGGAGAGCAACGGCGCACTGGGGGCGCAGTTTTATAAGCCATAATGCGAAGGAGCAATTCTGATGGCACGGAATGTGACGTCCGCACCTGCCGTGGGTAATGCCCGGTGGAAGCGGCTGATTCCCGTCGCAATCATTGTCTACATCATCTCGTTTATGGACCGGACAAACATCGGCTTCGCCCTGAACGGGCTGCATCAGGACCTGGGCATCGACGCCGCCCAACAGGGCCTGGCGGCAGGCATCTTCTTCATCGGCTACCTCGTCCTGCAGATACCAGGCGGACATCTCGCCGAGCACTGGAGTGCGAAGAAGTTCGTGGGCATCATGGTGCTCATCTGGGGCGTGCTGGCTGTCCTGTCCGGTTTCATCCAGGACTTCACCCAACTGCTCGTGGTGCGCTTCTTCCTTGGCGTGGCCGAGGCCGGGATCTGGCCGGCGATCCTTGTACTGATCAGCCACTGGTTCCCCGCCGCTGAGCGGGCGCGCGCTTATGCGCTGTGGATGATGAACATCGCGATCGCCTCCATCATCACAGCGCCGCTGTCCGGGTGGATCCTCTCTTTCTCGGACTGGCGGTGGCTGTTCATCATCGAGGGCATTTTCCCGTTCATCATTGCGGCTCCGCTGTGGTGGGCCCTGATCGCCGACCACCCGCGGGAAGCGAAGTGGTGCTCTGTCCAGGAGCGCGAATACATCGAGGAGGGACTCGCTGCTGACGCAGCGGCACATCCCCAGCAGGAGAAGCTCGGACTGCGCCACGTTATGTCTAACAGCGTGGTGTGGCGACTGACCCTGGTGTATTTCCTCATCCAGATCGGCTTCTACGGCATCAACATCTGGCTGCCGCACGTGATCAAGACCATTACATCGGGTTCCTCGATAGAGGTCGGGCTGATCACGGCCATCCCGTACGTGTTGGCAATGTTCGGTCTCTGGTACAACGCCAAGGCAGCCGACCGTTCCGGCCGCTACTCCACCCACGTGCTGCTATCAATGGCGATTGGTGCTGTCGCCCTGGTGATCTCTGTGGCGACCGGCGATAACCTTCCGTTCCTCGCCATCACCTTGATCAGCATCGCGGTCGCCGGCGCCCTGGCCTATGACGGTCCCTTCTGGGCTTCGGCGTCCCGTGCCATGCCCGTCGCCGTCGCTGGCACTGCCATGGGGCTGATCAACGCGGTGGGCAACCTCGGCGGATTCGTCGGACCCTACGTGGGTGGATACCTGCAGGACGTGACGCACGGCAGCTTCCTTGCCACCTCCATATTCCTGGCGGCATGCCTGCTGGCCGCCGGCTTGGTAATGCTGACACTGCGGCGCGGCGGCGACCGGCCGCTGGCACATGCGCGGCTTCCAAAGGATCATTTCCGCAGCACGGACGCGCACAAGCCAGTGAAGAAAACTCCCTGAGAATAAACCCCTCGCGCAGGACTCAGACGAGGTGACACGTTCTTCGACCTCCACATGCACCCAGATCACCGGCCGCAGGGGTGGCCGGTGATCTGGGTGCAGTTCAGGCTGGCCACACGCTCATGAGGAGGGCGCAGCAGACAGTGGGAAACGAACGATGGATGCGATCCTTAGTCCCTAAAGGCCTCGGCTGGACGGAGTGCAACCTGCACCATTCTTCTGGTTGCTTGGCGGTTCTCCGACGTAAACAAGAAGAACCCCGGTTCGAACAATCCGACCAATGGGAAAGATGGAGCCGTCGTTACTTCGGCAATGCCGAACAGGCTAACCTGACCAACCACAAAGCCGGGGCCACTGGAAGGCCCGCCTCCGAACCGAGGGGAGCCTGCACGGAACGTTGCCACCCGTTGGGTACCAGGAACCGAGCACGTCCTTTACGTTAGACGTGGAGTTACCGGCACCAACACAGTCAACATAGGCGCCGCGTTGAGTCAGCACGCCGGGGTGGCGAGTTACTGGCACGCTTGTCTAACTCACCCGGTACTTTTCGACGGCGGCGCCGCGTAAGGTCAGCCCGTTGCCTGGGGAGTCTGCAGCAGGTGAGATCGTGCCGCCACCGGGGTCCAGGGTCCCCTCGAAGAACATCTGTTCGATCCGGACGTGGTCATGGAACCACTCCAAGTGCCGAAAGTTTTCCGTCGCGGCCGCGACATGAGCGCTCAGATGTGGTGCGCAGTGGCCGGAGACCTGAAGCCCATAGGCCGCCACGGCAGCAGCTATGCGCAGCCACTGCGTGATGCCGCCGCAGCGTGAGACGTCCAGCTGGACGCAGTCCACGGCCTGGGCTTGGCATAACCGCTGGAAGTAGAACAGGTCGGTACCGTATTCCCCCGCGGCAACGTCGGCAGTTATTGCCTCTTTGACGCTCCGCAGTCCGAGCAGATGGTCGGAGGACACGGGCTCTTCAAACCACGCGAGCCGGGATTCCTGAGCCGCTTCGAAAACCCTTACGGCTTGTTTTGCCGTATAGGCGCCGTTGGCGTCGACGAACAGTTCCGCGCCGTCCCCGATGATGGTCCGCGCCTCGAAAATGCGCTGCAAGTCCCGTGCGACGTCATTTCCACTGTCCTGGCCGATCTTTATTTTCACCCGAGGGATGTGCTGGCCGTGGACCCAACCGGCAAGCTGGTCCTCCAGTTGTTGCCGGGAGTAGGTGGTGAACCCGCCGCTGCCATAAATGTTGACCTTATCGCGCGCCGCTCCCAAGAGGCGGTACAGGGGAAGGTCAAGCAAGCGTGCCTTCAGATCCCATAAGGCACAGTCCACTGCGGAGATGGCGTAGCCGGCCAGCCCGCTCCGACCAGTATTGCGAACGGCCCTCAGCATCGCCACGGCGGCGCCTGCGGTGTCCCAGACGCAGCATCCGGAGATGGCCGGTTCGAGCAGTTCTGTGATCAGCATCGCGCAGGAGGGCGGTGCATACGTCCAGCCGATCCCCTCGCAGTCGCCAGCCCGGGCACGGACCACCACAATCGTGGTGGAATCCCAGGCGAAAGTGCCGTCTGCTTCCGGGCTGTCGGTGGGAATTGTGTAAGTGCTGACGTCCAGGCCGATGAGAGTCGGATCCGATGTAGTTCGTCTGGGGCGCATGGCCGGCCTTTCTTGTTTAACGCTGTGTGGTTCAGGTGGCTTGGGTGGCACCGCTGGCGATCAGTCGGTCCGCGGCACGGGCCGCGATGGCCATGATGGTTAGGGCCGGGTTGGCACTTCCCTGGGTCGGCAATACGCTTCCGTCCGTGATGTAGAGGTTGGATACGGCGAAGCTGCGGCAATCCAAGTCGACAACGCCGTGCTGTTCGTCGGCAGCCATTCGGGCTCCGCCCACGAGGTGGGCAAAACGCTTGATCGTAATGACCTCGTCAGCTCCTGCGCCTTGCAGGATCTTCTCCATGGCTCCCTGTGCCGCGCGCATCAATTGGCGGTCATTCTCACACTGGGAGTAATGGAAATGTGCCACGGGCATTGAATTCCGGTCTTTTTCGGCAGCAAGCGTTACGCGGTTACCGGCCTGGGGCAGGAACTCGCACAACGCTCCCAGGCAGGCCCAGTGCACGTAGTCGCTCATGTATTCGCGCAGCTGCGCTCCCCAATGGCCTTGGGCAGCGACGTGTTCTGCCCAGGTGATGGGCAGCGGCGACACCGTCTGGATGGAGAATCCGCGCTTGTACGTTTTGGACGGGTCGGTTTCGTAGAAGTCCTCCGAGCTGACTTCCGGTGGTGGGGCTTTCCACATGCGTACTTCTGAGTCGAACCTGCCCGCTGTCTGGGGTGCCCCTTGGACCATCAGGTACCGACCCACCTGGTCGAAGTCATTGCATAGCCCCTCGGGGAAACGCTGACAGGCGGAGTTGAGCAGCAGGCGGGGGGTCTCGATGGAGTACCCCGCGACAGCAACGATCCGGGCGCGCTGGAAGCGGGCGCGTCCGTGCCTGACGTAATGCACGCCGGTGGCCTTGCCCGTTCTGTCGTCTATTTCGATACGGGTGACCATCGAGTCGGCCCGTACTTCGGCGCCGTGGTGCAGGGCGTCGGGGATATGGGTGATCAGCGGGGAGGCTTTTGCATTGACCTTGCAGCCCTGGAGGCAGAAACCGCGGTAAATGCAGTGCGGCCGGTTGCCGAAGCGGCCGTTGGCGATCGCAACCGGGCCGACCTTGGCCGTGACGCCGCATGCCAGCGCCCCGCGGAGGAACAGTTCACCGTTGCCGGAAACGGGGTGGGGACTGTGTGGGTATGAGTGTGGGTCGCCCCACGGCCAATGCTCTCCGGCCACCGGCAGTTCTCCCTCAATGTCCTCGTAATAGGCTTTGAGTTCCTCGTACTCCAGCGGCCAGTCAGCGCCAACGCCGTCCGCGCGGTAGGTGTGAAAGTCACTGGGGTGGAACCTGGGCGTGTACCCGGCATAGTGCACCATGGAACCGCCCACTCCCCTGCCGGAGTTATTCGACCCCAGCGGCACGGGATCATCCCCGGAAATCACCCGGGGTTCGGTCCAGTACAGATGGTGCGAGCCTGCTTCGTCGCTCACCCAGTCGCGTTCAGGGTCCCAAAAAGGACCGGCGTCCAAGGCCACGGCCTTCCAGCCAGCGCGGGCCAAGCGCTGCAGCAGGGTTGAGCCGCCCGCCCCGCAGCCAACGATCACAATGTCGACTTCATCCTCGTCGGAAAACCTGGCCATGTCGGTGCGCAGGGCATGATTTGTTCCCGGCACGGGAGGCAGCAGCCAAGCAGAGGCATTGCGATCTTTTACCGAAGCCATCAGCGTTGCCTTCCTGTTTCGGACGTGCCCTTGGCTGCTGCAGGGTCCTGGCCCGGGCGCGCATCTGCCACCTCGAAGGGTTCCCGGGCGTTGAGCCCGAGATTCTTGTATCCCCGGGGATACGCGGGCCCGGCGAAACCTATCTCGTCCCAGGCCAGGGGGTGTGAGTAGAACGCTGTGCACGCATACCGCGTCCACAAGCTCCACACCCGCGACGCCTGCCGGCCCCGCCACTGGTCGGCTGCGTGGATGTCCGTCAGGAGCGCCGTTTGTTCATCCCAGGACAGCTCAGCGAAAGATTTCTCGTGCCGTTCACGGGCCTCGGAGTCCAGCTCCGCAAGGGTGCTGCGCCAGGCAGCCGGGTCCGGTTCCATGTCCTCGTAATGCCAGCCGTCAGTCTGGCCCTCAGCCAGGCGGGCATCGACCATGTTAACCACTGGAACCCGCGGCTCTTGCCGCTGGTCAAGCAACTGATCAAACAGCGCCCGTGCTGCTGCCTCCTCAGCCACGGTAAAAAACCGCAGGTCTGTCGGCCGGCCCAGGCGGGCAAGCACGACGCCCTGGGTCACCCGGTCCCAGTGGGCGGACTGCCCTTGCGCGTCAAAGCCGGGGAACCGGCCGCCGCCGTCCCTCGGGTCAAGCGGGAGTGCTGTCACCTTTCCCTCCTCAGTACCGCTGCGAGTAAACCCATCCCGCCAACCAGCGTCACCAAAAGCGGTGCCAGTAACGGTGGACCCATCTCCATGTTGTACATGAGGTTGGAGAACCCGCCGGGCTTCTGTGCGATGCCCCGCGCGTGCAGATACGTCCCCTGCAAGCCGTTGGCCACGATCGCCGCGGACGCGAGGGGAAGCGCTGTCTTGGCCATCCGCTTACTGAAGACTCCGGCGATCCCGGCAGCCGCTCCCACCGGACCGAGGGCGACCGGTAGCCACATGAGTTTGTTACCGAAGCTTGCCTTGTCGTGTTCGAAATAAATCTCTACAGCCGTGACCAGGGCGCCGGCTGCAGTCAACCCGGAAAGGGACCGCTCAAAGCGCCCGGTTTCCACATTCCGAATCAACCGGTCTATCCCGTGAATCGTCGTCTTCGTCGGAACTGGTGTCTTCATGCCGCTCCCCTCTCATCACGCTGTGGTTGTATCACTGCGTGAATTTGTCCTTGCGCTACACACTTCGAACTGACCCTGCCCTGTCCAACCAGCACCGCGTCACCACCGCCTGGGGGACGCCACCGGCGGAACCGGCCTGCAACGGCGTGCCACGGCAAATTCCATGCCTGCGAACAGCGCGGCGACGATGGCATCCGAGGCGGCTGCCCTGCGGTGCCGGTGATCGGCAACCGCCAGGGCAACCATGCTGGCCGAGTGCAGTGAATCCACAACACCGCCGCAGCAGTGCAGAGCGGCCGAGGTTGGGGCAGCACCGATGACCACGGCCTGGAAGAGGTGCCTGGCGCCCAGAATCCGCATCACGACGCTGGCACCTGATTCTGGTTGATGTCCGATCGCCAGACGGAACATCACCGCCGGCGAGACCAGCTGGCATAGGCCGTAGGCTGCCCGGACGGCCTCCGGCGCCCTCATGGCCGCCCCCTCTTTCCCAGCAGCAAAGGGAACAATGTCAACAGACCTGCTGCCGCGGCTCCGGCCGCTGCCAGGACGCCGTGGTGATGGGAAGCCCACAATTGTGCGCTCCGTTCTGCTGAACGCCCATCGAATGCTCCATGGGTGCCGAAGTCCTGATCCTCGTCTGCCGGTTTCCAAAGGTTGACAGGCTGGTCGGGGTCGCGCGGTTGCGACCTCTGCTGAGATTTGAATCCCGTCCGTGCCAGGTACTTGTCGAGCAGCCCTGGCGCGACGGCATTGGCCACGAGGGTGCCCATGGTGCTAGCTCCAACCCAGTACTCCCGGCGCTGCGGGTGGGCGGCGGCGTAAAGGACGCCACGGGCTGCGACTTCGGGCTGGTAGATCGGCGGCACCGGCTGGGCCTTATTCGGCAGACGGGAAAGCACCCAACTGAACTGTGGTGTGTTGACGGCCGGCATCTGCACCATTGTTGTCTTGATCGGGCTTCGATCGTGCAGCAGTTCGCACCGAAGGGATTCGTTGAAGCCCTGAATGGCGTGTTTTGCCCCGCAGTAAGCGGACTGGAGCGGGATGCCGCGATAGGCAAGAGCCGAGCCCACCTGGACAATAGTGCCCTGCCCCCGCTTCTTCATCCTGTTCAGTGCGATCATGGTCCCGTAGACGTACCCGAGGTAGCTGACCTCGGTGACGCGCTTGTACTCCTCGGGTTTGATCTCCGTGAAGGGGGCGAAGACGGAAGTGAAAGCCACGTTAACCCAGATGTCGATTGGACCCAGTTCCCGCTCAACTTCGGCAGCTGCCGCGTCGAGGGCATCGTGATCGGAGGTGTCCACCGTGATCGTCAGTGCCCGTCCCCCCGCCGCTTCCACTTCTTTTGCTGCACCAGCCAGTCCTGCTTCTCCCCGTGCCAGCAGAGCGACTGACGCTTCTTGTCGAGCGAAGCCGATGGCCGTAGCCCGACCGATACCGCCGCTGGCGCCCGTAACCACCACTGTCTTGCCTTTAAAGGTGTTCATGCGTGCTCCTCGTCGTGTCTCGGTTGCTTCCCCAAACTTGTGGTTGGTGGTAGTGGCTGTCAGGAACCCAGGCCCCGCCACGGGGGCGGAGGATCCGCCAGCCGACGCGAGGTTTCGAGCATGGCCGCGTGCACAAAGGCCTGCGGGAAATTGCCCCGAAGCTGGCGCTGCTCGACGTCGTACTCCTCCGTGAAGAGGCCGGGAGAGCCACAGGCAGCCCGGTTTCTTTCGAACCACCGAATCGCTTCGGTGGTCTCTCCGCTTTGATGCAGGGCCATGGCCATGTCAAAACCACAGAGCAGGAAAGCCCCCTCGGACTTGGCCAGGGCCCGTCCGTCCTGGCGGAAGCGGTACAGGTACCTGTCCCTGGCCAGGTTGTCCTGTACTGCTTTAAGGGTGGCTACGGAGCGGGGGTCATCCGGGGGAAGGGCACCACGGATCACCGGAAGAAGCAGGGACGCGTCCACGCGGTCATCATCCGGTGCGCGTTGCCACCGCCCGCTGGGGTGCAGGCAGTCGCTGGCAACGTCCGTAATCAGTGTGTCAGCCTGTGAGGTCCACTTCGCGCCCTGTTGCGGTGGAGCGTTTCGTCCAATGGCCCGCAGACCGGCAGCACAGATGAGGCGGGAGTGGGCCCACCTGCGGTTGTCCAGTTCCCACATGCCCGCATCGGGTTCCTGCCACCGCGCCATAATGGCATCGGCACAAATTTCTGCCGCCTTCCACTGCTCAAGGTCCAGCCGGTCATTCTCTGCAGCGGCGGCGAACAACAGCAGTGACTCCCCGAAAGCGTCCAACTGGAACTGATCATTGACCCAGTTCCCGGCCCGGCCCGCGCCACCCGGGTATCCGGGCAACCCGACGTCCCATTCATCCGGGACCTGGCCGCCCTCCGTGGTGTAAGCGGGCCGCATGTCCGGGCCGTCCGCGAGCAATCTGGAGGCAACAAAACCCACCGCGTCGTCCAACAGCGGAAACATCTTGCAGGCCGCGACTGCCTGGCCGACGTAACACTGGTCCCGGATCCACGCATAGCGGTAGTCGTAATTCCTCTTCTGCTCCGCCCGCTCCGGCAAGCCCATGGTGGAGGCCGCCACCATCGCTCCCCCCACCCCTGTCATTCCGCGGAGAACAGCATATGACTGCCGGCAGTCATCGGCGGATATCGTGTTATCGAACCGCGGGACCACCGAATGCCAGGCATTCTCCGTGGCGCTCCACGTGGGCCCTGGCTCCGCTGGCTCTTCGGGCAGTTGGTGGTCGGAGATTTCCAGCACCAGGTCGTGGTATTCGCCTTCCGCCAGATCAAAGACTGCTTCAAGACCGTCGTCACCGGACTTCGCCCCCGGCGCACCCACCAGACGTACCCTCAGGTTCCCCGAACGCGCAGTCCAGACACCGTCGTGGCAGGAAAGTCGGGTCATTTTGTGCTTGCCGAAGTTGGCCCGTGCGTCCATTATCATCCGAACGGACGCGGGGCCCAGGGCAGCAGAAATCCGCCGCAGCAGTACGGCGCGGGTAGGATCCCCCGGATATGCCAGCGCTTCCCGGCACTCTATGATTCCTGTCGCTGTTACCCACCTGCTCACCCAAATCAGCGTGCCGTCCTCGTACTGTCCGCCCCACACATACCGGGAATCAGTCGGACTTACCGCGAAAGTCCCAGGCCCGCCCAACAGCACCGAGAAGACTGCATCATCATGCCAGCGTGGGGCGCACATCCACACCACATCTCCCCGGGGACCTATCAACGCCGCCCGGGCACCGTCCGCAACCATCGCATACTCGCGTAAAACATGCGGGGGGAAGTCGGTTGACGCCTCAGCCATAGAGACGAGTCTAAAGGCAATAGTTGCTCCAACGCAATGGAGAATGGAAAATTCGTTTGGTCGATCCCTAGGGGGTCGACCCGGTAGAACAGCAGCTTCACTGCCCCGTCGCGTAGTTCTTAGTAGTATCCTCCGGGTGCCCTCATCCGAAAGGCCGCGATTGGACCACACAAGTCTTTCTATTGCGCAAACGCAATGGTATGTTGTAGGCAACTACATGGGGGGTCTGCTGTTACCGTCCTGACAGGAAACTGGAGAGCCAGAATCGGGGAATCCACTGCACGGCAGCCGACCTACCCGGCGGGAACGCCCCAGCAAGGCCCACTTTCCATTGATCAGGCGTCAAGAGAAAAAGACAAGATTAAAGGGAGGGACTGGCGATGGCTGGGTTTGTAGGCGAGATGCGCCGGAGCGGCAACGGCCTGCTGCTGCGTGCCTCGGTTATCGCGGCGGTGGGTGGTTTGCTGTTCGGCTACGACACAGGCGTAATTTCAGGCGCGCTGCTGTTCATCAAGAGTGACCTGAACGCGAGTGCAGCCGCCCAGGAATGGATCGTGTCCTCCCTGTTGCTTGGAGCGATGCTTGGTGCCCTGATCTCCGGGTACCTCGCGGACAAGATCAGCCGGAAATGGACCAAGGTGATCTCAGGATCCATTTATGTCGTCGGCGCTCTGGGCTGTGCCCTTTCGATTAGCGTTCCCATGCTGATCGGCTTCAGGTTCCTGCTGGGGGTATCGGTCGGCACGGCCTCCTTTGTAGCCCCGTTATACATTTCCGAAGTAAGTCCGCCACGCGTCCGGGGCGGGCTCGTTTCCTTTAACCAACTCGCCGTCACCGCAGGCATCCTGCTGGCCTATATAGTGAACTTCCTGTTCCAAGGCTTCACTAACAATTGGCGCTGGATGCTGGGCTTCGGTGTCATCCCCGGCGCGGTGCTGGCCATCGGCATGCTGACCGTCCCACACACCCCTCGCTGGCTAGTGCAACAGGGCCGCGGCGAGGAGGCGCACAAGGTGCTCGAGCGCCTGCGCGAAGGCGTTAACGGCGCGCGGGTGGGACAGGAAATCCAGGACATAAAAAAGGCCAACGACGCCGAATCCGCAGCGAAGGTCCGGGATCTTCTTAGGCCCGAGATACGTCCGCTGTTGTGGATCGGTTTAGGTTTGGCCGTTTTCCAGCAATTCGTGGGCATCAACACGGTGATCTACTACGCCCCGACAATCCTCTCCGACACTGGCCTGACCAAGAGCACCTCCATCACACAGACCCTGTTCGTCGGGCTGACCAATCTGGTATTCACTGTCATCGCAGTACTTCTGATCGACCGGCTGGGCAGGCGCAAACTCCTGCTCACCGGAACAGTGGGGCTTACGCTGTCCTTAGTATTGCTCGCCGTCTACTTCAGCTCCGGCGCCCTCCAACAGCACGCAAGCTACCTTGCCCTGGTGGGTCTGCTGCTTTACATCGCTTCATTCGCGATCGGCCTGGGCCCGGTCTTCTGGTTGATGATCTCCGAAATTTACCCGACGGGGATCCGCAGCAAGGCCATGTCCGTGGCCACCCTGGTCAACTGGGGCGCAAACTTCCTGGTTGCCGCCACGTTCCTGAGCCTCGGTCAGATGATCACCCGCCAAGGCACGTTCTACCTCTACGCCGGTCTTGGCATCCTGGCGTTCCTGTTTTTCCTGAAAAAGGTTCCGGAGACAAAGGACCGTTCTCTCGAGAACATCCAGTCCGACCTGATCACGAAGGACTCCAACAGAGACTAACCCCCGCTCCCCCGGTGACGTCCGCCGGAACGTGTGTGTCGATTTTTGCGGCGGACCCGCCCCTGATTTCCCCAACCAGCCAATGCAGAAACCGCAGCAGAAAGAGGACGGAATGCACCGCTTGTTCGATGCCCGGGGCAGCCAGAGATCCTCCGCTCACGAACAGGTGTACGCCAGCATCGAAGTCATCTACACAGTGGTCGATTTCACCGCTGCCGGCCTTTTCATCATCGGAAGCGTCCTGTTCTTTTCTCCCGAAGCCAAGGTCCCGGCGCTATGGTGCTTCCTCGTCGGGTCCATCTGCTTCGCCCTTAAGCCAACGCTGCGCCTCATCCGCCAGTTCCGCTACCTCAAGCTGGACAAGATCGACAAACTGGCCAAAGAAGAAAAAACCCACGGGTGACATCTTATGGGCGCGTCACCATCGGCTTTTTGTCCAGAGACTCAGTCTGGACTGCTCCGGCGCCTCCCCGGGCCCGGGCCACCTGACACTGCGTATTTTTCGAAGCAACCAGGTCGCCAGAAGAGCCACACCGCCGGCCAGAACAATAACGATGGTAATTCCGCCCCAGCGTGCCGGGCTGCTCGATGAACGGAACGACGTCCCGGCTCGTGCACGTTGTGCTTGGTCCGCCACAGATTCCAGTGCTATCGGGGTTGGGAGTTTCCCGAGCCACTTGCGGTCCCTAGTGTGGCGGCTGATTTCGCTGTCGGGCGCGCCGGGGCCGCGGCCGCCCAGAAGTGCGGCGCGCAAGTGGGCGAGTTCATGTTGGACGGTGTCGGTTCCGTAACTGGCCATACCCAACAGTCTGCGCCGAGCCGTTCTTTCCCGCCAGTAGAGCGGAGGCGGCCAGGCGTTCCACACACATTTGTTCGTAGCAGCGAGGCGTCCAATCGTCATCGCCAAGTATTGAGGAGGACGTATGCCTGAATTTTTTCCCGCGTGGGTGGTGATAACCCATTTCCTGAACCTTGCCCTGATGCTGATGCTCTTCCGGTCCGGCATAGAGGTACTCTCAGCCTTCCCCAAGTTGTACTGGCATGATGACTGCCCGCCAGGACGTCAATGGCTGCGGTTGTCGAAGAAGAATTTCGGGCCCGACTCGCGTAAACCATGGTCGTCTCTGGACGAGGAGGAGTCCTGGTCACCGGTGGTTGCCCTACCGGGCAGAAAAAACCTCGGCCTGGGCCGCCACTGGCACTTCATGACCGTCCAGTTCTGGATACTCACCGGCGTCGTGTATGTCGTCACCATGTTCGTCACGGGCTATTGGCAATACATCGTTCCCACCCATTGGTCGATCATCCCCGGTTCGCTGAAGGCAGTCGGCACCTATCTGCAATTTGAGTTGCCGGCCAAGATCCCAGGCGAACCCTTCGAACCGGCGCAAAAACTGGCCTACTTCGTGGTGATCTTCATAATGGCTCCACTGCAGATTCTAACCGGTGCAGCTATGTCACCTTCAGTGCTTGCCCGCTTCCCCCGCTACGGAAAGCTGTTCGGCGGCAAGCAAGGAGCACGCAGCCTGCACTTCCTGATCATGTGCGCGTTCGCGGCGTTCACCGTCGTACACGTGTTCTTGGTCGTCATCCACGGCCTTCCGCAAGAATTCGCTGCCATCGTTCTCGGGAACCCCAACGGGGACCGCCGACTTGCCACTGGCATCGGACTCGCCGGGCTCCTGGCAATCGTAATGCTCCACGTCGTCATCACCTGGTTCTCCCTTCGTTACCGTCGCCGTACCCAACGGATACTGGGCCGGTTGGTGAATCCATTTGAGCGGGTCATATCCCGGGCCAGCACTTCTCGTCAGCATTTCTCCCGAAGCAAGATTTCTCCCTATTTCCGCGTCAACGGTTATCCGCCGCCCACGAAGGCCTATGAGCAGATGGCAGCGAACGGCTTCCGTGACTACCGCCTGACCGTCGGCGGCCTGGTTGCTGAACCAATGAGGTTCTCGCTGCCGGAACTGCGTGATCTCGGCGAGCAACGGCAGATTACCAAGCACAACTGCATCCAAGGCTGGACCGCCATTGCCGAATGGGCAGGAATTCCCCTCTCCGACGTCATGCAACTGGTCAAACCGCACCCGGAAGCCAAGTACGTGGTTTTCTACGGCATGGACGACAAAGGCCTGACCGAAGGAGAAGGGCGGTACGGTTTCTACTACACAACCATCCCCATCTACCTCGCCTGGCAACCTCAAGCTCTCCTCGCCCTCGAAATGAACGGCGCACCACTGCCCATCGAACACGGGGCCCCACTGAGGCTCAGGCTTGAGACCCAACTCGGCTTCAAAATGATCAAATGGGTCCAGGGCATCGAATTCGTCACCGAGGTCAAGGACATCGGAATGGGCATGGGTGGCTGGCGGGAAGACCAACAGTTCTACGCCAACGCCGCAGGGATCTAACACGAGCACCAGAGCCTGCGTATTCCCCTACCTGTAATGACACACCGGGCGGAACCTGCTTCCACTGGGCAACAAGGACGGCCTCAAAAACCGGTCGCTCCTCAGAAGGCGGTCTGCATACGCACACCCGATATGCAGACCTCGCCAGCTCGCAGGCCGCCTCGTCATCCCAGATGCTTACCCACGAGCCACGCATGCAGCGGTCGGGACCAGGAGAGATGTCTTAACGAGCAGTGAGTACTTCGATCACCCAGCCGCGGATAATGTCGTCATAATCGTCCGGCTCCTGCAGCCCATATAAGTAAGCGTCGAAAACCAAAGGCTCGGCAGTACCGCCGTTCGCCCAGTACCACAACCAAAGCTCGTCAACGGTAGTCTCGTTTCGCTGCAGCATCTTCAGTGCAGCCATGCGGGGATCGTCCATAACGGTAACCTCGATACTGCCGCCGCGTAGCGGGAGCCGGGCGGCCATCGTCGTATTCCTGGTTGTCGCCGCCACTGCTGGAGCTATTATTCATGCTGCCAACTCACCCCCAAGGGAAAGGTGTGCTGGCAAATCGCGTCACTGCAGGCCGCAGGCCTAGTCCGGCAGCTCCATTTGGAAACCGCGGGAAGCAGTGTAGGACACGGGCGGTCAGGTAGACGTGTCCAAACCCTCCTTGCTCGATCACTACATGTTGGTCCGCCGAGTCGGTGGAGCTCGAAACCGCCTTCTGGACGGGTTCGCCGCAGTGGATGTTGTGGGGACCAAACAAGCACACCAGTTGGGCTGCTCTGGTTCCGTTCAGGTGCTGGCAACAGCAGCGACGTAAAGTCCGGCTTCGCCCGAAGGCCTGTGAGTCTGCACCAGTGGACTTACAGCCCGTAAAGGCAGCTGGCGGACAGGTGGGAATAACTATCAAATTTAGGAACGGCGGCCTCTTCAAGAAACGCTGTGAAATGTGAGGCATCCATGACGGGGAGCTCTCTTCCGCTGCATGCGTTCGCCCGCCGTCAGGCTACAGCGGTCTCCTCAAGACCTGCATGGAGCCCGAGGAGGACACCTTCACATACGTGATCAGCATCATATCGAATGTATGCAGTCCCGAAGCCGCTGTCCAGCAGTAATGCGCAGGCACCTACCGAAATCGCACAATCCCTCAAGCCAAAATGCCTCGGCCGCGAAGGCATCTCGTAATACAGCTTAGCTCCGGCCGAGGACGCCAACAGTGAGCAGTACGTTTGCAAATCTGCGGTTGTCACCGGTCACCACACAGAGGGCCAGGTCGTGATTGCGGGCAAGTGCGTAAAAGTCGTGTCTGCCCACGTGGGTGACGGGAATGTTTTCGGGTAGAAGCTGCAGGATTTCGCTTTGGACCGCTGAGGGTGAGGCATCCGCACTGGGACTTATCAGCGTGGCCTGCTCCACTGGAATCGTGTCAAGCACAACCTTGAGGACCTCCGGAACTGCAGGAGTGCCAGATGTAAGGTTCAAATGGACAGTCTGGGCATGGACACCTACTGCTGTCTTGGCAGGATAATGACCGTCAGTCAGGAGCACCGTGGAACCGTGCCCAGCAGCGGCGAGAGCTGCAATCATGTCCGGGTGCGTAAGTGTGGATGTGATCATCCCCTTGTCATCTCTACACTCGCTCGGGGCTGTCCGGCGCTACGCAAAATACTGACCTCCATTGACATTGATCGTGGTCCCGGTAACGAATGATGCTTGGGGAGAAGCGAGCCAGGCGACGGTGGCGGCAACATCTGCGGGGTTTCCGGCGCGACCCACGGGGATGGACTCAATAGTCGCCGACTTGGATTCCGGTGATGTGAAGGTGTCATGGAAGTGTGGCCTCGATGAAGCCTGGTGCCACGGCATTGACTGTGATTCCCCGGGGGGCGACTTCCTTGGAGAGGCCTCTGGTGAAACCGAAGATCGCAGCCTTTGACGTGCCGTAAGCCACCGCGCCGGGATGGCCCCCGTTGTGACCGGCCAAGGAAGCGATGTTGATGATCCTGCCCCAGCGTGTCTTCATGTAAGGCAGGACATAGTGGGTTACGAGAAACGTGCTGTCGAGATTGACGGCCATGACTTTGTTCCACAGTGAAAAGTCCATCTCTTCGATGGAGGCCCTCTGAATGAGACCGCCCGCATTGTTGACGCGCACGTCGATGCTACCCAGCGAATTCGCGATGTCGCTCAAGGCTTTCCGAACATCGGCTTCGGAAGTGACGTCGAGATGGACGGCCGTGAGTTCCTGGCCGGACGCCTCCTTGATCTCCTGCTCAAGCTCCTCATCCGGACGGTGAGTGAGGTACGTGATAGCCACCCGGGCGCCGGCACGGGCAAGCTCGAGGGAAACCTCCCGTCCGATACCGACTCCCCCGCCAGTGATCAGGACGTTTTTGTTAGTAAGAAGATGTGCCATCGGATATTCTCCGTATCAGTCGCTTGCGCTATCAGGGAAAGGTGAAGCAGAAGGGTCGTTCAGTCGTTGGCCCCCTGACTGCGGCAACTGGAGGCCCTGACGATGAGCCGGGTGTCCACGGTGACAGTCTCGCCAGCTCCCCAACTGTCGGTGTTAGATAGCCGGCCTATAAGACGCATCGCGCCCATATGTCCTATCTGCTCAACTTGCTGGGCGACTACGGACATGGGCGGCTCAAGGTTTTTTGTCCAGATCAAATCGTCATAGCCGACCAGCGCCACGTCCGTGGGTATTCGGCGGTTGAGCTCCTTTAGGGCTGAGAGGGCGCCGATTGCCATGTATTGGTTCATCGCGAAGATGGCGTCGGGTGGATTCTGCAGATTCATGAGCTTCAGCGTTTCCTGGTAGCCGTGCTGCTCGCTGTCGCCGCTTTCACTAGGAGCGCCTACCCGGATTAGTTCGGGCTCAAGCGTCCGGCCCGCCGCAAGTATCCCGGTACGGAATCCATCCATGCGGTCCTTTTCCGATTCGCTAACCAAGGGAAGGGCGAGAACCGCGATGCGCTGAGCGCCCTGGGCCACCAGATGATTTACAGCATCCAAGCATCCTTTGAAGTTCCCGGACCGTATGACGTCACATCCACTTGCCCCCTTAAGGCCATGAAGAAGCAGGACGACCGGCTTCCCAGCATCGGCAAAGAGCTTGAGCGAGTCCAACGTCTCACCGGCAGGCACCACCAAAAGACCGTCAACCTGGGAATCGAACATCAACTCGATGGCCTGTTCCTCCCAGGTCACCTGCATTTCAGTATTTGAGAACAAGACGGCGAAGCCGTGCTCGTGCAAAACATCTGCAGCCGACTTGAGTAGCAGCGGCGCAATGGGGCTCAGGACTGTCGGCATGACGATTCCGATGGTTTTTGTCTGGCGTTTGCTCAGGCCGCGGGCAAGCCGGTTCGGCCGGTAACCGCTGCGTTGGACCGCCTCGTTTACCCGGCGGGCAGTCTCAGCACTGACAAAGCGGGTCTGGTTGATCACGGCAGAGACAGTGGCAACCGACACCCCAGCTTCCACAGCCACTGCCCGGATCGTGGGAGCAGACTTTTTTTCGTTCACAGTGGTCATCATCCCAGCCCTAAAGCATGAGGCAGTGCCTGAGTGAGCCAGGGAATGAAAATGATCCCGATAAGTACGACGACAATTGCAGCGAGATACTTCAGCATCGGGCGGGCGACCTTTTCCATCGGCACTCCACCAATGGCACATGCTGTGTAAAGGCCAACGCCCAATGGCGGCGAGAATAGTCCAAGACCCATGGCCAGAATAAGCAGGATCCCAAATTGAAGCTCGTTGACGCCCAGCTGTACAGCAATCGGCAGCAGCAAGGGACCAAAGATGATCAAGGCCGGGGCCCCCTCCGAAACCGAGCCCATCACGATCAACATCACCGTGCAGACTAAGAGGAACAACCACGTTCCTTGGGCATGTGCCAGGCCGACGAGGGACTGCGCCATCGCCTGTGGGACCTGCTGGGCCGTCAGTACGTAGGTGACAGCCTGGGCAGCTGCGACGATGAATAAGATCATGCCGGACAACGATGCCGAGCGTACAAGAAACGAGGCTGTCATCCCCAGTTTCATTTCCCGAAAAATGAGGCCACCGACCACGAAGGCGTAAACCACCGCGAATGCTGCGACCTCAGTTGGGGTGGCGATTCCCCCCAAGATGCCACCAAAAATGATAACAATCATCACCAAGGCGGTTGATGCCCCGCCCACCAACTTCAAAACCTGCGAAGCGTTTCGTCGCGGTACAAGCGCCGCGGCGCCGATTTTTGATGCTTGTTGACCCAGGCGCGGTGCCGTGATGACAGCGACAACCAGCAGCGCTATGCCGATGACAGCCGCTGGCAAAATGCCCGCAACAAACAGGCCACCGATCGAAAGGTTTGCTACGTAGCCGGGTACGAGGTCCCCTGCGGTGGTGGCGATTTCCTGGCCGTTGGCCGGTTCGCGGTGGAATTCGCCGTTTTTCATCACGGCGGTGATCTTGTTGATGTCCTGCAGGATGGTGATGTCTTCGAGTGGGTTGCCGTCGACGAGGATCATGTCGGCGTAGAAGCCGGGGAGGACCTTGCC
The DNA here is from genome assembly GCF_021800405.1 of Arthrobacter sp. FW306-07-I. NCBI lineage: Bacteria > Bacillati > Actinomycetota > Actinomycetes > Micrococcales > Micrococcaceae > Arthrobacter > Arthrobacter sp. FW306-07-I. The sequence goes on along the minus strand of NZ_CP084550.1, from coordinate 1,930,524 downwards.
GGGGTCCGGGCAACCATCGGCCTGGGCGTGGACCAGATCAAACTCAGCATCTCCGGCGAGGAAATAACCGGCACCAAGGCAGCCACCGACACCTACATCACCGAAGATGAACTCCAGGTCGCCGTCGATGAAGCGCACCGCCGGCACGTGCGCGTCTGCACCCACGCCCGCAGCCGCGACTCCGTACTCATCTCCCTGAAAACCGGCGTCGACATGATCTACCACGCCTCCTACATCGATGAGGAAGGCATGGACCTCCTCGAGGCCGCCAAAGACCGCGTCTTCGTCGCCCCCGCCATCAACTGGCTGGTCGCAACCCTCAACGACGCCGAAGCCTTCGGCTACTCCCACGAGGCGGCCGAACAGGCCGGCTACGCCCGCGAACTCGACATCGCCGTCAAAGCAATGCAAGAGATGCGCCGCCGCGGAATCCGCGTGCTCCCCGGCGGAGACTACGGCTTCGCCTGGACACCCTGCGGCACCTACGCCCGCGACCTGGACCACTTCGTGAAGCTCTTCGGCTACACCGAAATGGAAGCCATCATCGCCGCCACCGCCCTCGGCGGGGGACTCTTCCAAAAGCCCAACGAACTGGGCCAGGACCCGGAAGCCTATGCCCAGGCCTGCGTGGCCGAAAACACCCCGGCCACCCCCGAAACCGCCGACCTCGCCAACTCCGTCGTGCCTTTGCCCTTGATGTCCACCTTGCCCGAGAAGGACCAAACCGTAATCCGACGGCATCGATGGTGTCGGCTTTGCAAGCTTCCCGCCCAAAGTCTCAGCAGCACAAGCGGAGGCAACCGAGCGGCCCTGCTCAGCCTCAAGCGACGGCAGAGACCGATGTTCCGTTGGCCCCGCGCCCAATCGAGTTCAAGGTTCACCGAGCAGGACGGACTCCGGCAAACCGATATTGGCCGGGTTTCGTCAGTTTCGCCACTTGCGACAAGATGAGGGGGCCGTTACGCGCGAGGCCAGCAATCCTTCACCTTAATCAAGCCGAACACGTGTTAATGTTCAGGCGCAGGGTCGCAGCGGAGGACCAGCAGGTCCTTGCCCTAGTTAGGACTTATATAAGCAAGGGCACGACGGCTGGAGTCGCCCCGCCGTCTGTAGCCCTAGGCAGGTCCTCCATGGCACCTCCGTATGCGACTTACATTAGGCGGCGAGTGGCAGGTCGAACAGTTGCTCCGCAAGCCTGATCAGGTGGCGGGGCGCGTCGGCCTCTTCCCCGTCACTTCCGCGGCCTAGGAACAGGGCTGCGCCGCGGAGGGTTTCCTCCACCTTGATGCCAGCTTCGCGGATGAGTACTTCGGCGCGCAGGTTCGGGGCGGCGACCCGGTTCCCTTCACTGTCCAGGTAGACGTGCCAATCCACGCCCGCGATGATGCCGATGTCCCCATTAGCCACCCGTTGAAGTGCTGCCACGTCCAGCTCAACAGCTTTGACGTGCACCGGGTGGGCGAGGCGGGCCGGGACAACGAGGGCGTTGCAGGGGGTATGCATGGTCAAGTCCTTGAAATCTGGTCCCAGGTGTGGAGCGGGCGGCCGCCGCGGGCTAGAAGTCCCGGAGCTGGCCGCCCGCTGGCGTGTCAGCGCTGGTTTTTGCGCGGTTTTACAAAATTGAGTTCGCTGTTTTCATGTTTGGCTCTTTTTTCAGCCCGTTTTTCCAGAATGGATTTGCCTGCTTTTTTAGCGGCACTGCTCTTGGGAGACTTTCCGGACATCGGAATCACGCCTTCCTTTGATTGCGTTACTCCATACCATACCCATTTATATTTTTTTCGCCAGCCTGCGGGAAAATCTGCTTCCGTGGGACGGGGGCCGCCGACGGCAACGCCTGAAGGGGCTTACGCGCCGCAGCTATTTTCAGAGTTTTACGCGAGTTGCGTGGTTGTCGCATTCTCGCGCGACTATGGCCAGCACCGCCAAATTTGGCTCGATAACGAGGGTTTGAATTACGAGGTGCTGCTTTTTTCGCGAAGTCCGCCAAGCTGTCTTGCCGCGGAAGAGCTCCCGCCCCGCCGCCCCGTGAGTCTCAGTCCTACGCGTCGCGTTTGATGCATCGGGTGAGCTCTTGAACATGCCTGTCCACGCAACGGCACACCCCCTAGAGCAGCGGGCCCGTTCGAGCGCTCTACTTGAGAGCACTTCGGTCGTCCATGCAAGACACTCCAATAGTTGCGCCGAACATGAGGCCAATCTGGACACGTGCTCCAGAGGGCTCTGCCACCTGAGGATTTCCTGTGGTTACCGGCTGAGTTTAGTGGCGAGCACAGTGAGGGTGTTTGCGGGTTATGGAAGGCCTCTGGGGGCCGCCGAAATGAATAAGAACACATCTACATCGATGCTTCCTGCACATTCACCGCCGGCTTGCCAAGGTTGAGCAGCTCACTCAGTGGAGGCCGCGGTTCACGGCGCAACCTTATCTCTTGCGGCAACCCATGAACTTCGACGGATCCTCCGTCGATGTGGATCGAAAGCCGTCCTCTTCCCGAGAATGGCACGTTCTCGATGTGGAAATATGTGCCTGGTGAAGGCAGGGTAGGTGAGAGCCATACTTCGCCCCACGGAAGCCCGGGGTCGAAACGGAGGATTGTCCTGATCAGCTGAATAGGTGCTGCTGATGCCCAGGCCTGCGGGGAACAGGCTGCTGGATACGGGACAGGGGCAGGGTACTTTGAGCGGTCCAGGCCGCAAAAGAGTTCCGGAAGCCGGCCACTGAAGTGGTCAGCGGCCTCAAGTAATGAGTACGCAAGTTTTTGGGCTTCTTTCACGAAACCGTGCCGCATCAGGCCGGCGACGGCGATCGCGTTATCGTGAGGCCACACTGAGCCGTTGTGGTAGCTGGCAGGGTTATAGGCGCCCATGGTTCGCGCGAGCGTCCTTATCCCCCAGCCGGTAAACATGTCAGGGGACATGAGGTGTTCTGCCACTTGGGCTGTTTTGTCATCATCGATAATGCCGGTCCATAGGCAATGGGCCATGTTGGAAGCCAAAGCGTCGACGGGTTTTTTGTCCTTGTCGAGGGCAATCGCGAAGTAGCCGCGGTCCGCTAGCCAGAACTGTTTGTTGAACGCTTGTTTTAGGGCAAGGGCCTTGGCTATGCAGGCATCGGCAGTTTGTGAATCGCCAGCGGCCCTTGCCAGGATTGCGCGGCCAATATAGGCAGCATAGACGTATCCTTGAACTTCGCATAGGGCGATCGGAGGTTCCGCCAGGGTTCCATCAGCGAAATTAATTCCGTCACCGGAGTCTTTCCAACCCTGGTTACGCAGGCCTTTTTCCGTCTTTCGCTGGTATTCGACGAAGCCGTCACCGTCCTGGTCCCCGTATTGCTCGACCCATTGCAGGGCCTTATCTGCGGCGGGAAGTAGTTGACGCATTGCCTCATCGTCGAGACCCCATCGGCTCAGTTCAGCCAGGACGATGACGAAGAGCGGAGTAGCATCTACCGTGCCGTAATAGACACCGCGCCCACCCAAAGCGAGGCCAGTCTCGGCTCCAAGACGGACTTCATGAAGGATTCTGCCGGGCTCTTCTTCCGACTCAGGATCCACCTTCCTCCCCTGATGGTCGGCCAGCGTCAGGAGGGTGCCCTTTGCCAGGGAAGGGTCCAGGAGCAAGGACATGAACGAGGCGAGCAGACTGTCTCTTCCAAACAAGGCCATAAACCATGGAGCGCCTGCGGCCACCACAACACGACCTGGGTCATGGGGATTGAAAATTCTGAGGGATCCTAGATCTTCCTGGCTTCGTCTAATTACCCTTTCTACTGCCTCATTCCGCAGATTCGCTGTGGGCATCGATTTGCGCCATTCCATAACACGACGAAATGCATACGCGGCGGGTTCACCCGATGCGGTCCTTGCCTGCCCCGTTCCACCCGTCAAGAAGGGCGTTGCCGAGATTGTGCCGGACCACTGCCCGTGGGGGCGATGAGAGTTTCCAGGACGAGTCCTTCCCCCTCGACACGAGCTCCGGGAAAGGCGACGGTGACGCGTTGGACGTGGTGTTCCCTCTCTGACTCCAGCACCAAGCCGTCCTCCGTCATCCTTCTCAAACAATGGCCCCGCGGGACTGTCTTGCCTTCCTTCACTTCGAACAAACTGGCAAAGTCGGTATCGACGAGTAACTCCAGATGACATCTAAACGGCCTCTGGGAGTAGTTGTGTACAGTGACGACCTCGGTAAGTCCAGTCCCAACTATTTTTCGTTCCCGATCAATAAGCAGCGAGGTGTCAGATTGTTGTCCGTTCCTTTTGGAACGTCCAACAAAAACGGCGTGGAAGGGCTCAGGCGTGGAGGACGACAAAGCTTCAACCGGCGATCCCTCCACTTTCAGTATCCAGTCACTGATAAAACGTGTGTCCTCGAAGAACACTCCGTGAGGCAGTGTCCTGGAGACGTCTCCACTGGGGGATGATACGCAGAATGATGTCCCCTGAATCACGGTAAGAGCTTCGGGACCTATGGTCCCGAAGCTACTCTCGACCTGCCCGTCGACCACTGTCGGCTTCTTTCCCGGAACTGTCTCTTAACGCACGTGTCGGTATTGGTATTTCAGCTTCTGTTCTCCAGGGTGAAGGATCTTTCCCCGGACCAGTCGCCCGGACAGTGCGACTGTCCGCCAAAGCTCCAAGCCTGGAAGCGCCCCCACGAAACTTCGAGGACCTTTTGTTATCGCAGACGGTCCTCAGCATTAGCCTTGTTGCTGCGCCTGGGATCATAGCTGCGCGCCAGCTGCGCCAGCGCGAGCGCCGCGACAAGGAGCCCAAAGTCGCGGAGGGCAATGTCGTAAAAACCAGAATACGTCAGCAGATTGATGATGATGCCAGCGAGCCAGAGTGCCACCACATAAGCTGCGTATCGTGGCTTGATGGCAACCATGATTCCGGCAACGATCTCGACAATACCTACGATGAGCATTGCCGTGTGCGCGCTGAATGGCAGCAAATTGACAAGCCAGGGAGCCAGGTACCCCTCCCAGTTAGCGAGGACGTTCGTGAACTTGTCCAGACCGAAGACAATGGGCAGGACGACGAATCCGATCAAGAGCGTCACAAATGCTCCATAAGCCGGCTCAACCCGGGAACGCTGCAGAACGCGGTTGATCCAATTATCGCTGGGGGTAGGAATTGAGTGGGCAACCATGATGATCTCCTTCTAGCACTGATATTGATAGAAACTTGAGCCTGGAAACGTGCCGGTCATTTCCGAGGAAAATGTCGCGCCCCAGGCCTGAGCTTCGATGGTGGGGCGATAAGGACTGTTATCGCTGGTACGTTCAGTCATCGCTTTTACGGCCATTCCGCTTGCTTCCCCTTAACCCTGCTGACAGCAGGGTTAAGGGGAAGGCCGCTTTGTTGGCTTGGGTTGGATGAGGAGGCCGGCGTAGCTGTCTCCCAGAAGAAAATAGGAGCCAACTCCCATTAATAGGAAGCCGATGACACCGACCGCCGTGGTTTGGGAGGCGATGCCTGCGATGAGCAGGACCACGCCGATCAGGCACGCCATTGTAGCGAAGTATGACGTGGCCCCGAACCGGCTTTCGATCAGACCGGTGGATAGTTCCTTGGCCAGATGCGGGTCCTTGGTCACCAGGTCCAGTTCCAGCTCGTCCAGGAGTTTCTGCTCTTTATCTGACAACGGCATCTGAAACCTCCCGTGATACCGCTGCTGCCGTTTCAGGGCTTGCAGTTGGAGCCTCCGAGTAGCTCTCCGCTGCCGGAGGATTCTAAATCTAACATTTCAAATGTTAGTAATTTGACCATAGGAGCGTTCCTGGGGGAAGTCAAGGAATACGCTCCAAACAGGGGGCAGGGTAGGCCCGGTCCCTGTCGAGGCTGAGGGTCAGGGCTGCAGGTCTCCGGCGATGAGGGCGCAGAGCACGGCGGCTTCGCTGATGCCGGGTTCCTTTGTCGCCGTCAGCAGGGTTAGCGGGCCGTGGTCGGCCAATCCCTGGAGGTGTTTAAGGGCATCAGCAGCTTCGGATGTTTGGAGTTCGGCCAGGTACCGCTGGCTGAACTCCTCAAAACGCCGAGGGTCATGGCCGTACCACCTGCGCAGCTCATCTGATGGGGCCACCGCGTTGCACCATCGGTCCAGGTGTGCCTCTCCTTTGCTGAGCGCTCTCGGCCGTCGTTCCTGACTACCGCGAAGAGGTGGTCTCTTCATCAGTATTCGGGATGCCAGTCCCGCGTTGGTCACGCTGCCGGGCAGGGTTCAAGCGAGAGAGCGGTTTACACGCTAACAGGGGTGCGCGTCGGTAAAGGGGGGAGGGGTCGGACTAGGGTTGGCTCGTAACTGCCGCAGTGTATCCGGATGGCCGGCAGCCTGTCGATCTTAAAGGGTCTTCGGATTCCTGCATGGAGTATGGCCTGCACGTGTCCGATATAGCTATGTCGCACCGTATTGCCGATTCACTGCGCGACATAGGAAGCGATTGTCGCGACGCGGTGGGCATGGCGTTCCGCGAACAGGAGTGAGGCGGGCTAGGACTCTGCGTATCCCCTGACGGTGTTTAGCCGGGCCTGAAATTCCCACTCCATCGTGCCTCATCCGGTATTGGCAATCCGAACACTTTCACTGTGCGGCGCAGGTCATCTGCAGCAACAGTGCGCAGCCGATCAAGTTCATCGAGCCGCTCCTTCGGGATGTCGCCGCGCTTGAACTGTTCCTGCGCATGCTTGAACTGTTTTTCAGCCTCTTTAAGATTGGCCTGGGCTTGTGAAACGGGGTCCACGGCTACCATCACCCCATCATGGCATTTTTATCGACAAAGGCCTACAGTCCAGCGTTGCCCTTAGGCTCTACGCGAATAGATGGCTGTCGAAGACCGAGCGTGGTTGTTGGGCGGGGTCGGGGTGGGCGATGACGACGCGCAGGCCGTCCGGGTCGCGTCCTTCGACAAACGTAACATCGCCGGCAGTGTGGGTGTTGACGTATCCCCCGGTCTCCTGCAGTGATTGCGTTAACGCTTTCAGGTCTTGGAGGTTGTCCGTTGCCCACATGAGCAGGTGGTATCCCAGGCCGCTGGGGTGGCGCTGAGCACGTTTTCCGCGTTCGATGATGTACAGCTGAAACCCCTCAGCGGCCAGGAGAAGGGCGGCCTCCGCAGAGCGGAGGGTTACTTCGCATCCAAACAGGTCGCGGTAAAAGGCCACTGACCGGTCGAGTTCGGACACGTAGAGAACGGACGAGGCAGGTTTGGCCGGATATCCCATTGAGCCATTGTTGACTCCGAACGCACGTTTGGCCAGAATTTGCGGCAATCATCCAACGGCGGCCTTCCGCGGGTGACCATGCTCAGGCAAAGAGCAGCCGGCCTCGTCATACACGGGGCCTGCGGATGGTCACTTCCCGCCAGCTGTGCGGAGTTAATTATTCCGTCGAGGTTGTGAGCCGGGCGCAGCATGCCGAGCCGTCGGGAGCGGGAGCGACGCGGTGCTTCTGGTCGCCAGAGCCATCGAGTGCACCCTCGAGGAGGGCGGCGCTGAGCCCGCAGACAAGCCGGGTATGGTCACTGGCCAAACGGCGGAACGGGCAATTACACAAGACCAGCCCTTCCCCGTCGCTCTCTGGTTCATACCCGTTGTCGCTGAGAGCCTTTTCAAGATCTCCGGCAGCCATGCCACGCCGAAGGCCTTCAGCGTAGGCGGCGGAAATAACGGACTTCTCCACCGGCTCCCCGGTTTCGACGGAGGTTTCGATTGCCGAGGCCAGCAGGCGGCCGGCCAGTTCGTATTCACGTGCCGGGACCGACAGCTGAACTTCGTCCAGTGCCGGGCTGTAGAGCTTGCTGGGTCGCCCGGAGCCGGGCCCGGTTCTGGATCCGAGCTTCTTGCTTTCCGTTTTGAGGAAACCGTCTTTGACCAGCTTCTCCAGATGGAAGGAAGCGGTACTTGGCGCGAGATTCAACATTTTTACGAGCTGGTCGCGCGTGAGCGGGACCGGGCTGCGTATCAATGCCTGGTACAGATTGCGCCGCACGGGATCGGCCAGAGATCCCACGTCCGGATTCCGGATGTTAATTTGCGAGGTATTCATACGGAAATTCAATCACCTCCGGAAGAGCTTGACGGAAATAATTATACGCTCTAAATTCAAGGTAGCCGACTTTAGAGAGGGTGCCATGTTATCTGAGTACTCCACACGGCAGGATTCGTATTCCGCGGCAGTTGGTGACCTTGACCGGCTGGCCCTCGACCAGCGCGCCCCTGCCGGAGTCGACCTGGAAGGGGTCCGCGCGGCCGTCGCGGATTTGCTGGTCGCCCTGGGCAGAGACCTTTCCGATCCGCATCTCGCGGACACTCCTCGTCGGGTTGCCCAGGCGTTTGACGAGTTGCTCACACCCCGTCCAACCTCGTGGACCACGTTTCCGAACAGCGACGGATACACGGAGCTGGTGATCTTGAGAGACATCCCCTTTCATTCGCTGTGTGAGCACCATTTGTTGCCGTTCCGGGGAGTCGCCCATATCGGGTACCTCCCGGGCAGCCGGTTGATCGGGCTGTCAAAACTTGCCCGTGGGTTGGAGATGTTCGCCAGGGACCTGCAGGTCCAGGAACGCCTGACCGTGCAGACGGCCGAGTGGCTGATGGAAACACTGGACGCCCGGGGCGCGGGGGTTGTCCTGGAAGCGGAGCACCTTTGTATGTCGCTGCGCGGTGTGCAGGCGGCCGGAACAACCACGACCACCACGGCCTTCCGGGGGGAGCTTGCCGTACAAGGACCCCTGATTGACCGCTTCTTTACATAACAGGCCATGCGGCCGGGCGGCCGGTGGCCGGGAGCAGGAGGAGAGAGACATGAAAAGGGACATCGTCATCATTGGCGGCGGCCTCGCCGGGGCCACGGCGGCGCAGACCCTCCGCGCCGAAGGCTTCACAGGAACGATTACACTCCTTTGCCAGGAAAATCACCATCCTTACCTGCGTCCGCCGCTGTCAAAGGATTTTTTGGCAGGCCGCGAGGACGAGTCATCCCTCCTGCCATTTACGCTGGACGACTACACCAAACAGGACATAGAGCTGCTGCTAGGTGCCACGGCGGTAGCCATCGATCGGGATGAGTCGACCGTCACCCTGGCACAGGGCACCGTGATCAAATATGGCCAGCTCCTCCTGGCCACGGGGGCATCCCCCCGCACCCTTGACGTTCCCGGATCCGACCTGCCGGGCGTCCACTACCTCCGCACCCTGGAGGACAGCCGGCACCTCAGAGAGGCACTGCTCCGGCTGCAGCCAGGACAACAGCAATGCAACGTCATCCTGGTCGGCTCGGGCTGGATCGGAATGGAAGTCGCCGCGACAGCCAGAACCATGGGCGCTAACGTCACGGTCGTAGGCAGAAGCAGAGTTCCTCTGGAGGCCGCCATTGGCCCGGAACTGGGAACAGTCTTCATGGAACGGCACAAGGAAGCCGGAGTTGTTTTCACCACCGAAACCACCGTCACGCAGATCGTGGAAGGCAACGGCCGGGCTGCTGGGGTCATCACCGACAGGGGCGAACACTTGCTTGCTGACCTGGTCGTCGTCGCCATTGGCGTTACCCCCAACACGGTACTCGCAGAAGCAGCCGGGCTAACCATCGACAATGGCGTCCTCACAGACCCATCCTTGCGCACTAACGACCCCCGGATCCTTGCAGCAGGTGACGTAGCAAACGCCTTTCACCCCTTTACGGGCGGCAACATTCGCAGCGAACACTGGGCCAACGCCATCAACAGCGGCAAGGTAGCCGCGAGGACGATGATGGGTAAACCGTCTCGGTTGGAGGAAGTCCCCTACTTCTACACAGACCAGTTCGACCTGGGGATGGAGTACTCGGGATACTCCGCTCTGGCCGCCAACGCCAAAATCGTTCTTAGGGGTGACCCGGCCTCAGGCAAATTCATAGCATTCTGGCTCATCCCGGTTTCGTCCACCAAGGGAAGGCTGGTCGCCGGGATGAACGTCAACATCTGGGACGTCCAGGACGACATCAAGTTCCTCATAGCCAGCGGACAAGAAGTCCAGACAGTCCAACTCGAGGACCCCGGCGTTGCGCTCGGCGAGCTGTCATGAGGTCCGCTAAACCCTTGGTTGGAGACAACCCGGAAGCGGCCCTCCATGAGCCGGGACCGAATGTGGCCTACACCCCGACCTTCCTCCATCCCGTGCATCGATTCGGCTCCACGACGCTGGACTTCCGCAGGCAAACAGCCCTCATGGCCATTATCAACCGAACCCCCGATTCCTTCTATGACGCAGGACGGACCTACGATCTGGACGCTGCCGTGCAAGCGTGTGCGGATGCGGTGGCCGCAGGAGCAGACTGGATAGATATCGGCGGCCAGCCCTTCGCTCCCGGTACTCCCCTTACGCCACGGGAGGAAGCAGAGCGTGTCCTTCCTGTCATCGAGGCGGTCCGGCACCAATCAGAGATAATTCTCTCCGCCGACACGTTCAATCCTGAGGTGGCCGCGCTGAGCATCAAAGCAGGTGCGAACGCCATTAATGACACCTCCGGGTTGAGTAATCCCGACATGGCCGCGGTCATCGCCGGCTCAGACGCCCATCTGATCATCACGCACAGCCTCGCCCCACCTAGGACACCGTGGCCTGCCCCTCGGTATCGGGACATCTCACTTGAGGTCGCGGACTTTCTCAAACGAAAGATCGATCAGGCAATTGCCCTTGGTGTCGCCGAGGAACAAATCCTTCTTGATCCGGGGCACGATCTGAATAAAAATACCCTGCATTCGCTGGAGCTCACCCGTCGCCTTGAACACATTACGTCTTTGGGTTTCCCCGTCCTGGCATCGGTGTCGAACAAGGACTTTATCGGCGAGACATTGGGAAAGGACCGCAATGAGCGGGTCGAAGGATCGCTGGCGGCCGCGGTCATTTGCGTGATGAAGGGAGCGCGGATCTTTCGAATGCATAACGTTGCTCCTGCAGTCGCGGCACTGCACCTGACAGAGGCAGTCCTGGGTTGGCGGAAACCCCTTGAACTGCGCCACAACATGACAAGTCCGGAACCCGGCAGCACGGAGGACCTGCCGTGATTGACCGAATAATGCCCGGACTTCTCAAGGGTGCCACTGACACCCAGCTCCTGAACTGGTACACGCACCCGGCCGACGGCAGCCCATGGGTGAGTTTCAACTTTGTTTCCAGTCTTGACGGTGCCGCCACACTCGCCGGCCGCTCGGGCGGGCTGGGTAACGCCGGGGACCGGCGCATCATGGGTCTCATACGCCGTACGGCAGATATCCTTCTCCTCGGCGCCGGGACGGTCAGGACGGAGGGGTACTCCGGGGATCTCATCGGAACGGCCGGTGCGCAGTGGCGCACAAGCCAAGGCAAAAGCGGCCAACCAGCACTTGCCGTCGTCTCCGGAAGCCTGCGGATTGACCCCGGCCTGCCCTTCTTCGCCACAGCACAGGAGCCGCCGCTGGTGATCACTACAGCGGAGGCCAACCGGGTAAGAAGAAAAGCGTTGGAGAAGGTCGCCGACGTGGTCACCTGCGGGCAGCGGCACTTGGATGTCGATCTTCTGATCAAGGAATTAGAGCGGCGCGGTCATTCCCGGATCCACTCCGAGGGAGGACCGCACTTGTTTGGAACCTTCCAGCAAGCAGGTCGGGTCGATGAGCTCTGCCTGTCGGTCAGTCCCCTGCTGACAGCAGGGCCGGGCCAGCGCATCGCTGCCAGTTCACAGGAAAACCTGCCCCCGAGAAGAATGCACCTTCAACACGTGCTCCGCTGTGGTGACATGCTTTTCCTCCGATACCTGATCCGGGAATCACAGGAGTCAGCCGGAACAGCGCCAACCGCTGACAACTGCCCCGAGATCGACACCGACCCCACACGGTAGACGAACTTTAAAAAAGAACCGTCCGAGAGCAGCCACGAAAGGAAGCCGAACATGGGCCCGTGCATAGTCACCGACAGGTTTTGGCATGCCACCGCCCAGGGCAGCCGCCCGGGACCGGGTCTCCTGCCGCCGTCAAGACGGACAAGGCAAGGAACACTTTCGCAGTTCGTTCGTCCCGGATCCGGCGGTCACTGAAATGGACTGGTCCGGCTGGGCCCTCTTCGGGCTGCTTGCCACGGCTGTGCTGACTGTCGTGATGATCTCCGCACAGATGGCCGGCTGGACGAGACTGGACCTGCCCCTCGTGCTGGGCACGTTCCTGACACCTGACCCGGACCGGGCGCGGGTGGCAGGGTTCTTCATCCATCTGGTCGCAGGCCAGGTTTTCGCTTTGGGCTACGCAGCTGCCTTCGCGCTCCTTGGTGCGGCCACCTGGTGGGCAGGGGCCCTGCTGGGACTTCTCCACGTCGCTGTAGCCCTGACGGTAATCCTGCCGCTCTTGCCAGGGGTTCACCCCCGAATGGCTTCCACCAGGGCGGGCCCCGCCAACAGAGCAGTCCTGGAGCCCCCGGGCCTGCTTGGTTTGAATTACGGCATCCAAACACCCGCCATCACGATCATCGCCCATGTAGTGTACGGAGCCGTCCTCGGAATGCTGCTAAGGACCACATGATGACTGGGCGCCACCGGCACGAGACCTTCGAAAAGGAATCAGCAGAGTCCCTGCCCAACGGGACGGGAGCATGGCACGATTCCTGCATTGCGGACTACGGGCTGGTCGGTGACACCCGTACGGCCGCCTTGGTATCCGCCCGCGGCTCCGTGGACTGGCTTTGCGCCCCTGCATTTGACGGGCAGCCAGTCTTTGGTGCCCTCCTGGGCGGCTCCCGAGCCGGCTCCTTTCTGGTCGGACCCTCCGTCCAGACACAGGTGAGCACCCGCAAGTACCGCCACCACAGCGCCACTCTTGAAACCGTCTGGTCAGCCGGTGCGAGCCAGCTCATCCTCCATGACGCCATGATCGCCGAAGTCGCCGGCAAACTTCTGCCCACAACGCTCCTGATCAGACGACTCAGCGCCAGGGGCTCCCCCTTTCCAGCGGTCATAAACTTTGACCCGCGGCTAGGCGAACAGCACCGGCGCCCACATATCCGCCGGGGAGTGGGCCTCGTCTGTGACTGGGGACCCCTGGCCTTGTCGTTGGGATGCAGTGAGGAACTGAACGTCGAACCAGGCCGGCCGACCTACGTGACAGTTCACCCTGGCAGTCCTCTCACTCTTGTCATGGCCATCGCGTACGGAGAACCCCTGATCCACGTGGATCCGTCAACAGCATGGGCCCTCGTCGAAGCTGACGAAGCACGATGGCAGGCGTGGACAGAGGACAGCGATGAGGAGATACCGTTCCGGGAGGCCGTTCTTCGCAGCCTGCTGACCCTGCAACTGCTGACCTATTCCCCTTCCGGCGCCCCGGTAGCTGCCCCCACCACATCACTGCCCGAGGACCCAGGCGGGATACGCAATTGGGACTACCGCTATGCCTGGCCGAGGGACGCCAGCATTGGAGTCGGCGCGTTTCTCAATGTTGGGAAAACGCCTGAAGCAAGAAAATTCTTTGGATGGATGCTGCACGCCAGCCGGCTCGAGCGCCCCCGCCTGCCCGCGCTGCTCACTCTTGCTGGAGGACATGTCCCGGCGGAACGCAGGCTTCCCGACTGGCCGGGATTTGCCGGGAGCACCCCTGTCCGCACCGGCAATGGTGCCGCAGGCCAGCACCAGCTCGACGGCTACGGTTGGGTCCTGGACGCCGCCTGGGTCCTCGTACGAAGCGGCCACCGCCTTTACTCCGAGACATGGCGGGCCATGCGTGGCTTCGCGGACCAGGTGGCAGCGCGGTGGCAGGAACCAGATGCAGGAATCTGGGAAATCCGGGACGACGCAGCCCACCATGTGCACTCCAAGATGATGGGCTGGCTGGCCCTGGACAGGGCCCTGAGGATCGGACGCACCCACCACCTCCGGACGACGCAACGGGACCGCTGGCAACAAGCTCAACGGGATCTCGCAGCAGAGATCAGGTCCAAGGGCTTCAACACGGACAAAAACACCTACACCCGCACCTACGGCTCCTCCGACCTGGACGCTGCGATACTGCTCCTTCCTGTCACCGACTTTGAGGACCCTTGCTCTGACCGAGTGAAAGGAACAGTGGACGCAGTCAGCCAAGAGCTTTCTGCCGGCTTCCCATTCCTCTACCGGTATCCGCCAGGAAAGGACGGGCTACCAGGAACGGAGGGAGCTTTCTTGCCCTGCTCATTCTGGCTCGTCCAAGCCCTCGCCCTCACCGGCAGACGACAGGAAGCGAGCCAACTTTTCGAAGCACTCCTTCAGAACGCCAACCCGTTAGGGCTTTACAGCGAAGAAATCGATCCTGCCACAGGCACCTTCCTCGGAAACTTCCCCCAAGCACTCACTCACGCCTCCCTCGTCCAGGCCGCCCTCGCCCTGCGGGACCCCGACAAGATACCCGGAGACCTCCCCAGCCCTTCCTGAACCAGCAAAAGCATCACGGTCTAAATCTCAGCGGCCAAGCCTGCGCAATGAAGGAGACATACAGATGACCCGACAAGTGAAAGTACGGCGCATCTATGAGGAACCCCTGGACACAGATGGAGCCCGTATCCTCGTAGATCGCCTCTGGCCACGGGGTATGAGCAAGGGAAAGGCGCATCTGGACGAATGGTGCAACGCGGTGGCCCCATCAGATGAGCTGCGCAGGTGGTACGGCCATGACCCTCGGCGTTTTGAGGAGTTCAGCCAGCGGTACCTGGCCGAACTCCAAACATCCGAAGCTGCTGATGCCCTTAAACACCTCCAGGGATTGGCCGACCACGGCCCGCTAACCCTGCTGACGGCGACAAAGGAACCCGGCATCAGCGAAGCCGCCGTGCTCTGCGCCCTCATCGCCGGAGACCTGCAGCCCTGACCCTCAGCCTCGACAGGGACCGGGCCTACCCTGCCCCCCCTGTTTGGAGGGTATTCCTTGACTTCCCCCAGGAACGCTCCTATGGTCAAATTACTAACATTTGAAATGTTAGATTAGAATCCTCCGGCAGCGGAGAGCTACTCGGAGGCTCCAGCTGCAAGCCCTGAAACGGCAGCAGCGGTATCACGGGAGGTTTCAGATGCCGTTGTCAGATAAAGAGCAGAAACTCCTGGACGAGCTGGAACTGGACCTGGTGACCAAGGACCCGCATCTGGCCAAGGAACTATCCACCGGTCTGATCGAAAGCCCGTTCGGGGCCACGTCATACTTCGCCGCGGTGGCCTGCCTGACCGGCGTTGTCCTGCTCATCACGGCCATTGCATGCCAAGCCGTCGAAGTAGGTGTCATGGGCTTGCTGCTGATAGGAACAGCTGCCTATTTCTTCGTGGGGGATGAACCTGATCTGCCTGATCACCTGTTGCCCCTACTCTGATCAACACACCGGGAAAGGCAGTGGACGCTGTTTCCTTAGTGGGACCGTCGGTAGTAGAAGGCAGTACTTAGTGGGACCGTCGGTAGTAGAAGGCAGTACAGAGAAAAGAGGCTCCATAATGGGCACACCAAGCATGGACAACACGCGGATGCACAGTGAGGCTCCGGCTGAAGGAGATAATTCCCGGGATTTTCCCGAGATACGCTCCCACTCCCAGGACCCGGCCGAAGGCGCTGACCAGTTCCCTGAACCATCAGACCTCGAGCCGCATCCAGCCGCTTCTGCCGTGTTATTCGGCCCAGCACTTCCCTCAGCCACGAGGCAAGCCATGGCGGGAATATTCGAGCTCTTGGTAACAGGCCCCGGGGATTTTAGATTCAGGTTGCTCTCCCCCGCCGGGGATGTCCTAGCCGTGTCAGGAGCGTTTTCGGATAAGAATGCAGCAATCGCCGCCATCCATAATGCCCGGCAGTGCGCAGCAACTGCCCTCTTCAGGGACCACACAAGTGCGCGTCCGCTATCAGCAGGTCCGGCCAGACAGACCCAACAGGGCCCCTCCAGATGGTTCGGATGACTCAGTCAGAGGCGAAGCTGAAACACCCAGCATGACGAGCTATCCCTCACGCATCGGCTGCAGGGGTGGCAGCCTGGATATCGGAGACGCGAAAGCGAGGACTAAGAAATGCCTGACATCGGAAGTTCGCACCTCACGGAGAAGTTCACACATTCGATAGAGCGACTGATCATGAACTTGTTTGGGCCGCCCGACAGGGGCGCCATCGACACTCCCGTCATTCACAAAAACGATCATGCTGAAGCAGCGTCGATCCAGGAACTCGTTGATATAGAAATAGAGCGGCAAACCTGATGGTTGTACCGGTGTACTTGTCAGCCAGGACTCCTGCGGCCACCACGCAGTTATTGGTGCCGGCCTTGAACATTTCGCCTACCAGATCGCGGGCGAGGATGTCGTTGCGGGTGTCGCAGCCGTTATGGTCGACGTAGGCCCAGATGGGTCCGAACTCATTCCGCGTATAGCCGGTCTTCGTAGCGCGCCCTTTCACCGGAATATACTCCAGCTGGGCAAGGGCCTTCGCAGCGTCGCCGGCGGACGTCAGACATGGTGCATCTGCTGCGACGCCTGGGGCAGACTCCATGGATTTGATGGAGTCGGCTGCAGAGTTACAACCAGCGAGGGGGCCAGCCATAAGAAGAGTAGCGACGGCCGCCAGTGATTGAGCGATGGAACGAACCATTTCAGTGGTCCTCCCACTTTGCGAGGTCCGAATCACATTTAGCCTGAAAAGCGTGTTGTCAGCACCAGCGTGGGGGGCGGTTGTAACCCTTGCTCAGCTCACAGGCGACAATCTGGCCTTCGACCGTGTCCCGATGAGCCGCTGCTTATTCAGCAGCTGGCTTTCGGGAAGCTGAGAACTAGTCTTGCCGGGAAGAATTTCGCTCAACTTGGCGATCTCCAGGATGTGTTCCGAGGTAAAGATGATCTTTCCCTTCCCCCAGCACGCGTGAGGGAAGCGTCCGCTGGTCGCACCGTCGCGCAGCCAGGACTCCGTGCAGCGCATAAGCGCTGCTGCTTCGGCAGGCTCAAAAAACTCGATGTCCACGGCGTCCTCCAGAGAAAAGTGCAGGTTTCTCAGGTCCATGCGTGCTGCCATACTAACCAACATGACCGAAACCGGCCGCTGAGAGAGCCGACGAAATACGAGCTAAAGACGCTGAAAAGCTGTCACCGAACCCTCAGTTGCGTCAGCGCCCACCTGCAATGCCTCGGGCATCAGGTGACCGTACACCTGCTCAGTCGTCTTCGTGGATGCGTGCCTGAGCCGGCGGGAAATGGTAAACAATGGCACGCCGTCCTGGATGAGCCAGGACGCGTGGGTGTGGCGAAGGTCGTGAATCCTTGGGTTCTTAGTCATGCCAATTGCCTGGGCCGTGCGAACGGCAGGCACCCAGTAGTCAGCCCAGAAGAGTTTATGGACGATCCGGCCGCCCTTGGGCGTCGTGAACACCAGTTCCTTACCTGGCCTGCTTGCCACCAGCGGAATCAGCAGCTCCACCAGAGCCGGGTTCAGCCCGATGGTCCTCTTGCCGGCACCGGTCTTTGTCGCGCCAACGTAAAACTGGTTCTGCCCATCCCGTTTCCACGCTTTGTTGATGCGGGCAGTCGGTGGCTTGGAAAGCAGGTCCACGTCCGCAACAGTCAGTGCAGTGGCTTCTCCAAAACGCGTGCCGGTCATGACCAGGAAGTCAGTGAAGGCCTTGTACCGCTCCCCCATCCCCTCCATGATGAGCCGGTACTCGGCATGGGTCAGGAACATGGCCTCATCCTCGGCCTTCTCGATGTTCGGCAGCTGCACGCCCCGGCAGGGGTTTCGGGTGATGTAGCCGAGCATCTCCGCCGTATTCATCGAGGCCGAAATGAGGCCATGGATGTTATGGATCGTCTTTGGTGCCTTGCCTTTGGCCATCATTGACTTCACCCAGTGCGCAATGACGCGATAGTCGACCTTGTCCACGGGAACGTGACCGATGACCGGCCGGATGTGGAGATCAAGCATGGTTTGATACGTCTTGATGGTTCCGCTCGAAGGGCGGACCAGCAGATCGATGTGTTCTTGGATGACTTCTGCCACGGTAGGCGGACGTTTCTCGTTGGTGAGGATGGCGTGCTGGGCGATCTCAAACGATTGTCCGTTGGCGTCAAGCAGCCGCTTGAGGGTCTCAGCTTCGGTGACTGTAGCAACCGTGAGGCCTTGGGCGGTTTTGGTCTTAGGGTCCCGCCAGCGCACCATGAAGGACTTTGAACCGTCCTTTTTGGTGCGAGTACTGATGCTTGCCACACACAAAACGGTACGCTCGTGTACACACTTTGGCGGTTTTTGTACACACTCAATCGCTCAACAGGCGCTTGACCTGCGGAAACACTGTGCCCGAGGTGGGACTCGAACCCACACACCTTTCGATACCGCATTTTGAGTGCGGCGCGTCTGCCAATTCCGCCACTCGGGCGCGGAATACGAGGAGCGAAAGTACGCCCACAGCTGACTGTGAGCAACGCGATCGCTTCACGTACGCGGAATTACTCTACATGCAGATAGGCTGAATTCCAGAATCGCGCCGCCGTCGCCGCAACCGAACCCCTGCAAGCCAAGTACAGCCGCGGTGGCACCTAAGATAGTGATGTCCCGCCGTACCTTTTCAAGGAGATCCCGTGACTGAACAGACGGAGTCCAAGCCCACGTCCCAGCCGGCGCGCCGCGTCATTGTGGCAGAGGATGAAACCCTCATCCGCCTCGACATCATCGAGATCCTGCGCGGTGAAGGCTACGACGTCGTGGGCGAGGCGGACAACGGCGAGAAGGCCGTCCAGCTCGCCGAGGAACTCAAGCCTGACCTGGTCCTCATGGACGTCAAGATGCCCGTCATGGACGGCATCTCGGCAGCGGAAAAGATCGTCAAGGCCCGCATCGCCCCTGTGGTCCTGCTGACCGCCTTCAGCCAGAAGGAACTGGTGGAGCGGGCCCGTGACGCCGGCGCCATGGCCTACGTGGTCAAGCCGTTCACGCCCGCAGACCTCATCCCGGCGCTGGAGATCGCACTCTCCCGCCACGAGGAAATCAAGGCCCTCGAGGGCGAGGTTTCGGACCTGCAGGAGCAGTTCGCCACCCGCAAGCTCGTGGAGCGCGCCAAGAGCCTGCTGACCACCAAGATGGGCCTGACGGAACCGGAAGCCTTCCGCTGGATCCAGA